>JAHDHW010000155.1 GCA_020631105.1 Saprospiraceae bacterium | reverse complement strand
TTAGAAGTTTTTGAGGTGCTTGTAAACGAGATCGACGGGGAGGCCCATTACGTTTGTATAAGTACCTTCAATCTTGTGAATTTTACAAAAGCCTAACCATTCTTGTACGCCATAAGATCCTGCTTTGTCGAATGGTTTATAGTGATCGATATAATAGTCGATTTCTTCGTCGCTGAGCTCTTCAAAGTATACAACTGATCTTCCGGAGAATGTTTTTACCTTTTCTTTAGTCAATAGACAAACGCCAGTGATGACTTCATGCTGGCTTCCGCTTAGGGCTTTGAGCATCCGAACGGCGTCATTGCGATCCTTTGGCTTTTCAAAGATGACTCCATCCTGTATTACAATACTATCTGCGGCGATAATGATCTCATTTTGCTCAATAAAATGAATAGCAGCCTTTGCTTTTTTATGTGCCAGAAAGGCGGGAATGTCCTGCGGTAAAGTATCTGGCGGGTGGTTTTCTTCTACTGGATTCGTTTTGACGACGAAATCGAAGCCTGCTTCCCGAAGTAACTGACTACGGCGAGGAGACTGAGATGCCAGGATGAGTTTTGGAAAATTCATGTACTTGTGATATGACTAAGTAGTTATCGAATGACTAAAAACAAACACAAATATAATAATCCCGCGATCATCCAATATTTTGTCCACTGGCTGCAATTATGGTAATCCTCTGTTGTCTTTGCCCGAATGGCTTGCCAAAGCACGAATAGGTTCGGCAAAAGAAGGAAAAGTAGGGAAGTAAGTTGAAGCCAGCCTGTCAATTCATTCCATTGGATCAATAACCAATAGGTGATGATCGCAAATAAAATGAACCCAATAGCTAAGGCAATGTTTTTGGCAGCTTGTACGCCGACTACAATTGGTAAGGTTCTGCATTCATCTTTTAAGTCGCCTTTATAATCTTCTATATCTTTAATGATTTCCCGGAATAGGGTAGAGACAAAAGCGAAAATCATATAGAAGATGAAAAGCTGTCGCATCTGGATTCCATAGGCAGAATCTAATTGAGAAAAGCCCTCCCGTTCAGCAAACCAGACTATTCCTGGTACAAAAGCAGTAAATAAAGCCACTACCAGGTTTCCTCCAAGTGGCTGACGCTTCAGTGAAAAAGAATACCACCAGAGTAAAAATACCGCAATCGGGTAAATGAAAAATAAACCCATGTTTTGGACATGAGCTGCTAAATATAATGCGATCAAAGCACCGAGGACAACAAGTAAACCATAATACATGATAGCCGCGGAGCTGTTCATACCATTCCCAATAATCATTCGCTCAGGTTTGTTAATGCTATCTATTCGCTGGTCGTACCAATCATTGATCACATAACCGCCTGCTGCGATGAGCATAGTCGTCAGGATTAATAATGCGAAGTGCAGTGCGTCTAACACCGGAGTTTGATCAGCGCTTGTGAAGACCTTAAGAATAAAAAAACAAAACAGCGCTTGTGTAGCAGCTACAATAATCAGGTTGGGTATGCGGAGGATACGAAGGTAAGCCACCTATTGAGGAGCTTGGTTAGCAGAAGAAGTTGAATCGTCAATATCGGCCATGTCAGGAATCCAGTGTCCGTGTAATTTGAGTACTTTTTCGATTACATCACGAACACAGCCACGTCCCCCTTCGATTGGAGAATGATACTGAGATATCCTTGCGATTTCGACTGCGGCATCTTTTGGACAGCAAGGTAGACCGACTAAGCGCATTGGATCATAGTCCGGAATGTCATCCCCCATATAAAGGATGCCGCCTGGTTCGAGATCATACATGTGTATGTATTCTTCGAAGGCTTCCAATTTATCGTCGACTCCTTTGTAGATGTCTGTAATGCCAAGTCCTTTGAGTCGTTCGACGACACCAGCTGAACTTCCGCCTGTGATAATACAAACCCGGTATCCGGCTTTGATGGCAAGCTTCATCGCAAAGCCATCCCGGGTATTCATTTTGCGAAGGAGTTTTCCCTCCTCCGTGATGAGTAACTCACTATTAGTGAGGACACCATCAACATCAAAAATGAAAGTATGTACCTGTCGGAATTGCTCGAGGAAATTCATTGGCTATCGTTTGTTTATAGGCTTGGATTATTGATTATCCCGCCACTCGTAAACCCACTTTGCCTGAATTTGCTCCAAGTGATTTTCACTACTGTCTTCTCGTTTTCCCTCAAAGTTTGGAATTTCAAGAATCCAATCCAGTAGATCTGTAAATCGGATGCGGTAAATTTTTCCTTCCGTAAACTCGTCGCCAAAACGTTCGTAAAGCTTCATCGCAATGTCTTCGTGGTCTGGCCAGTTGATTGGAAAATCGTCTATATCTTTAAATGGCATGATTAGTATTGAATGATATTTTAAAATTATACAATGTTACTTGAGGCTCCGCTGTAAGGAGGCGTCTTTGTAAGATCGCATTAGTGTTCGTGACCAATAATTTGTGATTGATCCGGAATTTCGATTTCGATTTCCGCATCTTCATCAATAATTACGCATTGACAACCCAGGCGACTTTCGAGCCTTGGGTTAATTGCCCGGTCAATAAAGTCTTCTTCTTTATCAGAGATTTCTTCTAATTCATCCTCTCCTTTGAGGACATAAACGTGGCAGGTCGAACAAGCACAAACGCCACCACAATTATGATTTAGATGAACGTCATTGTCTTCTGCAATCTCAAGGATGGAATATCCTTCCTCAGCATTTTCGACAAGCACGGGTTTGATGTTTTTATCTTCGAAAGTGAATTTTACACTTGCCATTGAGTACTTTTTATGTTTTTTTGACAAAGGTCAAAAAAGGATTTTTAAACTGTTTTTAATGTCCGAATTAAGACGCTCTTGCACTTTAAAGTCACGCTTGACCCTTTTTCAGAACGGCGCAAAAGTACCTTTTATCCTAGTTTTAAACAAGTTTGTTACGGTTTAGTTTTGAGCTGCGAATACCAGCGAAAAGGAGTAGCTTGAACTCTCCGGGGGAGATCGAAATGGTATTGGTATAAGACGAACGTAAATCCGTTAGCGTTGCATTTTGATCGTAGAGTCGAATAACTTTGTTATTGCGTAATCGAGAGGGCTTTCTTTCCGCTTTTCGAAGGCTTAACTGGATTGGAATGGGATTCGAATAAGGGATGTAAAAAAGGTGAATACCCGCTTCATTTTTTAGTAATTCATAAACGCCATGTCCTTCAATTGTAAAGGATTTGTGCTTTCTATTATACTCATAAGTAAGGTCGAGTGCCTCAAATAAGTTTTTATAAATAGCCGAGAGGTATTTAATCTCGGTATCCCCCTGGTTTTGGATGTAAGACTTAAATTCTAAGATGATCTTATCCGAAATACCTTTTAAGAAACCCCGACTTGCGATTTCGAGAAAACTAACGTCTAGTAAGTTTTCAATAAACTCCGTCTGGATACTATCGAATAAACCAGCGGCGTATTGATAGGACTCTTTTACTTCTTGAAGGGCCTCCATTTGAATGATTCGATCCTGCGTATTGGCTCTAATCTGTTTGGCCAATGCTTCTGTCCGTCTTGGAATGAGAGAACTATATTTTAGGCGAAGCGGGATAGCCGGTCCATCTTTGAAGTACTTATCTCTAAATCCCAAGGAGAGGGTCGTAAGCTGTTGCTTAAGAGAAGTAATTCTTTCTTTGAAGTCATAATATTGCCAATCGAGTTGCTGACTATCATCCCCAATGACAATGACCTCGGAGCTTTTATCTTCTTCTGCTTCCTCCTGTTTTTTTACTTTTCTTTCGATGGTCTCCACCCTCCGAATTAACTGATGGAAAAAGCCTCGACCTTTGGTCTCGTCCGGAAGCTCTGGTAGCCAACCTTCAGGTAGCGCATCCGCAAACTCAAGGGTGTGAATAATCGGAACCAGGTGATCTTTTTCAAGACTGATTTCCAGGATAATTGGGTTATCACTCTCTGTTACAATCAATTGCTCCGCAGAAAGAGAGGTTAGATCTTTTTCTATCTGACGCTTTAGGGCACGTCCCCCCATTTTGACGTCGTAGCCTCGGTGGGCAACCCATTCCAGTGCTTCCTTGGTGATATTAAGGATAGTTGTTCGTCGGACGAAACCATCCCGTCGGAGTAGTTCACGGATTTGCAACTTCGCAATCTTCAGAATATGTGGTGGTTGCAATGGATTGAAGATAACTATACGGTCAATACGATTAATAAACTCAGGCCGGAAAAAATTCTCTACGGCTTTACGATAAATTGCACTATCATCCCGGCTCGCAGTATCATAGCCCAATTGCTGATCAATTGCGCTTGCGCCGATGTTCGAAGTCATGATGATAATGGTGTTCGAAAAGTCAATCGTACGCCCGAGGCTATCTGTTAACCTTCCATCATCAAGTACCTGCAGGAGCAGATCATGTACTGTCGGATGTGCTTTTTCGATTTCATCCAAAAGCACAACACCAAATGGGCGATATCGGATTTTTCCGGTAAGCTGCCCTTCCGGGTTATAATAGTCACCGATTAATCGAGCGGAAGCTCCAGCGTCAATGTACTCGTTCATGTCAAAACGGATCAAGGCATCCTCTGAGCCCATCATGTCTTTTACGAGTACTTTTGCTGCTTGCGTTTTGCCAACGCCGGTAGGACCAATGAATAAAAAAGAACTTACAGGTTTATTCGGATTATTGAGTTTAGCTTTTAGCAAATGTATAGTATCACTAAGAGCATCTATCGCAGCGGGTTGACCTACAAGCTGACTACCAATCCTTTGCCGGACTTCATTCTTTTCAAAGATATGTGTAACATCAAATAGCTTTTCGTTAAGGCCACTTATATTTTCAAATTCAGCCTTTACCTCCGGTGCATCGATATATTGATAGCGATATTTTGCAGCGAGTTGATTCATTAGTTTCATAATCGAACCCGGTAAAGCTTTCCGTTTGAGGTAGTTTCGCTGAAAATGAAATAACTGCTGGATCGCCAGAATACTAAAAGTACATCCTTGTTCTAATTCAAGGTGCTTGCGTTGTTGCAAAACCATTTTGGCAGCAGTAGCAAGATCTGGCTCTGTCATCCGTACTACCTGAAAGAGATCGCTGAATCTCCGATCTTTCTCCTGTACGATTTTCCATTCCTCTGGTGTTGCCAAAAGAATTGCTTGCAATTGCCTTTTTTCGAGATAGGGTCGAAGGATGTCACTTAATGCTAAATCATTGGAAGCATTTTTACCAATTCGGATAAGGGCAACAGCATTGGTAAATAGGAGCTTGTCATGTTCTCCTTTTTTCTTTTCTAAAACGAATCGAATAATGGACTCCATCCTCTTTTCCCACCAGCCCACAATGCTCATACCTGCAATGACCCTTGTGGGATCAATCTGCCATATTTTGGCGAATAAGGATTCCTTACGTTGCTTGCTTTCTTCTTTTTGTTGGAGGTACTGATAAACAATTTCGTGGACTACGGTTTGTTTGCCAATGCCCTCCGGACCAATCAGGACCAGTGGAGTGTTTTCGGCCTGATAGATGATTCGGGACAAGCGTTGAACCAGCTCGTCTCTAAAATAACTTCGTTTGAGGTCTTCCGGATAACGATTGTTGAGATTCTCACCGACCTTTTCAATTTCAACTGCTCCATCAAAGTCTGAGTCTGACTGCATGCGTTGAAAGAAGCCCGGCAACTCATTCTGTTCAAAAGAAAATTTTCCAGAACGAATATTCAAACTAATAGGTACTGTGGTAATAAATGCCTTGGGATCAGCACAATACTCTTCTGGTCGAAAATCTCCGCCTAGCTCATTTCGATATTCATTAAATAATTCAGCAATAACCTTCGCGCTCTGTTCCTGTAAAAGCTGCTGCTTCTTTTTACCTGCAGGCAGCATAAATAAATAGTTGCCAAATGCCGGTAAGCAAGCAAAGTTAAGGTGTTGAACATCAAAGGTAACGACTGTGAAAGTTCCATAAAAACTTGCTTTACCAAGCGCAATTTGTAAATCTAGTTTCTGAAGATCCAAAGCAGGGTTAAATCGGTACCAAAGGATTTCGTCCAGATTACTGCGGTCGACCAGAAAATTATTGAGGTTTCGGCGAATTTCTTTTTTGAAATTTGTTACAGCCTGCTCAAAACGCCTTGCATTGGCCACTGGATAGCCCAAAAACAAAGGTCTTAGTACAAAAGAAGATTGATCGTTCAACTTTTGATTCTGGACAAATACCGGGATGTTAAAATTGACAAAGCTCATTCCTGGGCAGGGGAATTGTTAAATATTAATCGACGATTCTAAGCAAAAAATTAATGGATGATAAGTCCAAACTCCTTAATTCTTAAGAATTGTGAAATTAGTTAAAATTCCAACAATGACAAATGGACATTTTTTTTTAAATATTATTGCCCGGTTACATAAAAAAGTATATGTTTATAAACTTATAGGGATAATTAAAAGTTATCTTATTAAAAGTACAAACCCCTCCCGTATCATATAGAAAGATAGTATCAAAACTTAAATGGCAGAAAGTTATAAATATCCAAGCTCCAAGAATTTTAAATTTAGAGAGCTGAAGGTGTATGCCTCAACAGAATGGCTTGCGGACAATAAAAAGAAGTACCGTCAAGTATTCGATCGGTATGAGACCACCTATGTTTATGCTGAATTGTCTTTTTATAATAAGTTGTTTGATGAAGAAGATTGGGAGATTAATGTAGAATTGAAATGTTTTAGCCTGAAAAAAGGGCGAAAAGAAATATGTAACCTGCGCTTCGAAAACCGAAAAGTCAGTAAATATGATTCTACGGTCTTTATCCGGGAAGGTTGGGGAAATAAGAGTGAAGGGCAGTTTTGGAAAAAAGGTACTTATTATTGGGAGGCCTGGATCGAAGGAGAAAAAGTAGCCACAAAGTATTTTTATGTAGAAGATGCCGGTAAGCATGCAGGCCCTGGTGAGAATGCATACCTGGAGGTCCAGTCCCTTCGACTTTATGAAGGTCCTTATGATGATGTAACAGAAGACGATCGTAGTTACTTCCGCCAGTTTAGTAGTGAGGAGACGCGTTACATATATGTAGAGATTATCCTCAAAAATATCCATGCTACCAAAAGCTGGCAATGTGAACTGTTTACAAAGTTTTATAATGATGCCCGGGAGCTGAAAGGGCAGGTAGTGCGACTACAACGAGTCGAGAAGAGAGATGATCTGATTAAGATCACCGCCGGATGGGGCTCAAACGTAAAAGGCTCGTGGCGTAAGGACCGCTACACCGCCGAATTGATCTTTATGGATCGATTGCTCTCAATTATCCCATTCCAGGTAGGGGAAGAGTTTGAGGAGGGGATTACCCCGGTTTTATTACCCGATCGGCATACGCCTGTGGTATTGGACCCGGAGACAGATACTAACCAGACGTTCGAAGATGTAATGGCCAAGCTTGATGGCTTGATTGGTTTGACTCAAATTAAAGAGAAAGTTTGGGATCACGCAAAGTATATCCAATTCCTACAGCTAAGAAAAGAAAAAGGCTTCGAGGAGAAAGAAGAGATCAATGTTCACTCTGTCTTTATTGGGAACCCTGGTACCGGAAAAACTACGGTTGCAGGTATGATGGGGCTACTCTACAAAAAAATGGGACTGCTTAGTAAAGGACATGTTCACGAGGTAGATAGAGTAGATTTGGTAGGGGAGTATATCGGACAAACGGCCCCTAAAGTCAAAGAAGCTATTGAAAAGGCCAGAGGTGGAGTACTTTTTATTGATGAGGCTTATGCTCTTGCAAGGAGTAATGACGACAGTAAAGATTTTGGAAGGGAGGTGATCGAAATCCTTGTCAAAGAAATGTCGAACGGCCCCGGTGATATGGCCGTAATCGTAGCAGGCTATCCAAAAGAAATGAAGCATTTTCTCGACTCTAACCCAGGTTTGAAGTCGCGGTTTAAATTATATTTTGAATTCTCTGATTATCTGCCTCAGGAACTTTCGCGAATCGCAGCCTATGCCTGTAAAGAAAAAGGAGTTGATTTTAGTCTGGAAGCATCCAGAAAAATTGATGAGATTATCGTCAATGCCTTCCGGGCAAGAGATCGGTCTTTTGGAAATGCCAGATTTGTCTATGATCTGGTTGAAAAAGCGAAGATCAACCTTGGACTTCGTACCATGGGAACGGATAACCCCCGAGGATTAAGCAAAGAAGCGCTTTCACTGATCAGTACGGAAGATGTCGACAAAATTGAATATCAACCTAAAAAAGAACTGCCCAATATTCCGGTCGATCAACCTTTACTGGATGAAGCGATTCAGGAGCTTAACATGCTCATAGGCATGGATAATGTCAAAACCCAGATCAATGAGATGGTCCATCTCGTGAAATATTATCGAGAGACCAGCCAGGATGTTCTGAATAATTTCTCCTTGCATACAGTCTTTGTAGGGAACCCTGGAACTGGGAAAACCACTGTTGCTCGTATCCTTACTAAAATTTATAAAGCACTCGGTATCCTGGAGCGTGGTCATATGGTCGAAACAGATCGACAAGGACTAGTAGCCGGATTCGTTGGACAAACAGCCATCAAAACCGCCGAAAAAATCGAAGAGTCAATCGGTGGAGTACTTTTTATTGATGAGGCTTATGCCCTTACACAAAGCGTTGGAGGCGTTTCTCATGGAGACTTTGGTTCTGAAGCGATTCAAACCCTGCTTAAACGAATGGAGGATCACCGTGGACAGTTTTTTGTATTTGTTGCGGGATATCCAGACAATATGCAAAACTTCCTCAAAGCCAATCCGGGCTTAAATAGTCGATTTGATAAGGTTCTTAAGTTTGAGGATTATAACCCTGCCGAACTTAATCAGATTGCTTTATCCATGTTCGATGAAAAAGGAATGGTCGTTGATCCGAGTGCACAGGAGTTTTTATTAGATTATATGGGTTTCATTCACGAATTCAGAGATAAATACTTTGGAAACGCGCGAACAGTTCGTGGACTTGTTCAGGAAGCAATGAAAAATCATAACCTTCGACTTGCAAGTTTATCCAAAGCACTACGCAAAAAAGTAGACGCTAATGTCATTAGCTTAGATGATTTGTCTACCTTCTCTAAAGATAAAGAGCAATCGATCTTCACTAAAAAATCTATCGGCTTTAAGAAATAAGAGAAGTCTTAGTCATATTTCAACTGATAACTTAGTAGAAGCAACCAGGTGTTTAGGATTAAAACACCTTGGTATTCTCTGCCTGATCCTCTCGAATTTACTTCCATATTAATTTTTATCCTTGAAGCGATAAGTTTTATGACAAGCATTTTTTAGTGCTTTCTACCCTGAGAAGGGTAGAGTATTAGAGAAGCGAAAGGATCAGCGAATAAAAATTATACTGAAGGAAAAGTGACGTATTGAGGTATAAGTTAATTCGTAGTGAGCTAAGATTCAAGAAGCTATTTTGAGACTAGTAAAAGAAGCGACACATGAAGATTAAAATTATCTAAAAAAAATCAATTTAAATTAGGAACTCCGCCTGAAGTTACTGTATTTTTGTACCATCCAACCCACCAATATTCCCCTTTATTTTTGTGACATACAATCGGAAGAATACAATCTGCTTCGGCAGAGATAAGATAGTTTTTTTTCCCCTTCCCCCCCTCTTTTGAATCTTTAATATTAACCAAAACGACTCATCGCAATGACGCTACGTCTGGCAATTGCATGCTGCTTTCTAGGATTTAGTATCCTTGGATCTGCTCAAATTCATGAGTATTGGTTAACTTTTACAAATAAATCAGAGACACCGTATCGGATTGAAACTCCGAGCGAATATCTCTCATCAGCCGCCATTGAACGTCGGCAACGACAAGGGATCGCTATTGACTCTAGCGATCTTCCGGTCACTCCCAAATATTTAACTTTTATTCGATCTAATGGAGCGGAGGTCCGCTACACTTCCAAGTGGTTTAACGCTGCAGCTGTACGATGTACAGCAGAGCAAGCAGAAAAACTCAGCAACTTATCTTTTGTAAAAAATATTGAACTAGTCGGGTTTGAGAACGATCGCAAAGCCAACGCGACCAGTGGTGTTAGAGCCCTGGCGACAACTAAAGAAGCATTAATTTACGGCTTTGGCAATCAACAGTTGAATGCCCTGAACGGGCAGTATTTGCACCAAAACAGCCACCGGGGAGCTGGCAAGACCATTGCGGTTCTTGACGGTGGCTTCATTGGTTTTCACAACAGTATCTTCTTCGACAGCCTTCGGAATAACGGCCAAGTGCTTCCGGGATGGGACTTTGTAGATGATGATGCTAATGTGAATCATGCCAGCACGCATGGTCTAAAAGTGCTTTCTGTGATGGCGGCTAATCAGCCCGGCAAATTGGTAGGTATGGCACCTCAGGCCAACTACGTTTGTATCCGCACAGAAGATCGAAACCAAGAAATGAGAATTGAAGAGTGTAACTGGATCGCAGGGGCAGAATACGCGGATAGTATTGGCGCAGATATTATTAATAGTTCGCTGGGCTATACGTCTTTTAATCATAGGGCCATGAATTATTCCAGGGATGACCTGAATGGCCGAACAGCATTAATCAGTTTAGCAGCAGATATTGCTTTTACGAAAGGCATGTTAGTGATCACCAGTGCAGGCAATGACGGACGGGAGCGATCAGGAGGTTTGAACGCACCAGCAGATGCTCAATATGTAATTGCAGTGGGGGCTTCCGATTTTGAGGGACAGGTTGCAGATTTTAGTAGTTACGGACCGACGGCTGATGGTCGATCAAAACCTGAGATTGTCGCGCCGGGCGTAGACTTAGCAGTCGCAGCAGTGTATGGATCAAGAGTCCGTACTGCAAGTGGTACTTCTTATTCCGCACCTCTAGTTGCAGGTTTGGCCGCATCATTATGGTCTGCTTTTCCAACTAAAACCAATCAGGAGATTCGTGCAGCAATTATTAACAGCGCGGCGGGCGAACAGGACTGCAATCGATGTGGAGCAGGCGTACCGGATTTTGAACGCGCATATAAGATATTAGAAAACAAAAATTAGTATTTTTTAGATAGACGAAAAACAAAAACTTTCTCCAAAGTAAAGAACAGATTTTAGGGTTTTTTCATTGTTTTACATTGCTTTGAAGCACCGCACAAGTTATTGTAGCGGTGTTTTTTTATGCGCTTATCTAGATACCACTCATTATTTCTTTAACGGCTTTTGCCGGCTGTATTAAAGGGCCGGTGGTACTGGTACTTTTGGTTGATCTACCCGTTGATTTTAGAATGCGGTACGCATCTTTAGTTGTTAAGTCAGGATTTAAACTACGAAGTAAGCTGATCAAACCGGAGACCTGTGGACAAGCCATTGAAGTACCGGAGTACACTTTGTATTTATTACCCGGGTAAGTAGAGTAGATGTCAACACCCGGAGCGGCGAGACCCATATCCAATTCGCCAACTGTATTTGAAAAACTAGCCTTACCAACCAGTGTATCAATTGCACTTACAGTAATCACACCTTCGGCGTTAGCCGGCGTAAATTGCGTGGCAGACAAATTATCATTTCCAGCCGCGACTACGATGATGGTATTTGCTTGGTTTGCATATTCTACCACCTCCTGAAATGCTTTTTGCGAAGCCTCTCTGGACCGAGCACCAATGGAGACGGATACTACATCTGCTCCCGCGTCCACAGCTTCCGTAATACCTGCGATCAGACGACTCTGCGGAATTAGTCCGAAAGGGTTGGTGACCTTGATACTAGTAATCTCCACAAAGTCATCACTTGGAAAAAGGGAAGCTATCCCGATTCCATTATTAGTCACTGCAGCAGCGATGCCTGCACAGTGAGTACCATGCCCAAGTTGATCGGTGTCATAAGATTTTTTTAGGGACCGATACCGCGCCTGAAGATCCTCATGATCAGCTTGTACACCGGAATCAATAATAAATAATTTAGTTTTCTGCTTTGGTTGAATATTATTATCGGCGAGGTATTTATATAATTCATCCATGGCCATCACTTCGAATCCCCATTGCTGATTTACTTGTGGATCATTGACGGGATACACTCGTTTTTTAGGCTTTTTGCGTAAGGCTTCGATTGGATTAATCCGCAATAGTTCATTGAGTTCCACTGATTCGATACTAGGGTGATTGGTCAGCGCTGTAATGATGGCTTCGTATTGATGCGCATTAGCATCCGGAATATTTACAATATAAAAATCATCAAGGTCTGTTTGCTCAGCAGCCGTAGGCGCGAAGGCACGAGTAAACTGAAGGTCGTAGGTTTCGACGATCGCTTGTAAGTCCCGGGTATTTGATCCGGGGCGCAGCTCTGCGAGTAATTCTCCAGCCGGATCAATATATTCATTCACGGATCCTACGTCCTCTGAAGCGGTCGTCGTAGCAACTGTCGGACTTTGTAAAGACTGCATCAAGTACGACTTCCCTGCAAATTGATAACTGGCAAAAAGAAAAGCGAATAGCCCAAAGAATACCAGAGTGTTTTCCCGGAAGCGATTGAATAGTTGAGCCAATAGGCCCATAATGATCAGGTCCCGGAATAGTGCAAAAGCTTTGAAAGATAATAG
>JAHDHW010000015.1:25223-58440 GCA_020631105.1 Saprospiraceae bacterium | reverse complement strand
AACAGGGGGCAAGTAGAATAAATGTTTGGCGAGCATTGATTCTACTTGCTCCTTGCAGAGTAATTATTTTTGGAGTTCCTCTAAAAGGTCTCTTACATTTTCAACATCGAGTACATTGAACCGGGCGTCTGTATTCCCAAGGCCAACTTTTACCGTAAAGCCATCTTCTGGCAGGGCACGGAATGTATCTTCATCTGTCGAATCATCCCCGATTGCAAAGGTGAAATCGTAACTATCTTTACCCAGCCAGTAAGCTGCTGCTTTGCCTTTGTTGACTCCGGCATTTTTGATCTCTACAACCTTATTACCTTCTAAAACTTGTAAGTCAAGGTTAGCGGTCAGATAGAGTAACACGTCCCGAAATTCACGAACCCGTTTTTCTCCGAGCCCTTTGTCAATCATCCGATAGTGCCAGGCAATAGAATATTCTTTTTCTTCGATGAAAGATCCCGGTGTACGTTCGACCAGGCCTTCCAGTACGTGTCTTACATCAGGTTTCCAGTCTTTCTTAAGGTCTGGCGTTTTCCATTCGTTACGTCGTTTGATCCACACCCCGTGTTCTGCGGCCATATCGAGGCCAAGGTGTCCCAGCCATTCTTCGAGTGTATGACGATCTCTTCCGGAGATGATAACGACTTTG
Source organism: Saprospiraceae bacterium (assembly GCA_020631105.1). Lineage (GTDB taxonomy): Bacteria > Bacteroidota > Bacteroidia > Chitinophagales > Saprospiraceae > JAHDHW01. The sequence goes on along the minus strand of JAHDHW010000015.1, from coordinate 57,800 downwards.
TTTTTAGGGTCCGCTTTTAATCCCTCGAGAATGTTTAAGAGTTTTTCGTCCGGAATTACTTTTTTGGGATCATTCTGGAAGCCCATGAGTGTTCCATCATAATCTAAGAATAACAGACGTTTTTCTGCTTTTTGGTAAGCTTCTAAGAGAGTAGTTTTTTTCTCTTCGTTTAGCAAGTTGGTGGTGTTACGTTCTTTCACTGATTTAAGATTCATTTGCTCATTCATAAATGTACTAGCCCAATGTTTGACGGTATATCGTTTTAATTTTTCCTGCATCTTAACGAGCCGTCTTTCCTGTTCTTCTTCAGGCATTTCAATTGCCTTCACAATAGCTTCTACCATATCATTCGAATCCTGAGGATTAATGATCAAGGCCTCGGTAAGTTCATTGGCCGCGCCTGCCATTTCACTGAGGATTAAAACCCCTTTTTTACTTTCTTCTTTACTGGCGATGAACTCTTTAGCGACGAGGTTCATACCATCTCGCAATGGAGTGATCATAGCGATGTCTGCCGCTTTGTATAAGGCTGCTAATTCATCAAAAGGAAAAGAGCGGTAAAAGTATTGGATTGGTGACCAGCCAAATGTTCGGTACTGACCATCAATACTTCCTACTAAAGTGTCGACTTCTAATTTTAGTTTTTCGTATTGATCCACTTTCGTTCGGGAAGGAACTACGATCAACATCAAGGTTACTTTTCCTCGATACTGCGGATATTTTTTAATAAACTGCTCGAATGACTTGATCCTTTGAGGAATGCCTTTAGAATAATCCAGTCGATCTATCGATATAATAAGTTTCCGCTTTTTGGATTGTAAGCGAGTCACATGAGCTTCAACTTTATCTTTTCCTACTTCTCTTTCGGGGAAGGCATATTTGTCGTAATCGATTCCCATTGGGAATACATCAACATTGACCATGCGTTTTTTGATTGCCAACTTTCCAAAGCTATGCTCGTGTCCACCAATACGATAAGCCGCACTTAAGAAGTGCCGCATATAATCGAAGGTATGAAATCCTATTTGATCTGCCCCTAATACGCCTTCCAGTAACTCTTCACGCCAGGGGAGTATCCGGAAAATCTCATAGGATGGAAATGGGATATGCAAGAAGTAACCAATTGATACTTTCGAAAAAGCTTTCCGAATCATCGCGGGGAGAAGCATCAATTGATAATCATGTACCCAAACAAAATCATCCTCTCTGATCAGTTCGTTTACAATAGTTGCGAATTTGGTATTTACATTTTGATATGCATCCCAGTAATCGTCATTATAGGTTGTATACTGTGTGAAGTAATGAAAGTGTGGCCAGATGGTTTCATTACTGAATCCTTCATAGTATAACTCTATTTCCTGTTGACTAAGGAAAACCGGAACCAGCCCGTCTTCTCTAAGGTCTTTTTTTACCTGGTCTTGTACTGTAGTATCCGAAATTTCCTGTCCGGGCCAACCGATCCAAATTCTTTCCATATCCGTGTCCAGAGAATTGAGGCCAGTCGCCAGTCCACCTGCACTAGGGTAGTAAAAGAGTTCTCCATCTTTTTTGTCAATGGTTACCGGAAGTCGATTTGAAATAATAATGAGTCGAGGCATAGGGGTAATAGGTGATGTTTAGGTGATATACATTATAAGATTCCTAAAGTTAAAAAAATCATCATGGTCAATTGTTCATTATGCTTATACTTAGAGAAAAAATAATAGTAAGCTTACATAAGCCACCTTTTACGAAGTCCTTATCGATGGAGACTTTTATTATTCGCAGGTCCGACGTTCTCGTATTATACATAGCCCTGAAGGCTGTTAAGTAGAACCAGAGTGACGTTTAAGTCTATTTCAGCCCCGTAGGAGGCTGCATCGTAATTTGGAAAAATTAGGTTAGTGGGACTTGTGTAAATTACAAGTCATTGGTTTGGTTTGGCAGACGGGAGGCTGATCAGAGCATGGAAGATCAGCGAATAAAAGGAAACAAATAGAAGGTGCGTTAGCCGCAGAGCCTTCTATTTGTTTGTTGCTAGTTTAGCGGTTCTAGCTTTTCACCGGTTTCTTTTTACGGCGAGTTTTGAATAATTCTACGATCTCTTTTTCTTTAAGGAATCCAAGCTCTAAGAAATTACTAGAGACAAAACGTTTGATGTCCTGATAGTCTTTTCCACGTTTGTCGGTATATTTTTTCAAGAGACGTTTGACATAAGCCATGCAAAGCTCCTTGATGTTTTGATTGAATTTCTGATTAGAGAAGATATCCATATAGGTTGGGAAAATCTTCGACAACTCGAAGTATTCATTATATTGATCAAGCATCAGATTGTTCATAAAGCGTTTGAGGTAACCGAAGATTGTTGCGCGCAAACATTTGTTGATTGGAGACATTCCTTCGTGCTGTCCATAGAATGCTTTAACGGATTCGCTCGCTTCTTCATTCATGTATCCTTTGCTATGAATCTCGTCCGCCAGCTTGTAATAAGCTGATAACTGATCCTCAATTGACGAATCTAAAACAGAAATGATCTGACGATCAGCAGATGGGTCAATATCCAACCCTCCTTTACGTAAGTCGATTAACAGATCCCACCATTGCTCCGCAAAGTTGGGGATACGTGTTCGTGTCGCATTAAATACCGATTTCAAATGATCTTTGTCCCCATCTTCTAACTCGAAAAAGTGTGTATATAAACCAAGAAGCTCAACATATTCCGGAGCGTTCTGGAATAATTCATTATCAAGGAAGCTTTTGATTTCAGATATAAAGCTGCTATTGCTATTTTTTTGTTCGATACGGTAAATCATAAATTTCCGTACAGAAGGGAACAAAGTCTTAAGTCCTGCAACTGTAGAGGGGAATTCCGTACTCATATAATTTTCGTTACGGAATTGATTCTTGTATCGTACATAACCTAAAGCCCGACTACGAGGATCTCTAAATTTTGGTGCTTTTAATCCGGAAAGGAAATAGCGAATACGTTTGTTAGAGATCAGATTGATCAGGTTCGTAATCCAGATATCACTACTCAAAGCAAAACCGATCTGGATGGTCTGTCCGATCCGTTGCTTGATTAAATCGAAGTTTGATGAGTTACAGATTGCAAGGAGGATGTCCTTAAAGTGACTCTGTGGACGGATGTATTTGTAGTCGTCATTAATCACGCCACGTAGTACTGCGAAGCCAAGAATACGAGGAAGGAATAAGCCTTCGAACTTATCATTGATCAGGTGTTTTTCCAGTGCGAGTAATTGTAAAGGATGATCATTGGCCACTTCAGTATAGATTTTAGTAATCTTAGGTTCGTGGATCTGACGGATCTCCATATACTGTTCGTCCTCTTCTTCTTCGAGGTAAACTTTTAATTCTTCAGAGTTTTGAATTTCTTCAGCGATCGCATCCAGCTGATCAATATAGGTTTTATCAAGTTCCTTCATGTTCGGATATTTTACTTTATTTAAAGCGAAACCTGGAAGCGCATTTAAGCCCTACCAGGTTATTTTTTATACTAAATGAATAGTTTATTTTCTTAATGTATCGCGAAAATACTCAAATTTCAGCAAAAAGCCAAGTCCTGAGACCAGGAAGAATTAAATTGAAGGGTCTTTTTTTACAAAAAAAGATATAGAGTTACTCTTTGACTTTCATCTGTAATACTTGCTCCGCAAATTCAAAAGTAACTTTTCGAACCTGTTCCAGATTTTTACTTTGCAAGGCTGAGACCATTACGTGAGCGGCGACATCAGGAAAGGCAACCATTCTCTTTTTGTCCGAAGCTGTAGCACTTATCCCGTTAAACCATTGCATGGCTTCTATACTTACGACATCATCAAAGTTTTCGTCATCCTTGTAGTAATAACCAAGTAGATAAGGTTGCTTGACTTTGCTTAGGATATCTTCGGTCATGGTATGCTCAATCAAATATTTTAGCATGATAATACCTTTGGTATGATAGGTTGTAGTCCAGTATTGTTCCATTTCGGTTCCTTTCATACTCGTAATGCTTCTGGAGTCTCCCATTAAGACATTGGTCAGTTGTTCGCCCCAAGGCATGGTTAATAAGGCGGAGGAACCAGCGTATAAGTCAATATTTGGCGAAAATAGTAAATGAGCATGAACCAAGTCTGGGTTTTTAGCGGCTAGATAGAGCGCCAGGGTAGAGCCAGTAGAGCAGGACATAAGAATCACTTTTTCACCCAGTAATTGCCCAATAGCTATGGCTTCTTTAGCAGATTCGATTAGGTCGCCGGGGCTTAAGTTTTCGAAAGATTTTTCATCCTGAATCCCATGCCCTGCCAGCCGGGGGATGTAAAGATTGGCGCCGTAGCGTTGCGCAAATTCCCGATGCACAGGATCACCTTCCATTGGGCTGGCAGAAAAACCATGCAGATAGACCACGCTATATGTTGTCTTACGAATGGAATCGGCCCAAAGGATACGAGATTGATTATTGGGTTTGAGGTTGACCACTTGTTTGTTTTGTTGTAGCAAATAATCCTCAAGGTCATAGAGGCTAAGGTCAGAAGCTTCGATTTTGGGGTCAAAAGGATCAAATTTGACTTTTGGCCCTAACAAATAGATAACAATCAGGGCTATTGGGATTAGCCACCATTTTTTAAATTTCATAATGCCAGAATTTCAGCTAAGCGAAGTGTAGAGAGTGTGCTCTTGTGGGTTATCAAATTTAATTAAAATAAGGGAAAAGAGATAGAAGAGAGGAGGAGGGTTACAAACAAAAAAGCTTGACGAACACCTCATCAAGCTTTTTTTAATTTTTTTCATTCCCAATAAGCCTTAAGCAACAGCATCTTTGATAAATCTTCCTTCAAAGTTTTTAGCCTGTTTTACAGACTTAATAGATTTTTTGATGCGTAGGCGTTTTTTAAATACGTCTAATAATTTTTGATTATTCTGCTTCATGTTGAAAAGATTTAAAGGTGTTCTAAATCGACATGCTTCAGGGATCACGACCGCCAAGATATAGAGAAATCTAGGATATCCAAATCTCTGAGTGTTAAATTACGGGATAAGAATATAATTTGGGTGTATAACATTATAAATTCATCTAATTCGAAATATTATTTTGTGAAAATTCGCTTTTTGGGCTTATAAAAAGAAATTTTTAGCTGGTAGTCCTTATTTAATTAAGTAAAAATAGAGTTTTGCAATTTTTAATTTTTGCTGTATTCTGACATTAATACCCTCCGGCTTATTTCACTTTTAGGATTATTTAGTGATAAAAATCACTTTGCTTATTGACGACTGTCATTTTAAACCTTTCCATTTGCTCATAGATTTGTGTCATACAATTTGATAATCCATAAAATTTTCAATTATGATGACGATAAGTTTTTTAAACCTAAACTGGCAAACTGTTCTCAAACGATATTTCCTCATGATGTTCCTGGTAATCCTTGGTGTACTGGGTCAGGTATACTGGCTTGCATTCTTAGCATTGCCTGTGTTTTTAAGTGCTATCCTGGGGATTAGTTTTGGTAATAAGACTGAAACTAAAAATGCGAAGGTATTGCCAATGAAAACCAATTTACGAAAGAAGACTACCAAGGTAGTCTAATTGATCTTGCTCATCTTTTAAATCCACTATCATGAAAATTATAGTTGTTCCCATAGATTTTTCTACCGCTTCAGTTCAAGCGCTGGATTATGCCATTCAAATAGCAAATAGATTTGGAAGTGCAATTCAACTTATAAACGGAATTGATGATGCGGCTGCTACTTCAATTTATACCGACGTTCGTAATATGATGCGGACGGTCGCCGAACGAAAACTTCAAGACCTGATTGACGAAAAGCAAGATGCTTTGGATAATGATGCGAATATTCAATACGGCATTATTCGAGGTGAAACAGTGAATGGCATTTGCGATTATGCGAAAGATTGTAAAGCAGATTTAATCATCATGGGGACGCAGGGAGCAAGTGGTTTGAAAGAAATATTTATTGGTTCAGTTGCTCAGGGAGTGATTAACTCTGCAGAGTGTCCAGTATTGGTTATTCCTCCTGAGACACACACTTTTACGCCTGTCAAATTCGCCTTGACCTTAGATGAACAAGAGTTGTCTTCTCAGGCTGTTGTACAGCCGGTCAAAGATTTAGTAGCAGCCTTCGATGCAAAGCTTGAGGTTTTTCATTATAACAAAGGCTTTGTGATGGAGCACGTTGATCCGAGGATTGATCATTATTTACATGATGTGGAATTTAGTTTTCATGAACACTATGCGGATGAGACAGATATTGTAAAAGTCATTGATCAATTCGTCAAAAGTGAAGGCATTGATGTATTGACGATGATCAGACGTAAGCGCAGTTTCTGGGATCGCTTGTTCCATACCAGTGTTACCTCAAAAGAAGTGTTTCACAGTGAGGTGCCGGTATTGATCCTGAAGGAAAAGTATTGACAATAAGCTGTTTTCCGATATACTTTGTACAAACCGAAAGAGCTATCCTGTTTACAGCATAGCTCTTTCATTTTTAATAGTCAGAAGTCAAATATTTATGATTCGCTGATCTTGCAAACTATTAAACATCCTTTTGCAATTTACTTCAGTCGGCCTTCGGCCACGCAGGTTAAACCAAACAACTTATTTGCTTTCCGGAAGTTCATCTCAAAACTATTGTATGCTTTAAGAATTGCATTGATAGGGCCGGGGAGTGGTTTCATATCTGAGGATTCCGGCTGTGTCATATTCTCCTCGTTCTTCTTTAAGCGACGAACCAACCAAACCAAGGGAAATATAGAACCATAAATATAGTATTGCTGATCAATCTGACACTTTGTACCACTCAGTAGCTTTTTGACCATTGGGATGGTATAGCGTCGATAGTGTCCCAGATAAACATCATGACTCGACCAGACACTCATAAATGCCGGGACTGTAATAAAGAAATGTGCATTATCACCAAGGCGACTTTTGATATCTTCCATGATAGCATAATCATCTTCGATATGCTCCAGGACATCCATCATGACCACAATGCTATCGTTAATCCCATGCGGAATATAGCGTAGCTTTTTGACTGGAGCATTTTTGGTCTCCTCCATTTCTTCTTCTGTATACCCAATGTCGATTAATAGAACATCTTCGATATGTTGAGGATAAGCTTCGAATAATTCATAAGCGAAAAATCCGGAACCTGAACCAAAATCGATCACTGTCAATTTCTTTCCTTGTTCTTTTACAATCTGTTCAAAATACCGGAACAAAGGCACTTTCTTGGATTGATAGTACCAATTTGTTGAAGGATCAACACCGCTTTCCAATTCCTTTAAATCCATATCTAGAAGTATTTGACTATTCCTTATTGTTGACTTTGTTTTGCAATTAATTCTTGTAGTTGGCGATCGAAATCTACTGCCGGTTTGTAATCCGGATTAATACGTAAAGACTGCGCCAAATAATTTAAGGCATTTTGTCCGTCGCTCTGGAAGTAGGCTTTTTTCGATTGCAGGTACAATTGAACGGCACTGTTTCCGAGTTGTTGCGCCGTTTGGATGCCGATGTCATAGATCTGAACTGCTCGTCCATTATTTTGATCATAAAGCTCTACCGCATTTAAGGCTTTATCTAATTGACCTTCCTGACCATAGATAGAAGCCAGGTAAAAATAACTGGCGTTAAATTTATAGTTTACGGTAGTTATTTTCTCCAAGGTCTCCTTTGCCTTGGCAGTGTCTCCGGTATTGATGTAATAGAGGGCAAGGGCGTATAGCCCGTTGACATATGTGCCAGATAACCCAAGTAATTGATCAATGGACGCTTTAGCATCAGCGAATTTTCTTAATTGTATCTGAGACATGGCAAGTCCAAGCCAGGCAGCTTCATCCTTTGGGTTTTGTTGGACCGCTTGCTTGTATTCTCCTTCTGCTTTCGCAAAGTCTTTTCCTTTTTCTGCTTCCGCTCCTTCAAATCCATTATATGTATTTCTTTTGCTAATGGCACCAAGGATGATTCCATCCGCATCCTCAGTATAAACGGTTTCCGCAGGAGGCCAGGCATCTCTTGCCATCAACTCTTTATTGACAAAGCGAGAGATAAACATCCAGTAATCTCCTTTTTTCTTGTGCCGATCATTATAGCGAGTATAAATCACTTTTGCACTTGGCGCCAGGGCTTTCATATAATGTCCGGCCGGGCTGGAGCAATTTGTATGGATTATGACTTCTTCGCCACGCTGTAACTTTTCATCATTTGCGGCCAGCCATTCACACATCTGCTTAACGGAAGTCATCCAGTAATCCGTTTCATAGCGAGCATAGGCATTATCCGTTCCTCCGGCAAGTTCATTGAAGTAAACGTATTGGTAAGGGTGATTCTTGACCATCCAATAACCTGGAAGTAATAATAGTAGTGCTAGTGCACCAGTAGCAATCCAGCGCATTTTGGGGAGCTCCACCAGCTGGTTCCATCCCCATGCTGCCAATGCTACAATCATCGGATAGACAAACAGAAAATGCCGCATACCATCGTAAAGCGAAGATTCTTTATAGATCGCATAAGCGATAGGAAAGACTACTGTAAAGCCAATAAAAAATAAAGGCCAGGGATTGATCTTTTTAAACTTAAGACCATAGAAAACCAGAAAAGCTACGGCTCCAATCAGTATGAAAATAGGAGAGGCGATAGCAATATACTTAGGGATATAATACCAGGGTAATTCATCCGACCACAGGTGGTCTCCTTCATAAAGCATCCGGATACTGGTCGAGAAATTTGACATTTCACTAAGCGCCTTAAACGGATTACTCAGAGGTGCTTCCAGCGCATAAGGCCAGTACATCATCCCTCCAAAATAGGAGAGTACGACGACCAGTAAACCAATCCCTACAATTCTACCCAATGCCTTTACATTTGACAGTTGTGCTCGAAGTTCTGGCTTGATTAAATACATCATTCCGGTAAATAAACCGAAATAGGCAATTAAGATAATACCACCAACCCGCACATTGATCGCTGCCGCAATCCCAAGAATGAGCATGATGATCGTCTTGCTCCCGGGATTGGGCAATTGTTTTAAAAATCGTGTTAGGTGTAAAAGTGTGAAAACATAAGCTGCGGCAAAGGGTATATCTTTTGGATTGTTCATACTGTGGCCAAACAACCTCGGAGAAAGCGCAATAAAGAGTAAGGCAAAAAATGCGACTCGCCAGCTAGAGGAAATTTCCCGTGCCAAGAGTCCTGTAAAAAGGATCATTAGAAATCCAACAAAGGCGTTTAGCAGGTGGCGCATGTCAAAGACATCCATTCCACCAACGTGTTCATTAAGCCAGGCTGCGGTATAGTCGAACAGGCCACCGTAGTAATATAAGTTTTTATAATTCAGGGCATTATCCCCATTCTTATCCGTAAAGGTACCATCGGATTCAAAGTGTTTGAGGATTAGCTCGCCGTATCTTTTTTGTACATGTTCATCACCGGTTATCCCATAATCGAAACTTAGTGATGGCATCAGAAATAGAAGAAGGACAGTAGCGATAATAAAGAGTAGCCGATAATAACTAGGTTCTCCCTGCTTTGGTAAACCCTTACTCAGGTCCTTGATGGGCTGCGTGACAAACCAATTGAAGTTTTGTCGAAGAGAAATGCCAATAGTAGAAAACAGCATTTTGATACTATCAGAAAACAGGTTGATTTTAGAATCCTCTTGATGAGTCCACTTAACCGGCATAGTTTCAATTGGTGTATCCTCCAGCTTGGCCTGATTAAGTAATTCGATATCATGTGCCCAGCCATTGGTTTTGAGCTGGCCGAAAAGATTTTGTGCAACCGTACGGGGGTAAAGTTTAAACCCACACTGCGTATCTGTAATATGAAGATTCGTAAATAATTGGATGATAAAGTTATAAGTCAAGCCAGCAACTCGACGTAATAACTGACCCTTTACTTTTGAATCTTCATGCTCTCGGGAGCCGATAAGGATTTTATCCTCCGGGAAAGTTTTACCAGGTAATTGCTTGAGCCAGTTCCCTAGTTCGCTTGGCTTGGCCGCCATGTCTGCATCCAGCGTAAGTACAAAATCATTGGTGCATTGAGCAACACCCGCTTTTAAAGCGCCACCTTTTCCCTGATTTTGTTCCAGTTTAATCAACTGGAAGTCCGTATTACCACCAAAAGCTCCGGCAAAGTTGTTTTCGATTTGCGAAACCGTATCATCAGAACTTCCATCATCAACCAGGATAATCTGAAGAGGATTTTCCCATTGTTGATCAAAGCTCTTGAGTACCTTGAGTAAATTACCGATTCGCTTGCTTTCATTATAACAGGGGATAACTAAAGAGAGCGAACCCTTGAAATGATGATTGGTGATTTTTTTTGTAGAAGATGGAGTATTTTTGCTGCGCTTTTTGCTCATCGAGGCCAATTGTTTCCTTTAGCGGAGGATTGATTTATGGAATTGATCAATCGGTCAAATTATATATTCGTGCCTAAGGATATTAAAAAAACTTCGCAAATATAGTCTAATTTGTTTTACTCAAAACAAAGAGGTTTGAGAATTTTCGTTTACTAATTAGCAGTATAGTGTCGGAAATGGGAAGTAAAAGGCATACGCGATTGGCTCCAAAGCAAAGCCTTAGGTAAATCTTTGGATGATCTCCAGTAAAAATGAATAAATTGACAACACTTTTGTGCATGTAATTTTTAAATGAATTACCTTTGTGCCCGTTGTTCAAAAACCATTACGAGCGATTCAATTTGACGGTTTTCGAGTACTTTTTTGAAAGTTTTAGAAATTGAGGGTATACGGAACAATTTTTATTGCGCTCCTGTTGGTCTTGATTAATGCTCTTATCCAAATTAGACCTGGTAATTTAAATTTCAAACCTTTAATTAAACGTTTAGCATGTCAACAGTTACAAAGTCTATCCTTGCGGATCGTATTCTTAATATGCAGGAATCTGCTACAATCGCCATGGCACAAATGGCTCGTGACCTTAAAGAAAAAGGACACGATGTGATTAGCCTTAGTTTGGGAGAACCTGATTTTGATACACCTGACCATATTAAAGAAGCAGCAGCTCAGGCGCTAAAAGATGGCTTTACCAAGTACACTCCGGTACCGGGTTTACCAGAATTACGTCAGGCAATCGTTGATAAGTTTAAACGAGATAATAACCTGGATTTCACACCTGCGAATATCGTAGTATCCAATGGCGCAAAGCAGTGTATTGCTAACCTCGCCATGTCTTTATTGAATGAAGGAGACGAAGCTATCATCCTTGGACCTTACTGGGTGTCTTATTACGAGATTGTACGTTTGGGAGGCGGTACGCCGGTGATCGTGTCCGCAGGTATTGAGAATGATTATAAAATTAACCCAGACGATTTACGAGCGGCAATTACTCCGAAAACTAAATTTGTCTTATTCTCCTCTCCTTGTAATCCAACAGGGTCTGTTTATAGCCATGAAGAACTCAAAGCGATTGCTGATATCGTTGCGGAGCATGAGGATCTTTATATTATCTCTGATGAGATTTACGAATACATCAACTTCGTTGGAAAACACGTAAGTATTGGTTCTTTCGAAAATGTAAAAGATCGTACGATTACCGTAAATGGTTTTGCAAAAGGATTCTCTATGACGGGCTGGCGCTTAGGTTATATGGGCGCACCGCTCCAAATCGCAAAGGCCTGTGCTAAGATTCAGGGACAATTCACTTCTGGTGCAACCGCTTTTGGACAAAAAGCTGCTGCGCACGCTTTGAATTCCGACCTTGCACCTACCTGGGCAATGAGAGATGCCTTCCAAAAAAGAAGAGACATTGTAATTGAGAAATTACGAGAAATCCCTGGGTTTGGTGTAAATAACCCTCAAGGTGCTTTTTATGTATTCCCTGATATTAGCGCTTACTTCGGTAAATCTGACGGTGAGGTAACTATTAATAACTCAAGCGACTTTGCTCAATATTTATTATTGAATGCGCATGTAGCAGTTGTTGGTGGAGGAGCATTCGGAGCAGATAATTGTTTCCGACTCAGCTATGCAGCTTCTGAAGAGTTATTAATTGAAGCAATTCGCCGGATTAAAGAAGCGGTAGCGAAGCTTGCGTGACCATAGGTCATTAGTCATAAGTCATAGAGCCTAGGTTCCATGACTTATGACTTATGACCCATGACTCATGTATTCTACACCTTCAGTTTATGCCATTCATTGGACCGCATATACCACACTGTCCATCCTAGCATAATCCCCCAGTAAAATATTTCGGAAGCCCAGGCCCAAACGAGCCCACCATTCGTGAACTCTACGATATAATAAATATAAACCAGATAGAAGACTGCGCAGATCGCTTGCATCTTTAGCCCAACCGCCGTTGCACCTGTACCGGCCATACCGTTAAAGTAAACGCCGCCAATCGAGAAGAAGGCCAGGATTATAAGCAGAATCATTAAAGTTGGTTTTGCGTCCATGATCAGGGACATATCTTCTCCACCTAATAAAGGATATAATAAAAACTCTGGGAATAAGACCACAGGTAGCGTCAATATCATCGTAATGAAAAAGCAGAGTTTGGACGTCTTCCAAATAATAGGAATGACCGCATCCTTCCGTCTTGCACCAATAAAATTACTGACCATAGTATTAATACCAGAGGAGAATCCCCAGCACGGTATAGACAGGACGAGGTAAACCATTCTGACCAGATTGGTGATAGCCAACTGACGCTCGCCGAGATTTTCAACGATCCCAAAAAATACAAACCAACTCCCCAGACCAACTACGGCTTGTGCAACAATTGGCGTGGCAATGCCCAACTGGGCTTTAATCAAAGGGAGGTCAATCTTAGGAAATTTAAAGAGCTGATAGAGTTTTGTATTCTTATCGAATAGCATATAGGTTACAAATGCTATAAATGCGATCACTTCTGCAATAGTACTGGCCAGACCGGCTCCTGCGATTCCCATTTCCGGCAAACCCCAATGCCCGAATATTAGCCCATAATTCAGCGCAATGTTCACCACTGCAAGGATAATCGTATCTACTACGATAAACATCGTCCGGGCAACACCGGTATATAATGCAATGATTGCCACCCCGACATAAGAGAAAAATACGCCCCAGGAACGATAATCTAGATAGGCCAGACTTTTATAAAAGATGATATCGGAGTTTACAAACAGGGAAAAGAAGTAATAAGCCCCGTATTGCATAAAGAAGAACATTACAACGGCCAGCGCAAACTCAAAATAGAGCATTGCCCAAAAGGTTCGACCTACCTCCGTATAGTTTTGTTCTCCTGATCGACGGGCAATCATGATTTGTCCACCTTTCGAAAATCCAAAACCAATAGCTGCTACAATCAGGTAAAATACACCAACAAAACCGATTGCCGCAAAATCAACTTCCGATAAGTGGTACAGGAAGACACTATCACTTAGTGCGATAATATTTTGTACCGCACTTCCTAGCATGATGGGGGTAGAAATCGATAGTATTTGTCTGTATGAGGTGCCGAGCTGCATAAACGAACAATGATAAGGTATTTCCTCGAAAATGGCTCAAAAAAAGAGATATTTCCAATTATTCTAATATTTATTTTTTACCTATTCTGTAATTGGAAACTTGACACTCCAACACTTTTATTGCACAAAACCAAGGTTTTATGCCTGCTGACTTACTTTTTATTATTCGCTGATGCTACTTCTGCTGCCATTGTCCATCGGCAGCAGCGCAACGTTCGCCGAAAAATTCCCCTGGCATTTATAATTCCCTAAGACTTATACTACTTTTATGGTGAGAATAGATCAAAACATTTTGCCGGTTCATCCAAAACCAGCTTTTGTTTCATTTTGCAAAAAACAATAATTATGAATTTCCTTTCCAAGTTTAAACTATGTTTATTTGCAGGTGTATTTTTATACAGTTGCCAATCCGAAAACAACAACAACACATCAACTACTAATATGGTAAGTATTAATGACGTAAAAGCAGAGGCGCCTAAGCCTCGTATGGAAGCTAAAGAATTGAGTATCCATGACGATACTCGAATTGATAATTATTATTGGATGAAGCTCAGTGATGAGCAAAAAAATGCCAAAGAATCCGATGATCAAACCAAAGAGGTAGTCGCTTACCTAAATGCGGAAAATGACTATACAAAAACAAAATTGAAGCATACGGAGGCTTTTCAGGAAAAGTTATACGATGAGATTGTTAGCCGCTTCAAAAAAGATGACAGCTCTGTACCGTATAAAGACAATGGCTATTACTACATCACGCGTTACGAAGAAGGAGGAGAGTACCCAATCTATAGCCGTAAAAAAGAGAACCTCGAAGCCAATGAGGAGATCATGCTCAATGTCAACGAGCTTGCTGAAGGATTTTCTTACTTTGCTGCTGGAGGCTTAAGTGTTAGTCCGAATAATAAAATCCTTTCCTATGGGGAAGATACCTTAAGCCGTCGGATTTATACGATTAAATTCAAAAACCTTGAGACTGGCGAGATGCTGGAGGATATCATCCCTAATACAACTGGTAGAGCGGTTTGGGCAAATGATAACAAAACCCTTTTCTATTCTGTAAAAGACGAATCCTTACGATCTTACAAAATCTTCCGTCATACACTTGGGACCGATGCAGCGAAGGATGTTGAGATCTTTCATGAAGCAGATGAGACTTTCGGAACTTTCGTTTATAAAACGAAGTCAGATAAATATATCGTAATCGGTTCTTACCAGACCTTATCCAGTGAGTACCGCATTCTAAATGCTGATAATCCAAATGGGGAGTTTACAGTTTTCCAACCTCGTGAACGCAATCTGGAGTATGGAATCGCTCACTACGGCGATAAGTTTTATATCCGGACGAATATGGATGCTAAGAATTTCCGTTTAATGGAAACTTCAGAGACTGCAACCAGCAAGGATAACTGGAAAGAAGTGATAGGTAACAGAGATGACGTTCTCTTAGAAGGAATGGATATCTTCAAAGATTACCTTGTCCTTTCTGAGCGTAAAGCCGGAATTACAAATATCCGTGTACGTCCTTGGGAAGGAGAGGAGCATTATATTGAATTCAAGGATGAAGCGTACCTGGCATATACATCTGTTAATCCAGAATTTGATACCAAAGTACTTCGCCTGGGATATACTTCGATGACTACGCCAAATTCTACTTTTGACTATGACATGGTAGACCGAAAATTTGAATTACTCAAACAAACGGAAGTAGTCGGTGATTTTGATTCCGCGAATTATAAGTCAGAACGAAAATTCGTCAAAGCCCGAGATGGGGTAGAAGTGCCTGTTTCTATCGTTTACCGTAAAGGGACAAAGCTAGATGGTACCTCGCCATTATTATTATATGGTTATGGTTCTTATGGTAATAGTATGGATCCGTACTTTAGTTCAGTCCGATTAAGTTTACTCGACCGTGGATTCGTGTATGCGATAGCTCATATCAGAGGGGGAGAAGAAATGGGTCGCCACTGGTACGAAGATGGTAAATTATTGAACAAGAAAAATACCTTTACCGATTTCATTGATTGTGGAAAGTATTTAGTCAAAGAAGGATACGCCTCAGAGGAAAAATTATTTGCAATGGGAGGATCTGCCGGAGGCCTTTTAATGGGAGCCGTAGTAAATATGGAGCCTTCTATGTGGCGTGGTGTAGTAGCAGCAGTACCTTTTGTTGATGTAATTACAACGATGTTAGACGAAACAATTCCGCTAACGACCGGAGAGTTTGACGAATGGGGAAATCCAAAGGATAAAGAGTATTATGAGTATATCAAAACCTACTCACCCTATGATAATGTAGAAGCTAAGGATTATCCTAACATGCTAGTCACTACCGGATACCATGATTCGCAGGTACAATACTGGGAACCTGCAAAATGGGTAGCAAAGTTGAGAGAATTAAAAACGGATAATAATAGCTTATTACTTCATACCAATATGGAAGCCGGACACGGAGGTGCTTCCGGACGATTTGCAAGATTCAAAGAAACAGCATTAGAATATGCTTTCTTCCTGGACTTAGTCGGGATTAATGAAGGAGAAGTAAAGAATTAACAAGTTTGTTCGTACTCCTAGTGGATGTATTCTTTTTAGATTATTGGAACCAATATCTAAACTAAAAATAAAAGCGGCTATCGAAATTAATCGATAGCCGCTTCCTATTTTTTCACTATTACTAAAAGGTGACCTGAAGAAGGTCAAGTTCTTTTTATAGGTTATCTGGTAAAATCACTTTGTTGATTACGTGGATCACACCATTGGTACCTTGTACATCCGTCAGTACTACTGTTGATACATTTCCACCAAGGTCCGTTATAGTAACTTCACCATCTGCTACATTCAAAGTGAATGTTAGATCGTTATTCAAGCTAGTTACGGTCATACCGTCTGTCACCATACTTGAAGTTACATTACCTGCTGCAACGTGGTATAATAATACTTTAGATAACTGGTCAGCATCTAAACCATCTACAGTTGACTGGATGTCAGCAAATGCACTGTTTAATGGCGCAAATACCGTAAAAGGACCATCAGTCTGTAGAGTAGTAACTAAATCTCCAGAAGCAGTTCCCAGTGCACCAACTAAAGTAGTAAAGTTGCTGTTCGCTGAAGCGTGACCAACAACATCAAGTGGTAATAATACATTGTTAATTACATGGATTACACCATTAGTTGCATCAACATCAGCAGAAGTTACATCAGCAAGGTTATTAACTTTTACTGCACTTCCAGTTCTTTCAATTAGAATAGAAAGCTGAGTACCGTCAGGACCAGCTGCTGCCGCAGTTTGCGCATAAGTTTGTCCTTCTGCTAGATCAGTGGAAGCTACACTTGCTCCACTTAAAACGTGGTACAATAAAACATCCGTTAAAGTCGCTACATCTATAGTATTGACGTCGATACCTGCAGCTGCGAAAGCTGCATTAGTAGGAGCAAATACAGTGAAAGGACCAGTGCCTTCTAAAGTACTTACTAAACCTGCACGATCAAGTGCTGTTACTAAATCACTAAATTGCTCATCTCCACTTGCAATCTCAACGATGCTCTGTGGCTCTGGATCAGTAGTGTCGTCATCGTCACCACAAGAGGTAATGAACAATGGTAATGCTAAAAAGAATATCCAACTTAATTTCAAAAGCTTCATCACAATAATAATTTTAAGGTTTTTGAATAAATGATTATATTATAATGCCGTGGTAGTCGGCAGAATAGATACGAACTAAGAACTTGTTTAGCTGCGTTTTGTTTAACGAATGGAGCTATATTTATCGAATTATTTAAACAAAATGACGGGAAACGTCTTAAGCCTGAATTTTTAGAAACCGCCAGGCAACCATTTTGGTAAGATTAGCATAGCATAAAATAAGATGGCATGAAAACTATATTTTTTTCTCTTTTAGTATGTTTGACCTTATCTAATTTCACTTTTGCTCAAGAAAATAACCTTTCAGAGGAAGAAGTGTTCATTCCAAAGTTCAGTATTGGTATTGATTTAGGAGTAGGCGTCCCACTCGGAGATTTCTGGTCCAACCTTAATCAGGTTGCTTTTGGAGCCGGAGGTCATATTTTATTTCGAACGAATCCCAAAGCAGATTTACCAGTTTTTATGGGTTTCCAGGGAGGCATCTCTATTTACGATTCAGAAAGTAGAGAACAATTCTTGATAATCGATGGCTTTGAGGTTAACGCTCGTTTAGCGACCAGGAATAATATTTTTGTTGGTAATGGCGTCGTTAGGGTCTTGCCACCCGTTAATTTTCCGGTTCAACCATATTTTGATGGAATGTTTGGGTTTAAAAATTTATTTACTCGAACTACGCTGGAAGATTTGGATGCCGGAGATGACAGCACGATTGAAAGTTATATTGAGCAGGGAGACTGGGCTTTCAGTTATGGAGGAGCCATAGGAACTCAAATCATCATCGGTGGCCATGAGGAAGTTTATATACTGCTGGATATAAAATGTGCCTATTTAATTGGTGAAGCTGCTGACTATCTGGTCCGTAGTGAGGATCCCAGCGTACAGGTGATTGATCCGATTGATGCTTTTGAAGAAAGAAATTCAGCTACTAATCTATTGCTTCCCCAAATTGGTGTTTCCTTTTTGTTTTAGCAAAGCAATAGATATACACGGCTTTGGTTTTAGTTTGTTACTTTTGCATTCTATTAGGAAGCATGAAACATGCGATTATGAATGAGAAAAATCCATCCGAAAGCGAAAACCAATTTCAAGAACAAATTGAGATTATTGTTGATCCGGGGCAGACACCCGTCAGGATCGATAAATTCGTATTGAATAAATTGGAGAAAGCCTCTCGTAATCGCATCCAAAATGCAATAAAAGAGGGAGCCATACTTGTAGATGGCAAAACGATTAAATCTAATTTCAAGGTCAAACCAGGCATGGTCATTAAAATGACTTTACCACGGGCACCACGCACTGATGAGCCTGTTCTTCCTCAGGATATTCCTCTGGACATCCGATACGAAGATGATGATTTAATGATTGTACATAAGCCTCCCGGATTAACCGTTCACCCCGGTGTGGGTACCCCCGACGGGACTTTAGTCAACGGGCTGGTACATTACTTCCAGAATGACGAACTCCCGGTAAAGGAGGGAAATTTTTCTGATCGACCGGGATTGGTACATCGCATTGACAAAGATACCTCCGGACTATTGGTCATTGCTAAAAATGATGACACGATGAGTCATCTGGCTAAGCAGTTTTTTAAGCATACCACAGAGCGAAAATATATTGCTTTAGTCTGGGGAGATTTGGAGGAGGACGAAGGAACTATCGAGGCGAACATAGGTCGTGACCCACGAAATCCAATTCTACGGTCGGTATATGATGAGGACGATGGAGGTAAGCATGCCATTACACATTACAAAGTTTTGCAAAGACTTTACTATGTAACCTTGGTAGAATGCCGCCTGGAAACAGGACGTACACATCAAATCAGAGTACACTTCAAACATCTGGGGCATCCACTTTTTAGTGATGAGCGTTATGGTGGTCGACGCGTAGTTAAGGGAACCGTATTTACCAAATATAAAAAGTTCGTTGAGAACCTGTTTGATATAATGCCAAGGCAGGCACTTCATGCTCAGTCGCTGGGTTTTGTTCATCCTACCACAGGCGAAAATATGAGCTTTGAAGCAGAGCTGCCCGAAGATTTTAAAACAGTACTTGATAAATGGCGGAAATATTTGGGAAGCAGAAAAGAATTTCGAGATAAGGTATAAGAATAATATGTCAGAGCAAATAACAAAAACAAAAGCCTGGATAGAGCAATTTGTAATGCGGTATCACCTTTGTCCATTTGCGACTAAACCCTTTCGGGAGGATCGTATTCGGTACGTAGTTTTTGACGGGCAAGATGCAAAAACACTCCTGGCATTAATCTTGGCAGAGGTTCGCCAATTACAGACAAAACCTGCGGCTGAACTGGAGACGACTTTAATCATACATCCACACTTTGGTCTTACTTTCGAATCCTACCTTGATCTTATCGGAGATTTGGACGATATGTTTGAAGAGCTTGAACTGATGGAATCGGTACAACTTGCAAGTTTTCATCCCGACTACCAATTTGCAGGAACAGAATATGAAGCTCCGGAGAATTTCACCAATCGTTCTCCATTTCCTATGATCCATTTATTGCGAGTGGATAGTGTGAGTGATGCGATTGAAAATTACCCGGGCATCAATGTTATCCCTACTAATAATATTGCCAGAATGCAGCAGATTGGTTCTGCTGAACTCATAAAAATTTACCATGAAATTATCGGAAAGAATTGATGCACTCGTCCAACTCGGGAATTACCTGGAAGCTGGAAGTGAAGTATTAGATGCGATAATTCAACAATCTTATATTACCAATAAGTGGTTTGTTGTTGAGAATGTTCGTTTGTCCCTTCATGCGATCCGAACGGAATTTTTGAACCGTGAAAAACTAATTGCATGGGCAGATGCTTATCGTATTAACCCGAACGGCAATCAGAAAACGATCGGTTTGATACTCGCTGGCAATATTCCTTTGGTTGGATTTCATGATGTACTTGCGGTTTTTGTAGCAGGACACAAAGCGAAAATCAAACTATCAGAAAAGGATAAATTTTTACTGCCGCATTTATTAGCGAAGCTTGAGGAAATTGATGAGCGGACAAAAGCATATTTTGAGCTGACCCCAAAGCTGGCTGATTTTGAAGCGGTCATTGCAACGGGCAGTAATAATACAGCTCGGTATTTTGAGACCTACTTTGGGAAGTATCCGAATATCATTCGCAAGAATCGCAACGGCGTAGCCGTGTTGACCGGGGAGGAGAGTGAAGCAGAATTAAAAGCACTGGGACAAGATATTTTTCAATATTTTGGTTTAGGGTGCAGGAACGTTTCAAAGCTTTATATACCAGCGAATTATAATTTTGATCCCTTGCTGGAAGCTTTGCATGAGTATCGGGAGATTGTTTTGCACAATAAGTATAAAAACAACTTTGATTATAATTATACGCTGTTGATCATGAACAGCATTAAGCATTATTCCAATGGTTGTATTTTGATCACAGAGGATAACTCCTTGCAGTCGAGGATTGCGCAATTACATTTTGAATTATTCGCTGATGCTGACGACCTCCGATCAAAACTGGCCGCCCACGAGGATGATATTCAGTGCATCGTAAGCCGGCCGATTGAGGGGCTTGATACTTTTCCATTTGGAAAGGCTCAGCAGCCCACTTTAATGGATTATGCGGATGGTGTGGATACGATGACATTTTTAACGGGCTTGAATTAGAACTTAGTAAGCATGACCAAACAAGAAATAGCCAACGATATTGCACAGATGTTGGATGAGTATTATCCGACAACACCCATTCCGCTTGATCATAAAGATCCTTATACCTTGTTGGTTGCGGTATTGCTGTCTGCACAATGTACCGATGAGCGGGTCAATAAAGTAACGCCTTTTCTTTTTGAAAAAGCGGATACTCCGCAGGATATGATCCAGTTGGAGGTGGAGGAGATCAAGGCAATTATCCGACCATGCGGTCTCTCACCACGTAAGTCAAAAGCGATCTATGATCTTTCACAAATTATCCTGGATAAGCATGATGGAGTTGTGCCTCAGAGTTTTGAAGCATTGGAAGCATTACCGGGAGTTGGACATAAGACAGCATCGGTGGTAATGTCTCAGGCATTTGGTGTTCCGGCATTTCCGGTAGATACTCATATTCATCGCTTGGCTTATCGCTGGAAACTCAGTAACGGAAAGAATGTCGAGAAAACGGAGAAAGATCTTAAGCGATTATTTCCTCGGGAATCCTGGAACAAGCTACACTTACAAATTATTTTCTTTGGCAGAGAATATTGCCCGGCACGTGGACATGATCCAGTTGCCTGTCCGATCTGTAGTAAGTATGGCCGCAGGACTATGTTTGCTTAGCAAGCTTAGGCTAGAATGGGAACCCGATCATTAGGTTAGGATTGATATCACTGAATCCAAAATTGCTGTAATTCTTAAATAACCAATAGTCTCCATCATCATCCCGATAAGGATTACGAACTTTTACCCCCAGATCAAGACCAATGATGAAATAAGAAAAATCAAAGCGGAATCCAATTCCAGCGCCTACACCAAATTGTCGCCAGAATGCTGCAGTGTTCGGTACACCACTCTTAGCACTTAATAGAAATTGTGAACCTGGTCGATCAGGATCTTCTTCAACCGTCCAGACATTTCCTCCATCTACGAATAAAGCACCTTTTACTCGACCGATAATATCAAAACGATACTCCGCATTAAATTCAACTTTTAAATCACCTGCCTGGTAAAAGATTTGACTGTCATCATTAATGTTCGGGTCTTGATATCCTCCGGGGCCAAGCTCTCTGATTCTCCAGGCACGATTACCAAATGGTCCGCCGGCATAAAACTGTTTGACGTAAGGCACTTCGTCAGAGAACCCAAAAGGTCTGGCTATACCTGTAGCAAACCGTAAGGCTAGGGTAGTGTTGCGCCGCATAGCGCGATAGAATCGTAGGTCAAGATTCAATCGGGCATATTGTGAAAACTCAATATCGTTAAACAATTTGAGTTCGTTATCGAGATTAAAACCATTATAAAGGTAATTAGCAAATAGTACTTCTGTACCCGATTGCTCAAAGTCGCCGATAAACTTCCAGGAAGCGCCAAAGATATTGGACTGACCAGTATAGGTATATTTTAAATCCCGGAAAAGGAAACCGGTGAAGAGCTGCTCGGTAAAACTGTTTTTGATAAATAAATTACTATCCCGGATCTCTTCGAATCGCGCTTCAAATTGTGGCGCTAAGTAATTTACACCAGCCTGATTCCAGATTACTCTTTTGGCTTTACTAGCTTGTACATCGAATCCATAATACATGTTGAAACTATGATAACTGTAGAAGTTAAAGAGTAATAATCGATTATAACCTACACTAAATCGAGTTTGCCCTTTTTCCTTTGCTGTCTGATAAAAACCATCGTTAATGAATCCAGCCCAATTTAAAAAGCTATGCACTTTAGGGAATTCTCTAAACTCCGGAATATCCAAATCAGCCTGCAGTAATAAATCCAGAGAGAACAAAATATCATCCGGGTTTCCGAAGTCTAATTCGATACCACTATTTCCACGGAGTTGAAAGGTAGAAGCTCGGTTTCGGAAATTTCTATTCTGGAAGTTAAGATTAAGAGCTGTTCCTAAAAGAGTCGTATTACTGTTTTGGCCGGTATAGTTGGAGTTGTTGAGCTCAATATCTCCACCAATCACCATTCGTTTTTTAGGGGTAAGACGGATTTCGAAATTAATGCGGTTGTTTCCACCGATGGTGTCAGCAGTAGATTTGATGGAAATAAATTTATAAATATCTAGACGCCCAAGCTGTTGATTGGTTCTGACGAAATTATCCTCTTGATAAAGATCTCCTTCTTTCAGGTAGATTTCCCGAAGGATGTTTTTGATTTTTACGACGGTTCCTTTGTCATCTACTAAAAACGTAACCCCGTCCACGATGCTATCCCGCTTATTAATTTGTAGCTCAGTAGGGTTATAATTTGGATTAACGGTGACCTTACCTACGGTATAAATTTTATGTTCTTTTTCGTTTCTCGGATTCAAAACATTGAGGTCGATATCTACTTTGGTTCCTGTGCTATCTGCGGTCAGATCAGCCACGTAGTTTTTATCAAAGTAAGCAAAACCAAGATTTCTTAAGGTAGAGATAATACGATTGACCTCACGATTATAGAGCGACTCGCTGACAGGTTGCCCGGTTTTGAGATAAGAATCTTCTTCCGAGTCATTCAGGATACGTTGAATCTTTGGGTCTGCACTATAGAAGTTGACGCTGTCAATGGTGTATAATCGTTTGGGGTTGACAATGTAAGTAACATCAGAGGTTTTTCTTTTGTCATGTAATTTAGCCTCATAATTTACTTCTGCATCATAGTATCCTTTATTCTGCAGATAATACTTCATCGTATTTGCAGTATTCGCATAGATGATGGTATCATGAAGCGCGGGAGGTTCTGCAATCCGGCGGCGAATAAATTTTTGAAACTTATTGGGGTTTTCCAGACTGTCTGTTTTGTAATACCACCAGAGGTTGGTGCGAAACAGTCTGAGGGTTTTGGTATTTGGCCTTTGCTTATAGAGCGTCTGTAGCTCGTAGCTCAGGGCTTTTTCACGGGCGATTTCCTCTTTGGAATCGAATACGATAGTATTCTTTTTAAGCAAATATTCACCATCTTGCAAATACTTTCGGGTACTACAGGAACCTAAAAGTAAAAAGATTGGAATTGCTAAAAAGATGTACCTCGACCGAATGTTTATATTTGCATATCGTACGATCATTCAACAATTGGATACATGTACCGTTGGGTTAGCAAGTAGGAGTCTATTTTGTAACCACTTTTCGTCCCCTTATGGTATGTATTAAAGGGTTAAATAAGATTTAATGTTATCAAAAAATAAGATAAAATACCTCCGTTCGCTGAAGTTAAATAAGTTTCGGCAAATGTATAACAATTTTGTAGTAGAAGGGGAGAAGATTGCCCTTGAATTATTAAAGGATAGAGAGATAGAAATTGAAAATATAATTGCTACAAAGGATTGGATTGCTAATCATGAGGATTTATTGCCCCGATTCGGCGCTATAATCCTAGAAGGAAAAGAAAAAGACCTTGCCCAAATCTCAAGCCTCAAGACTGCTCCTCCGGTAATTATCATTGCCAAAAAGCCCATAATTGAAGAAACTCCTACTTTAGTACGAGCGGATTTGTCTCTTTATTTAGACCGTATTCAGAACCCTGGAAATCTTGGGACAATCATCCGTATCGCGGACTGGTTTGGCATTCCTCATGTTTTCTGTTCAGCAGAGTGCGCGGATTTGTTTAATCCAAAAACCTTACAATCGACAATGGGCGCTTTTTTACGAGTAAAAGTGATTGTTAAGGATTTTGCCGAAATCAAAAGTGATTATCCACAATTACCTGTTTACGGAACCGTTTTAGAAGGGGCATCTATTTATGAGAAAAAGCTTTCCAATGCAGGGATTATTGTAATCGGAAGTGAAGGCAAAGGAATTTCTGATACGATCCGTCCATTGATAAATGAGCCCATTTCTATACCGCTTCACCCAAACGGAGGCGCTGAATCTTTGAATGCCGGAGTTGCTACTGGCATTGTTTGTGCCTTATTTCGTAAGTCTGCATTAAGTAGATAAACAACTTAATTTTTTTAAGTTTAAAGACTGTATCAATTTGAATAATCCACTGGATTTCGAAGAAAAGGAAGTACCAGAAAGCCCGCGGCGACGTAAAGGTGCGCTTTTGGAATTGATTCCGATTGCCTTGATCGTCATTGGTTTATACATGCGTAATCAAGGGAATGATAATGGGTCCGAGTTTTTAATTTTGGGAGGAGCTTTGGCTTCGCTATTCTATTTATTGTTTTCGTGGTATATGTTCAAAGTGGAAGAGTACAAAAGAGGTGAGGTAGCACTTTCTGTCCTGGTGGGCTTGATTTTTCCTTTTGGTTTTCTTGGCTTGGTCTGTTATTATGAAAGTTGGCCTTATGCGACCCAATTTATCAATATTGCTTTGATCAGCGCAGCTGTACTGTTTGCACTTTGTCTGGGTTTGTTTATCTATAATTTCAGGGACGAGCGAGCGTCAATTTTTTATCGAAATATATTGACCAGACTTTTGATCTTTGCAGCATTACTGGTCCGGCTGCATCCTGATATCTTCTTATAGCCGTTCGGCTAATTCTTTGAGGACAGCTCTGTCAATGACATGTTTCCCTTTAAACTTAGTAGTTTGATATTCTAAAGATTGCTCTTTGGCGAAGTTTTCCTGCCAGTCGATAAACTCTCGGGTGATATATTGATCTTCATCTCCGTACAAGAAATGGATATCCTTATTCGCAAAGTATTGTTGATGAGGGCGATAATCTAAATCTTCCGGAAATCGCCCACCCCAAAGGATAAGATGATCGAACTTAGGAAATTCACGCATTACCCAGCGACACTGTGTAGCACAACCCTGGGAGAATCCAAACAGGATGATTTTTGCATCTTCAGCAATTTGTGCAGTATATAACTCGTATAAAGATTTGATGTATCGGGTATAATCAGCAATTTCTTCCAGTCGGTCCATCTTTGTCATCCAGGACGCTGCTACGTGTCCGGTTACACCTTGCCAATAAAAACGGGATAAACCTTCGGGAGCAATGATCAGGGTTTGCCCATCATCAAGATCATTGAATTTTTGGATAATTCGACTTGCCAGTTGGCCATAGCCATGGCAGACAATCCATAGCTTTTTTATGTGGGGACCTGGTTTACCTATGGTATAGTAATGTGCGGTCCGCTCTACTCGGGTAGAATGTGATTCGTACATACTGACAAGATAATACTAAAAGGTAGACTGGGCAGAAAAAAAGGTTTTACTTGTTACCGAACAAGTCTTTTTTCTTTTTCTTTTCTTTTGTGTTGAAGATTGGTTCCATTCTGGTTGCTTCTTCGTTTTCGTAAACATGATCGTATATCTTACTGACATAGGACCATTTACCATTTTGAAGTTTGTAGCCTTCGTAGCTACCATCGGGTAGGCTGACAGGACCTTGTCCCGGGATACTGGACATTGCCTGGATCAGGTGATCATGGATGATAATATTCTGATGATCATCAAAGTTTAATTTGATGGAGGCTTCCGCACTATAAGTCATTACCAATCTGCTCTTCGGCAAAAAGGTATTACCCGGGTCTTCTGAGATAAACACGGGAGCGCCGAATACGGCTTTACCATCTTTAAAGCTTAGCACCTCCGCAACTTTCCGTTTGGTAAAGAAACTATAGCCATCAAAACCAAACAACAGATACTTTGGGCCTTCCGGCGTGTCAAAGGATTTGATATTATAATAAACACTACCATACCAGTTGTCGGCAGTCAGGGTGCTATGTTCTAAGTCTTCGGTGTCAAAAGATCGATCAATTAAAGGAATAAGTTGGAGTTCTTTGGTATTCATCTGAATGGCACCGTAATATCGATAGTCCTCTGCATTGACATATAATTGCCAGGTGAAAATCCTAAAAGTGCTATCAGGTGGATATAAGATGGAAATATTCTTTAGTCTGGAGAATTCGTAATCGAAGGAGTTTTCTTTTTTGAGTGTTTGGACCAGGGTGGGGATAAATTTTTGAACAGCTGCAAATCTGTTTTCCTCCAAAGAGTCATTGACAATCAGATAAGAAAGGTAACCCAGGGTGTCTTCCATAATGGCCATTTCGGAGCGAGTAGTGTCGGATAAGACATTATTGGCTTTAGTGACCCCACTTCCGAGGAGGAACGACCCTAGAATAAAAAGTACGATATTTCTCATGTGGATATTTCTTCTTGTTTCCGAAATTAAACGAGCTTTGTTTCGATGAAATTGTTAAAACTTCTGCCGGAAACTAATAAAGAAATGATAAAGTTGAGTTTAGCGGCGGTAGCGGCGTCCTTTATTTTGCTTATAATCGCGAAAAATGAACTCACCAAGCCCTTGCAGGCTGCTATAAAAAGCCTTACCGTTATTGGCTTTGGTGAAGGTGTCTACGAATTTCATGAGGTAAGGATCACGGGCAATCATAAAGGTAGTGATCGGAATATTCATCTTTCTACATCGAGAAGCTAAGTTCAGGGTACGATTGACAATCATTCGATCTAAGCCGAAAGAGTTTTTATAATACTTCTTTCCTTTTTTGATACAGGTGGGCTTCCCGTCTGTGATCATAAAGATTTGCTTATTTGGATTACGACGTTTTCTTAATAAGTCCATTGCGAGCTGCAAGCCAGCAACCGTATTGGTATGATAAGGCCCCACTTCCAGGTAGGGAAGGTCTTTGATTTCAATTGGCCAGGCATCGTTACCGAAGACCAAGATATCTAACGTGTCTTTCGGATAACGTGTGGTAATCAATTCAGAAAGTGCCATTGCGACTTTCTTAGCCGGCGTGATTCGATCTTCTCCATACAAAATCATGGAGTGAGAAATATCAATCATCAGCACTGTGCTCATTTGACTTTGGTAGTAGGTCTCCCGAACCTCAAGGTCATCATGAGTAAGTTTGAATTCGTCTATTCCGTGATTTATCTGTGCATTACGAAGAGAGTCGGAGACAGATATATTTTCCAGTTTATCCCCAAATTCATAAGGCCGTAAATCGGCAGTATGCTCATCTCCTTTCCCAGATTGCTTGGTATTATGATTTCCCCTTTTTGATTTTTTTAGTTCATCAAAAATATCATTGAGCGCTTTTTGGCGCATGGCAATTTCCATTTTCGCTGAAGGAGTGAAGTTCGGATTACGTTCATCGGGTTTTTGGATGTAACCTTTGTCGATTAAATCCTGGATGAAATCAGCCATTCCATAATCAGCAGTGGTAATCTTGTACTCTTTATCTATCTCTGTCAGCCAACTCAAAGCTTCACTGACATCCCCTGAAGTATGGATCAAAAGTTCTTGAAACAATTTGAGCAATTGATCAAAAACTGATTTTCCTTCTTCTCCCGTAAATTCACCGAATCGCCAACCAATCATAAAATGAGATACTTTATCAGAATGAAAACTATGCTTTCGAAACGGCAGAAGCCTTTTCGATCAGACTTCCGTAGTCGGGACGATCTGAAGCACGCTTATGAATAAAAGTGTTGATAATCTTACCTTGATACAATGAGAAGATACCGGGCATTTGCGTTGAATCTCCTAAGTTTTTGGAGAGCTCCAGTTCAAAACCAGCGCGTTTGGCGCCGAAACCTCTGATCCAGGTACGAAGGCCATATAATTGCGAGAATGTTCCTTTTGTTATTCCAAAAGCGGAGTAGTAGTTGCAACCAGGATCACTGATATGCGCAACGCCTTCCATGTTATAGTTTTTGAAATACTCATTTGCCACATCATTATCTGACATATGTACAAACACTAAGCGAATGCCATTCTTGATGAGTGTTTCTTTTTTATCAGAGAGATCGTGCAAAGCTTCCTTACAGAACACACATCCGAAATGCCTTAAGAAGATGAGAAAAACTGGCTGCTTATTAGTGAGCTCCATCAGGTTTTCCCTGGTGTTCGTCACCATTGCATTCATAATTTCTAAATCGATAGAATCTTCCATTAAAATATGACCTTTTTAACTTAACAAGAACAAATATTAAGGATAATAGTTTAAAATCCAATTTTAGGTAGAAATTGAAAAAAATCACTACTTTCCAATTGGATACAAAAAAGTGATTTTTTGATTAAAAATGAATTAGAAAACAATGTTTAAACTAAAAGGAAAAGTTGCAATAGTTACCGGAGGCGCAGGAGTGTTAGGAGGCGCTATGGCGGATGGATTGGCTAAGGCGGGCGCCAAGGTTGCCATTTTGAGCCGGACCCAGTCCAAGGTTGAAAAGAAAGTCAAGGCCATTAAAAAGAATGGGGGCAAGGCATTAGCGCTGATTGCTGATGTATTAGATGTTGAACAACTCAAAGCAGCAAATAAAAAAGTCCTTAAAAAGTGGGGGAAGATCGATATTCTGGTCAATGCAGCCGGCGGGAATATGAAAGGTGCAACGATTTTGCCCGAGCAAAGTATTTTCGATCTTTCCGTGGAAGATTTCACGAAAGTGACCGACTTAAATCTAAAAGGAACCGTACTCCCGACAACGATCTTTGGAAAAGCCATGGCAAAGCAAAAGAAAGGCTGTATAGTAAATATTTCTTCTATGGCAGCACAGCAGGCGATAACCAGAGTAGTTGGATACTCAGCATCCAAAGCGGCAGTAGATAACTTTACTAAATGGATGGCAGTGGAGATGGCGAATAAGTTTGGTGAAGGCATTCGGGTCAATGCCATTGCACCGGGATTTTTTATTGCCGAACAAAACCTGAAACTATTAAAAAACGAAGATGGAAGCCTGACGGCAAGAGCGCAAACTATCGTAAATGAAACGCCATTCAAACGATTTGGCGAACCAGAAGAACTGACCAGTACTTTGCTCTGGTTGTGTAGTGATGCTACTAGTTTTGTTACAGGTATTATCGTACCCGTGGATGGTGGCTTTAGTGCCTTTTCCGGAGTGTAGCATATGTAATTAAAGACAGATATGAAAAAACTAGAACAAACCTGGCGATGGTACGGACCGGATGATCCGGTTAGTTTATCAGATATTCGGCAAGCCGGAGCGAGTGGGGTAGTCAGTGCACTTCATCATATACCGAATGGTGCCGTTTGGACGGTAGAAGAGATTGAAAAACGTAAAAGGACCATTGAGACAGCAGGTCTCAAATGGTCCGTAGTGGAGAGTGTTCCAATACATGAAGATATCAAAAGGCAAAGCGGAGCTTTTCTCGATTACATTGAAAACTATAAGGAATCCATTCGAAACTTAGGCAAGTGTGATGTCCGAATCATTACCTATAACTTTATGCCAGTGGTTGATTGGACCAGGACGGATTTGGATTATCGGATGCCTGATGGTTCAACGGCCTTGAGATTTGAAAAAGCTGTTTTTGCGGCTTTTGAATTATATATCCTCAAGAGACCCGGTGCCGAAAACGATTATTCAGAGCAGGAACAAGCAGCTGCGAAGCAGCGGATGGCACAAATGAATAAAAAAGAAATTGAGCAGGCGACCCAAAATATTATTGCAGGTTTACCTGGTGGAACAACAGAAGGCGTAGCTAGTCTGGATAACTTTCAGGCTATTTTGGATACGTATCGAAATATTGATGCCCGACAATTGCAAGCTCATTTAATTTATTTCCTCCAAGAAATTATTCCGGTAGCAGAAGAAGCAAAGGTCAAGATGGCGATTCACCCGGATGATCCTCCTTTTCCGCTGTTGGGATTGCCAAGAGTGGTAAGTACAGAACAGGATGCGCAAGCTATAATTAATGCGGTCGATTCACCTAATAACGGATTGTGTTTTTGTACCGGATCTTTTGGTGTGCGACCGGATAATGATTTACCCGAAATGGTTCGAAATCTTGGGCATCGCATTAATTTTATCCACCTGAGAGCGACTAAAAGAGATACTCTAGGCAATTTCCATGAAGCAGACCACCTGGAAGGAGATGTGGATATGTATGAAGTGATGAAAGCCTTAATCGAAGTCCAGCAAACTCAGGAAGAATCGATTCCGATGCGACCAGATCATGGGCATAAGATGTTGGATGATTTGACAAAGAAAACGAATCCTGGCTATTCGGCAATTGGTCGCTTACGAGGCTTAGCAGAATTACGAGGCTTGGAATTAGGCATTAGACGAAGCCTGCAAGGATAAAAATAAATCTATATAAAAAGCCCTTTGGTGAATGACCAAAGGGCTTCCTTATTATTCGAAATCAATTAGCTTGATCGCTTACTTGATATTCATTTTGTCAAAAGTTTTCATTACACTTTTAACTGCATCTGCAGATTTGTGTAATAATTTAGTTTCTGACTTATTTAATTTAAGTTCTAGAACTTCTTTGATTCCTTCTTTTCCAAGTTTTACAGGAACACCAAGGAAGATTTTCTTTAAGCCATATTCTCCGTTAAGGAAAGTACAACAAGGGAAAATTCTATTCTCATCTTTTACGATTGCTTCCACCATTTGCGCCGCAGCAGCACCTGGCGCATACCATGCAGAAGTACCCATTAACTTCACTAATTCTCCACCACCTTTCTTCGTACGTTCAACGATTGCTTTAAGCTTGTCTCGATCAATCATTTCTAATACAGGGATACCTGCAACAGTCGTATATCTTGGAAGTGGTACCATAGTGTCACCATGACCTCCCATTAAAACTGCCTGGATTTCTTTTGGTGATACTTGAAGCTCCGTCGCTAAAAACGCTCTGTAACGAGCTGTATCAAGGATACCAGCCATACCGAATACTCGGTTTGGCTTCAAACCACTTGCTTTGAACGCCGCATAAGTCATCACATCTAAAGGATTAGATACAACGATGATAATTGGGTTCTTTGAATACTTAAGGATGGACTTCGTAACAGAAGATACGATACCAGCATTGGTTGAGATTAGGTCATCTCTGCTCATTCCTGGCTTACGAGGAATACCTGCAGTGATCACTACAATGTCAGAACCTTTTGTATCCCGATAATTATCTGTACCCGTTAACTTGGTACTGTAATAATCGATAGGGGCTTGCTGCCAGCTATCTAAGGCTTTACCTTTTGCGAAGTCTCCTCGGATATCCAAAAGAACAACTTCGTTAACAATATCTTTGTGTGCTAAAACATTGGCTACGGTTGCTCCAACATTACCGGCGCCAACTACAGTTACTTTACTCATTTGACTATATTCTGGTTTGAAATTAAATTAAAAGATGTAATTCAAGGGCTTGTGTTGTATAGGTTGAAAGTTCAAAAAAACGGAATGCTTACTTATTGAATAAAACATTCATATTTAGAACTTTTTAGAAGAAAACCAGTTCAAATCACATAGGATTGATACGCGATTTCCCTAAAATCGTCGCAAAAGTAATTATTTTTTTATTCCTATGTATGAATATGGTATTGTTTTCTATGTATTCTCAATGTCTGGGAATAGCTAATTGACTTAAATCAGACACGCATAAGGCGCTTTTTTTTGTAACTTTGAATCAACATTAATCTTTAAGCTAAATTTTATAAAAGAAATTATTTTAACATGAAGAGATATACAATTGTCCTGTTTTGTTTGTTCATTGGTATGGGATCGGCTCTTGCTCAACACCGATGTGGTACAACGGATCAAGCACAGTGGGAGGGACGTGAACGTTTGATTCAAAACAGAGAAAATGCTGCTCACCAGCAAATCGCTGATGCAAGAGATGAAATCACTTACGTTCCATTGCAAGTACACTTAGTAGCTAAATCGGATGGAACGAGCAGAGTGAGTGATGCGCTAATGCCTGACTTGCTATGTAACCTAAATACGGAATTCGAAGGTTCTGATATTCAGTTTTACTTTAAGATGCCATTCAACTATATCGATAATACACCTCTTTATGGTGAGGCGAATGAAGGTGCAGGTAGTTTTCAGATTCAATCTAACAAAGCTTCTGATGCCCTTAATAT
>JAHDHW010000015.1:0-25123 GCA_020631105.1 Saprospiraceae bacterium | reverse complement strand
AGCTGGAGATGCTATTTGTGATACTACTCCGGATTATTTATTTGCAAACTCACCGGGCTATAATAATGGTTCTTGTGCAAATGTTGCTTTGGGTGCAATGGATCCTGATGGAGTAGAAGTTGATCCAATGGAAAATAACATCATGAATTACTACTTCGGATGTGCGGATTATGAATTTACGCCTGACCAACAAGAAGCGATGGTGAATGATTTGTATAGTCCCTCAAGAAATTACATTCGCCCGGGTATTACACCAAACTTGGATGAAATTACGGAAGCTCCGACGCTTGTTTCTCCTATTAATGGTGAATCAACACCGGGTTTCAACTTGGTTGAGTTTGATTGGGAGCCAGTAGCTGGGGCCGAGTATTATATCTTAGAGGTAGACTTTTTACCAACTTTCGCTGGTCAGCCAAGCCGCTTTATCGTTAGTAATGCTACCTTCAAAGTAGTAGAAGATATTTTTACGGCTAATTCTACTTATTACTGGCGGGTACGCCCTTTTGGAGAGTATACTACATGTGGCGTTCAATATTCTGAAAGAGGAGATTTTGTAACGGGTTCAATTGTAAGCACTCGGGAGATTCAGGAAGTAAGTGGATGGAACATTCGACCTAATCCAATAAAAGCAGGAGAATTGCTATCTATCGAAGTGGAAGCAGCTAGTAGTTTTACTGGAGATGTTAACTTGTACAATACAACTGGTCAACTGATGAAAACGATTAGTCGCTATGAGTTTGGTACAGGAGTAAGTACCGTACAATTGAGTGTCAATGATTTACCAGCAGGTATTTATATCACTACGATTGAGACTACTCATGGTGTGATGAATAAGAAAGTACTGATTACGAAGTAATCAATTTTATCTAAAAAAGCCCCTTACTCACTGAGTAAGGGGCTTTTTTAGGTTTATACCAATTCACTTTGCTTTAAAAGACCAGGTTATTCTAAAGCGAGCTACTAGTACACCGTCTGCTCTTGTTCCGTCTGCATTTACAGTAACCTCCACACCTTCTCCGGTATCAATAGCTTTTTGTACGCCTTCAATCAATTTGATACCTTCATCACAAACAAAGGTCGTTTTGGAATTCGCTTTTTTAATGTAATCAACGGATACATTGGTCACCAGCATTGACACTTTTTTGGTGTTACGAATGATCAGTCCAGCCATTAAACCGCTGGTTAACTCACCGGCCCCTGCTAATGCAGCAAAATAAATGGAACGGAAAGGGTTAGTCGTTCGCCAACTATAGGGAACTTCAATTTCAGTACGATAAGGGGAGCAGGACTTTACTTTTATGCCCCACCAGATGATGGAAGGTAAGTTTTTCCAATAGAAAATTTTAAGCCGCCAGCTGTTGATTGCAGCAAGATCCTTCTTTACTTTTGGTGATTCTGGGTCGAATAAAACCTTTTGCGTTTTCATGAGGTTAAAGATACAGAAGAATAAGAAATAAGCGCCAAATCAATTTTTTGGCCTACTATCCAAGAGTAAGCCGATTTACTACTCGTCATATCTAAAAAATATGTACTTTTGCTCACGAATTTTGAAAACCAAAGAATTTATTCAATAATATGAATTTACACGAATATCAAGGAAAAGAACTACTCAAAAGTTACGGGGTTGCAATCCAGAACGGATATGTAGCTAATAATATGGAAGAGGCTGTTGCCGCTTACGAAAAAATTGCCGAAGAAACTGGCAATAGCGTAGCGGTTGTAAAAGCTCAGATTCATGCCGGAGGGCGTGGTAAAGGCGGCGGAGTGAAGCTTGCAAAAAACTTGGATGAGCTTAAAGAACATGCGGGGAATATCATCGGTATGATGCTTAAAACGCCTCAAACGCCAGGTGGAATCGATGGACCAGGAAAGTTAGTTAGAAAGATTTTGGTCGCTGAGGATTCTTACGCTCCTGATTTTGATGCTTGTAAAGAGTATTACGTTTCTATCTTGATGGATCGTGAAAAGAAGTGTAACGTAATTATTTATTCCACACAGGGAGGAATGGATATTGAAGCTGTTGCAGAAGAAACACCTCATTTAGTACATAAAGAATACATTGATCCGCTTCTAGGCTTACAGTCTTTCCAAATGCGTAAAATCGCTTTTAACCTTGGATTGAGTGGTCAGGCTTTTAAAGAAATGGCAAAATTCATCTCTAAATTATACGCGGCATTTGTTGGAAGTGACGCAAGCTTATTCGAAATCAACCCTTGTCTACATACTGCTGATGATAGAATTGTCGCTGTAGATTGTAAAGTATCGCTTGACGAAAATGCACTTTATCGCCATAAAGACCTGGCAGCGCAAAGAGATACGGACGAGGAAGATCCTACTGAAGTGGAAGCTAGAGGTTATGGCCTTAACTACGTTAACCTCGATGGTAATGTTGGTTGTATGGTTAACGGAGCGGGTTTAGCAATGGCTACAATGGATATTATTAAACTATCTGGTGGAGAGCCTGCCAACTTCCTGGATGTTGGAGGTACAGCGGATGCGGATCGTGTAGAGAAGGCATTCCGAATCATCCTACGTGATCCTAATGTAAAAGCAATCCTGATCAATATCTTCGGTGGAATCGTTCGTTGTGATCGTGTTGCACAAGGAGTCGTGGATGCATACAAAAACATTGGTGATATCAATGTGCCAATCATTGTAAGATTACAAGGAACCAATGCAGACATTGCAAAAGTGATCATTGATGAATCTGGATTGGAAGTACACTCTGCTATCTTATTACAAGAAGCTGCAGATTTAGTAAAGGAATTACTATAAGACAAGGGAGAAAACGCAATAGTCGTTTTCTACCGATTGAGTATAGATAAACAACCAAATAAAATAAAGCGCCTTGGTCCAGGATTTATCCGGCCAGGGCGTTTTTAGATTTAACAGGCTCAAGATATTTTTTCTTATTCGCTGATTTCCAATAGTTATCGGGACGATAACTATTGTGCCCCTTGATCATTCCTCCGTGAGTGACTCATATCCCACAAATTTCCTAAATTTGCCCTGCATGCAAAACAGTCAGTACACGCTATTCGAGCTTAATGAGCATATCCGTAGGATAATGGCGCTTAATTTCTCAGAAGCCATTTGGATTAGTTGTGAGTTAGCACAGGTATCTGTTAGTCGTGGACACCGTTTTCTGAGCCTCATCGAAAAAGACGAGCCCGATCCAATCCTTGGCGATGAGGGCCAAATCATTGCACAATCAGATGCCGTTATCTGGGCCCGCGAATATCAATTATTAAATCGCAAGTTAGGAACGACCCTGGAACAATTACTTCAGCCTGGCCTACAAGTGATGGTCAAAGCTCACGTAGAGTATCACGAGCGCTATGGCTTCAAACTCAGAGTTGTTGATATCGATCCGGCCTATACCGTTGGCAAATTAGCCTTGCAAAGACAGGCAGTCATTGAGAAGTTAAAGAAGAAAGGCTTGTTAGAAAAAAACAAAGCACTTGCGATTGCTCCGGTAATTCAAAGCATTGCGGTGATCAGTTCCTTAACTGCTGCCGGCTATCAGGATTTCAGACAACAAATAGATGAGAATGCATATGGCTATAAGATTCGTTATGAACTTTTCGATGCTGCTATGCAAGGAGAAAGGGTGAGACTGGAGGTAGGCCGTAAAATAAAGCAAATCAATAAGAGAGCAAAAGAATTCGATTGTGTGGTTTTGATCCGGGGCGGGGGGGCTAAATTGGATCTGATTGCTTTTGATGAAGAAGAGCTTTGTGTAACTTTAGCAAATTGTAAACTACCTTTGATTACTGGAATTGGTCATGATATTGATGAGACGATTGCTGATATGCTGGCCTTCCAAAGTCTTAAGACGCCAACGGCGGCGGCGGATTGGGTGGTGCAACACAATATGCAATTTGAATTGGACTTGTTAGAACAAGGAAATTATATCAAACAGCTTGCCTCACAAATCCTGATCAATGAAAACTTTCAATTGGAAAGGATTACTCAGGGCATTCCGCTTCAGGCTAAAAATACATTGCAATTGCAACGAAGAATGTTAGATTATATCGCAGATGAATTACCAAAACAAGCGAGGCGTTCGATGGCATCCGAAGGGCAAAGGTTGGAGCATCAGCAGAAAATATTAGCTTTGCTTGATCCGGTAAATATATTTGAACGAGGTTTTAGTATAACCTTACATAATGGCAAAATTGCCAAAGCTAAGGATCTAAAAGAAGGGGATACCATTGAAACTTTACTCGGAGACGGCAAGGTAAATAGTAAAGTGATTAAAGATTAATTATGGCAAAAAAGAAGACGACAATCAGTTATGAAAAGGCTATGGAAGAACTGCAATCTATTATCAGTGATTTGCAATCTGAGGCTATTAGCATAGATCAACTGTCAGAAAAAGTGAAGCGTGCCGCGGAGCTAATTGAGTATTGTAAAACTAAACTCCGAACAACGGAAGAGGATATCAATAATTTGCTTGAATAAATTAATTTATAGCGTCCCTATTGAAAGAACTCAACATCAATAGGCCCCTTACCAATCTCTACAGTATCCAGAGGATTTTTCTCTATATCATATAAGTACATCTCTCCAATATTGATATAGTCCTGAGGATTCGTACCAATAAAATTACCATTCAAAGGATCCACGGCGAATGCAGAGAAAAAGCGCTCAATGAAAGGAAAAAGCGCAAGCTCCGAATCCTCAATTGCATGCTCATAGACCCATCCATTCTGGACAAAGTAAAGTTTATCTCTGGTTCTGTTTATCGAAAGTGGTCCGGCTGCGGGTCTGGTTTGGATACGAAGATTTACCTCGTCGCTGCTTATTCTCACCAACTCGCCCGGGATATTACTTTCAGGACTGTTGGGGTTTATAATTACGCCTCTCGTCAAAATCCAAAGATTTAGATTTTTATCTGCTTCAATATAGGTTGGTGTTTTTCCGACATTGATAGTTCTTAGCACTTCGTCACTTAAGATATTAATCTTAGTAAGGACAGAGTCAATCAAGTCTCCACCAGTATTAGTAACGTAAACGGAATTTCCAAGTTTGAGCATTTCCTCCGGCCCAAGTCTGGTTGGGATAGAATCAATGATGCTGTTTCCATTTAGGTCAATTACTTTAATACTACCATATCCTGCATTGTATCCCCATTGACTGACATAAGCCTTGTCAGGCGTTACTTCAATGATTTTTCTAGGTTGTCGAAAGCCGCTAATCTCACCAATTTTAACCATCGTATTAGGGTCAGCGATTACCACTTTATTACTACCAGTAGCGACTATGTATGCCTTTCCGTTAATCAATTGAACATCATTTACCTTTGTACCCAGGTTTTCCATGTCATTAGCTTCCTGATAAATCTTATTCTTTACCATCTTATAATCGCGATGGTAAAAACTGATTGACCCATTGGCACTTTCGCCTCCGTCATTGACAATAAAAAAACCGTTATCATCATAGCTGGTGATCTCTGGAACAGGCATATCCGTCTCATCATCATCAGGACAAGCTGTCCAGGTAAGACAGGCAAAAAGCAACATAAAGAGTACCCAAGGTTGAAAATTACGAGACATAAATATTTATTCTTCTTTACCAGTAATTAATAGAAAAGTGTAGTATTCTATCATCTTAGCATAATTAGCTACTCTTATCTTGCGAGATTTATGCCAGAAGATGGATATATGAGGCATCCTTTAAGAAATAGCTTAAGATACCTTGCCTCCCAACGGGATTCCGTCCGGCTGCTTATATCAACAGTACTAAAACGAAAAACCTCCGGATAATGTGCCTTCAACAGGTCACTTATCCGGAGGTTTTAAACCGAAAAGCTTATTTAGCTGCTATCTCCAAAGGGTAACATCGCCCTCAAAAGTTTCCATTTGAGAGGTTGTTTGAACCATGATCTTGTAGAAATAAACATCTTGTGGGAGTGGTTCTCCATCCTTAGTACCATCCCAGCCATTAGTTGGGTTTTCGTTGTCATATACGATTTCTCCCCAGCGGGTATATACTTTGAATTCAAGTACTTCAACCAGACCTTCTGAGACGATGTTAAACACATCATTCTCTCCATCGCCATCCGGTGTAAATACATTAGGGAGTGCGAACATGGCTTCTTGAATTTCATAAGTCAAGGAAGCCGCATTGGTACATCCATCAGGTGTCGTAATCGTTACAGAATATGTAGGCGCCTGAGGATTGGCAACGGACTCAATAGTAACACCGGTTTGTCCAGTATTCCATTCGTAGGTTGATCCCGGTGATTCTGGACTGGTGGTAGCTATGACTGTAATATTTTGTCCTTCAAAAAAGATGGTGTCTGAATTTGTCGGAATAATACCCACAGACACATTTTCTAATACCGTTACTGTAATTACGTTAACGATATCTGCACCACAGCCATAAGAATAAGTTACGATGTAGTCTGTGCTAAACTCAGGCTCAACAGTAATTGAACTACCAGTTTGACCACCTGGCTGCCAGGTAAAGGTTCCACCTTCTTCTGTACTAAATGCATTTAAGGTAATAGATTCTCCTTCACATAATGTAGCATCTGGGTCTACAGTGATTTGAGGGTCATTAATCACGATTATCGTTACTTCATCCTGATAAGGATCACAAACTCCATTATCAATAGTTACGCTATAAGTAGTGGTTTGAGTAGGGGAGACCTGAGGTTGAGCTGCATCAGTATCCAAAGTAGGATCTGCCGGATTTGCACTCCAAATGTACATGATGTTCGGATCATTAGATGGATTTGTATTCAACGAAATAGATTCTCCCAAACAAATTTCTGTATCTCCAATAACACCTTGGGCAGGTTCACCCAATGCTGTTATAGTAGCACTCGCTGATGTTGGACACCCTTCGAATTCACCCATTGCTGTGAAAGTAAAGGTACCAGTTCCATTAACGGTAGCGACCGGATCAGGACATTCTAAACAGCTAAGACTTCCATCCTCTGGTTCCCAGGTAAACTCCGTAATATCAGGGCTGCTAGCCACTAACTGAACGGATTCACCATCACATATAATGGTATCACTAGGATTAATGAATATTTCGGCCGTAGGCTCAACGGTAATAGTCGCAGTATCCATCTGAGTACATACACCAAGCGTTGTTGTCCGGATATAATCCAGCGTTTCGTTAGCTTCAATTACTACATTATAAAGTGTATCAGGAGTTTGCAGTCCGGCAGTTGGTAGCCATTGATGGCTAATACCCATAAAATCAGCAGGCTCATAAGTTGGGGATTGCAAAAGGACTAATGAACCGGCACATACTGAAGTATCCGCAGGTGTAATCGTCATATTATATGGAATTGAATCCACATCAACATAAAGCGAATCAAAACGCGTACATCCAGGAACATTTACAGATGCTATATATAAGGTAGCGGTTTCCGGAGCAAGGGTTACATTAAGACCAGTTGTTGGGTTAATTGATCCATCTGCAGGAACCCAGTTTACCGCTATTCCCGGAGGAGAAGCACTAGCAGAAACATCTACAGTCTCTCCTTTACATATAGTAATGCTATCCGAAGCTGGATTTAGAATTTCTATATCAATAACCGTTGAGGTAACCGTTACGCTTTCTGTTTGAACACAAGCTCCAATAGTTGCGGTTAAAGTATAAGTCGTTGTTGCTTCAATGGTTGCTATAGGGTTAGCGCTGCTAGGATCATCCAGGCCATCTTCCGGAGACCACTCATAAGTTACTCCTGCTTGCGGAGTAGTGGCACCTAAGCTGACAAGCTCTCCCTGGCAAACTAATGTATCCGTCGCAACACCAATGATTGGTAATTCATCTACTTGCACATAAACACTATCAAAAGAAGATACCGGACAAGCTACAGAACTTACTTCAACAAAGTAAGTAGCAGTTTGTGTAGGGGTGATATTAGGATTAGGATCACTAGAGTTAAATCCTGGAGGCTGTGAAGTCCAGGTATAAGTAACATCAGTTGTTTGATTCGTATTTAAACCAAGATCAGTAGAAGAACCTGCACATAAGAAAACACTATCTGCAACTACTTCATAACTAGGTGCTGGATTAGGTAATACGACCACCGTGACTTCATCTGTAAGTAAGCAGCCAGGGCCATCTAAGGTAACTGTATAAATGAAAGTGCCCGCAGTGTTTGCCGTAAATAATGGAGTTGGACAATCCGTACAACTTAAGTCTCCTAAGTTTGTACCGGTCCATTCGTACGTCGCATTTGGATATACATCTCCGGCGTTAAACTGAATTTCTTCTCCCTGACATACTGTAAAGTCAGGACCAGCATCTACATCAAATACAAATACAGTGATATCAATAGTATCTGCTGTACAGATTCCAGTAACCGAAACCTGATAAGTAGTGGTCTCTGATGGGGTAGCGGTAGGGTTTGGACAATCTGTACAACTTAAAGAACCGGTATTAGTTAGCCAGTCGATATCACCATTTCCTACGTTTACTGCTAAAGAAGCTATACCGCCTCCACAAATCGTCGTATCATTTCCCACGATTTCAATTGGTAGCGGATCTAAAACCTCAGGCTGTGATGGTCCAAAGTCTACACTTACAATTCCATCTACAATCTGTCCACCCCAGTCATTAATCAAAATCACATAAACTTCCCCTTCTATTACAGGGATAGTAGATACAAAATCATCTCCACCTGCTCCAGGGGTTGAAGGATCACCACAATCGAAAGGATCCGTCACCGGATCACCAGTAATTGGATGAATATCTACAATACCTGTCGGTCCGGCGCCTCCAGACCATGAGCTTCGTATTGGTTGATTCGTTTGAATAAAGTTTATTACATCATTCGGCGTTTCACAAACATCCATTTCTGTAAATGGCCCCCATACACTAAAGTCAATATCCGAAGCAAAGTTAGCACCATCGACAATAAAACCGAATGGCCCATCCTGCTGTGCCTGCATTGTAAACCAGTAAAAGTTTCCGGCACCAGTACCCAGATAACATCCCTGATTTTGACCTTGTACGATTGGAATATCTTCAAAACCAATATCCAGATTGAAAACAGTGGGTAATGACATCCCGTTAGGATCAAATTCCTGACAACCATTAACCGGATTACAAAGTGCATCTACCAGAGCAGGAGAAAGGTTACAGTCTGCTTCTGCCATATTAATCGTAAAGTCTGTACAACCAGCACCGTTAGCAACGATAATATAATAGGTGCCTGCATCTTCAAAGTTGACACTTCCGAGAGAGCCTGCCTGACCTACCGCCACACAACTACTATTTGGATCACTAGGAGGACCGTTAAGTACAACGAAGTTGGTTCCGAAGTCTGCATTTACAATCTCTATTGAAGCACAAACATCTCCTGGAGATTCAAAGGTGTAGAAGTAATCAGGTCCTTGCAGGAATTGATCGTCTCCACAAATTGTGGACCCAATGGTTGATGCCTCGCCACAAGAACTATCATCATCTGTAAATGGAAGAGAAGTAATGACTTCCGGCGTATCCTCCGAAGAACCTGAACATGGAAATCCAACACATTGCCATTCTAATTCAAATCCCGGAGCAGTTACAGATCCGTCAGAGACAAATTGAAAGGTAATACAATTGCTGTTGGTCTGGATCTCAAAGTCCGTTCCACCTCCAACGCCAGTAAGCGAAGCTAAAAGTGGAGCAGTTATGTCATCACCCGCAAAAATATTAAGAAAGTCAAAGTTATTCTCAATGTTGAAATCTAGAATATCGATCAGGATACATTCGTTAAATTCATTTGGGCAAACCGTAAAAGTGGAGTTCTCCCCATTCCCATAATCCATACCCGGACCACCACAATCATATAAAGTACCACTACAGGCAGTGCTACTGGTGGCATCACAGATATTAATATCCGGAATGAATTCGGTAATACAGAATTCAAAGGTTCCTGAATTTGGCGTCGCTGTTGCAGTATAATCATTGACTCGTATGAAATAAACCGTATTCGGATCCAATTCTAATACCGTTGTCGTTACAAAGTTGTCTCCATTATTCGCAGAAGCACAAACCTCTAAAGCAGCTAGTTCATCAACACCACAAACCTCACCACGATAGATTTCTATCTGAGGATTTAATATAGCTGTTGATCCCATGCCATCTGTTACACCTGTTACAGTAATATTATAATCGAGTATAGTCCCGTCAGTAGTAAATTGGAACCAGACGTCACGGTCAACAATTCCACCATTAAAACAACCAGGGATATTTCCTTCACCTATGTCGCTGGCAGTAGCAGCCACATTGGTGAAAATTCCAGTTGGGCAAACAGGAGCAACGCCTAAATCAATTATGCCATCACAATCATCATTAGCCGGTTGGGCATAAAGAGCGGCACTTATACTTATAAATAGGAATAAAAGTAAGTTTCGTTTCATAGAATCGAATTTGGTACGCTTGTATTTAAAATTGTACAATTAAACTGTCTGTTTTAAAGGGTGTGGCTTCAAAAATAGTGTTTTTTACTAATAATTTGCCTTTGAAAGGAGTATTTGGTCAGACAAGTGGGAACTTGGTAAATATTATACATTTCTAGGCGATTTTTCGGAGCTACTTGGCTTAGAATGGTTAAAAGATCGGTCAATCCATCTGGATTCATTAATTGGTATTTTATTTTGGATCCAAAATAAGAATATCCCGACTAAAGTGCCTAAGATTGATCCTAAATAGATGTCCTCAAAGAAATGCTGGACTAG
The DNA here is from genome assembly GCA_020631105.1 of Saprospiraceae bacterium. Classification (GTDB taxonomy): domain Bacteria; phylum Bacteroidota; class Bacteroidia; order Chitinophagales; family Saprospiraceae; genus JAHDHW01. Next base: position 14,432 of record JAHDHW010000015.1, on the reverse strand, counting down.
GTAAACTCTCGAAATTCCTACTAGTAAGGCACAGAGGAAAAGAATGGATGTAAGTAATTTTTTATGTGCAAAAAGTAATGCCACTAAGGTGAAAACCGCAAAAGCCGACATCGTATGACCACTTGGAAAGCTTGTCATGCCCGAGTAAAGATGAACGCCATCAATTGGATTGGTTTCGGATAACTGATCCAATTGACTAAAAAATACGAATGGACGTGGATGAGCGAAATAAATCTTTAGCAGCCAAGCTGTTAATAGTGCTAAAATACCAGAAGTGACGGCCAGGATTGCATACCGAAAACGTATAAAACAGAATATACTTACAAATATGATATAGATATGCTCTTCTCCAAGTTTGGTGAAATACTTAAAAAAGAAATTCCCAAAGTCTGTACGGCGTTCAGCAAAAAACAGGATGGCATCCCCCTGGTCAATATTAAATAAGATAACCGCACCAATGATAAGGAATATTAGTAGGCCGGAGAAGTATATCGGAGCACTCCGTATGATGCCAAGCATATAAAGTTGTTTTAGGTTTTAGGCGCCATTTAGCATTTTTACCAATCGCAGTAAAAAACTCAAGTAGCGATCTGCGTTGATCATCTTAGAATCATTCATTGCCTTATAGGTCAATAACAGACCGACAGGGAATAAAATCCCACAAGGAATCCATGCAGCAAATTCAGCAGGTAAAACTAAGCTTTCAGCTAGTTTTTTACAAAAAACATTCAGGACGATATATAGCATAAAGAATATTATTGCAATTAATAGGGGATATCCAAATCCTCCTTTTCTTACAATAGCTCCCATCGGAGCTCCAATAAATAAAAACACAAAGCAAACCACTGCCATACTAAATTTACTGTGTAGCTCATAGATGTGCTTTACGCGTCCTTCCTTATAATTATGCAACTGCCGGGCAGAGGATTTATTTTGACTTTGAATATTTCGGGCATAAGATTGCGCTTTACTGACGAGGTTACGACGAGTATTCTTTCCTACAAAGGTCTCCACAAAACTATTGTATGATTCCAAAGGCTGATCAATATTCTGAGCAAGAGGTGGTCGAGCAGAGACCCCGGTAGCTTTTTTATGTGCTTTTTCCTGAGGATCTTCCTTTTTGGAATCTTTTTCGACTGGCTTTTTACTTTCCGTTTTCTTTATCGTTTTCTGTACAGGTTTTTGATTTACTTTTTTCGGAGTAGGAGCCTTTTCAACCACTATCTTGTTGGAGTCCTTTGGTGCATTATCGTTCGCCACAACCGGAGCATCCAGTACTTGCAAATCTTCGGGCAGCGTTGTCGCAATAGTATCCTCTTTGAAGATAGAAATATACTGCGCCATATGTTTTTCGACCTTAACAAGCCGGTTCTCTATCTTTTGATCCAGGCTATCTATTTTGATTTTAAGCTCCCCAATATTCAACATGGTATAATGACTATCGAATAAGTCGATATCGGTTTCCTGCAGACTAAACTCCTCAAGATCAAATACCTTTGTCCATTTCTTGAACGAAGTTCGGGTAAATGGGTAGGATTTGTCCTTACCCTTGGTTTGTTGTTTATTTTCTTGATACTGCGTTCCGTCATATAAGGTCATGACGAAATAATTGCCATCATCAGTATTATACATCTCACCTTTTCGGGCAACCAAATGCATTGGCTCTTTAGCTGCGCGACTATGGTCATAGATGATTACATCACCAATGTCCCGGTTATTCGCTGCTTTCTCGCCAATATGAATGACAAAGCCCTTGAAGTCATCATTAAAGATGCCCGTCTCCAGGTTTAGTGCAGGTTTTTGTTTACGGATGTCATAAAGCCGGGATTTAAATTGCAGATTAGCCAGTGGGATTAGATTATTGGAGCAAAAAAACGAAAAGATTGTAATGCCAATGGATAAGATCATCAGTGGCTGCATGATACGCAATAAAGGAATCCCTGCCGATTTCATACTGGCTAGTTCATATCTTTCAGCCAGGTTTCCCATTACCATAACCGAAGAGATGAGTATAGCAATTGGTAAAGCCGTTGGGATGAGAGAGATGGATAAGTAGGAGAGTAACTCGACCATTACCCAGAATCCAACCCCTTTCCCTATAATATCATCAATATAGGTCCAGAGGAATTGCATAATCAGCACAAACAGGGCAATAAAAAAGGTAACCACGAATGGTGGTAAGAAACTCTGCAATAATAGTCGATCGATCTTTTTCACGCGCTAGCCTTATCTGTTATGCTCTAACGCAAAAGTAGCTAAAAGGATTTTTAAAGAAAGAAATTTTAAGGAAATGATTAAAGGAAGGTAAATAGATAGTCTGAAGGCCTAAAAAGGGAAAGAAAAGAGCAATTTTGATTGATGGTTTGAGTTTTTAGGGGATAACCCAAACCATCAATCCTTAATAATTAATTTCATGACTAAGGAAACAGGATTTTTATTCGCTGATCCTTATTCCGACACTAATCGGAATGACGTATCCTGATCAACGTCCCTGATGTTTAATTTCCGCGTGCTAATTTTGATCTGTGCCATTAAGCTTCCTAAAAAGCTATCAGAAGTCACGGTGTCTGAATTACGCTGAAATTGATTCTTGTACATCATTGTTCTTTTTTAAGGTGAATAGTTAGTGAACCAAACCAATAAATTAGATCATTCAATTATTGGAATAGCCGAAAAAATACTGCCAAGAAGTATTAAAATAGAAATTTTAACACGGGCAATAAGTCAAAAGAAAAAGGAAGGGCCTATATAACGCTCTACAAATCAATATATTATCTGTATTCTTACGGAGAACTTTAAATTTGTATCAATTATTTTTAAAAACCCTGTAACAAAGCCGCGTTTAGCGCCGTCGTTTTAGTGTAATGATGATCGAAGAGTACAAAAAGTTAGTATTGCCAATTAAAAATAAGCTGTATCGCTTCTCTTTGCGGATCGTAGGTAACGGACCGGAAGCTGAAGATGTAGTTCAGGAAGTTTTTATAAAGCTATGGGATAAAAGGCATGAGCTAACGCAGTACAAAAACGTAGAAGCCTGGTGTATGACCCTAACGAAAAACTTATCCATCGATAAAATCCGATCCAAACACCGTCGTACAGAGGGGTTTAAAGAAGGATTTGACATGCCAAGTAAGGCAGCTAACCCTTATCAGGTAGCGGCCATGAGTGATACCATGAGTCGTATCCAGCAAATGATCGCGGAACTGCCGGAAAAACAAAAAATGGTCATGCAACTTAGGGATATTGAAGAAATGAGCTACAAAGAAATTGCAGAGATTCTTCACATTACGATTGATCAGGTAAAAATAAATTTATTTCGAGCGCGTAAAGCAATTCGTGCTCGACTACTCAACTCAGAATCATATGGAGTCTAAACAAATTAAAGCACTGCTCGACAAATACTGGGAAGGCGAATCAAGCCTGCAGGAAGAGCAGCAGTTACGCGAATATTTCGCACAAGAAGTCATAGACGAGGAGTTTCGGGCCTTCAAACCAATGTTTCAGTTCTTTAAGGAAGAACAGGAAGCTAATTTGAACGGAGATTTTGAAGCGCGTTTATCTCGAAAGCTGCAAGAACGGAATGAAGCGGTACCCCGAAGAGCTAAAATCGTCAGATTGTTGGGACGGGCAGCAGCGGTAGCTGCGATTTTCCTGGCAGTGATCTTCGCTTATTCGACCTGGGACTCCAATTCAGCGACGCAGGTCAGCGAATTAAATGAAAAAGAAAAAGCGGAGGCCTTACTAGCGTATCAAGAAGCTAAAGCTGCCTTACTGTTAGTCTCTAAAAAGTTGAAGAAAGGAACCGGAAAAGCAGAGCAGGGGATCGTACAGGTACGTAAGGCAACCAAGGTAATTCGATAAATGAAATTATAACTTTTGATAATAGAATACACTTGATAATTGAGCACTTCAATTCTAGACCATAAGTGCAAAAAATATTGGAATACTATTTATCCAATTTCTCAATCTTTAAAATTCAAACAACGATGAAATATTTACTTTCTTTTTTAATGATGCTTTTTGTGGGTATCGGAACCATGAACGCTCAAAATGATGCGATTACAAAATACTTTGATAAATACATGGATAATGAGGACTTTACGGTGGTCTACCTTAGTCCCAAATTATTCCAGCTACTTGGCAAATTGAACCTGGAGGATATCGATGATAGAGATGCTGAAGCAGTATTGGAGGTAGTTGAAGATCTTAAATCTTTGCGAGTATTAACGACCGAAAATAATGGCTTACAATATTACAAAGAAGCCGTGGATATCATTAATACCAAAGATTATGAGGTACTCATGACCGTAAGGGATGACGAAGAAAACGTTCAATTCCTGGTAAAGGATGATGGAAATGTGATTAATGAACTTTTGCTTCTTGTCGGTTCAGATACTGATTTTGTAATGGTAAGTTTTGTAGGGGATATCGATTTAGATAAGATATCTCAACTCGCTCAAAAACTAGACGTTGACGGAGTAGAGCACCTGGACAAACTAGATGATCGGGACCGTAAATCGAACTAGTACAAACCTAAGTATTAGAAAGTAAAGCTTTCGGTAGATGAAAAGGGTAAGTTCATCCTTATCATCTACCGCGATACTTTCAAAGTTTTTAAATTCCTCTTACTAAAACCATTTGTCACAATAGCTATGAAAAAATACCTCGTTATATTCTTTAGCCTTTTCTTATTGACTTCTGGAATTGCTCAAAAAAGCGTACGCAAGTTTTACAAAAATGTAAAACGGAGTGAAGAGTCTGTCAAACTTACCCTCCCTGGGTTTTTAATTCATATGGGGGCGGGTATTGCTCGGAATCATGTGGAAGATGACCTAAATGCAAAGCTTGGCCTGGAGCTCACGAAGTACATAAAAAGCATTAAAATTGTAACCTCCGATGCTGAAAATGCGATTTCTCAGCAAAAGTATTCTGAATTCGTAGACATCGCCAGAAAAAAAGATAAGTTTGAAGACATTATTATGGTGAAAGAAGGAGGAGGTGCGAATGTCAATATTATGATGCGCGGGAATGATAAGAAAATTAAAAATTTACTAATTCTGGTAAAGGACGAAGGCGAGTTCGTTATGTTGAGTATGAAAACCAATATGAAATACAAACATCTCAACAAATTCCTGGAAGCCATTCTTACCAAGGAAAGTAAGATCAATCTAAAGCCTGAAGAAACCAAAAAGGCTGTAACGAAAACGATTGATCGAGTATAGTTCCAAATATCAATTTTTGAATTAACCTTATTATTGTATTCCCTGATGGGAAGCAGTCATAAAACTGTTGAAACATGAAAAAATTATTGTTCAGCCTATTTATTCTATGTCCAATCCTGATCATTGCACAGACAAAGAGCATCGATCAGTTTTATAAAACTTATAGTGGCTTGGATGAGGTGACCTCAATTAATCTTTCTGGAGATCTACTCAATTTTGTCCTAAATGATGACGATGATGACTCGGATTCAAAAAATACAAAAATCACTGGTTTGAGAGTATTATTAATGGGGGAGGAGACGCCAGTTGCGAGTAAAGACTACAAACGTTTCATCAAAAGTATAAAAGATGAAGCTTTTGAAGAATTAATTTGCCTTAAGGATGGGGGTGAAGCCGTGGATTTTCATCTTAAAGAAAACGGAAGTGTAATTACTAACCTTTTAATTACCGTCCGAGGCAAGGATGGCTTCGTTTTATTGAGTATTGAGGGCAACTTTGATTATGAAGATTTGAACAAGCTTGATATTGATATGAAAGGTGCGGATCAGCTCCGAAAACTGCCAAACAAACGCGACGAAATCAAGCGTGCTTGATAAGAATATCTTTTGATTAGTTGATTTTTGAAATACCCTGGGAGTATTCCCGGGGTTTTTATTTTTCAGGATTAGGCTATCTAAAGATATTACATTCGAATGAAGCTTGAACTTCGTTCAATAATATTAGTGGAGTACAACAGATCAAAAGACGAAATCCTTAAAGGACTTTTACATCTTTTTTGATAAAATTGGTGAAAGATCGAATTTCAATTGAAAATTTGCCAGTACCATAGGGCTTAAGGTCAAGCTCATATATGGTATTAACCGGAAGATCGAAAACCTCCTCCTTGAAAAGGATGTTTTTGTCTTCGTCTAAAATCACAATCTCATTAAGGTTGAAAGTGATTTTTTCGAAATCGATAAAATAAATCTGGTTTTCTTCGTCGCTGTAGATTGACCAATCCTGGTCCGTTATTTCTGTTAAAGTGAACCCTTTAGCGACAAATTCAGAAGATGTACTGGCTGATGTCTGGGCGGAAAGAAAGGTACTAGTACTTAAAACAGCTAAAACTAAAATCAAAGTTCTCAAACGCGGCATTTCCCTGTAGTTTTTGTAAGGTGGTAAAAATTTTGTTTTTGAAAGATAATACAATAGTCTAACGAATTATAGTAAGTATAGGTGGTCGAATCCAAATAAAATATGGCTGGGTACTGTACTTAGAAATAATTTAATGTTAGAGACGGTTCCGGGAAGTTTTTAGTGTGACAAATGTCCAAATTTTAAAACAGAATTCTGTATTTAAAATTGCCTATTTGCTAACTTTTTTTTGAAAAAAGTTCTAGCTGACAAAAGATCAACTAATTGACAATGTGTAAGAATATAATGGTTAGAGTAATTGTAAGAGACGAGCAATAAGTAAACTTCCTCAAAATATATTATACAATAAAATAATACGTCTTTTCTTCAAAAACGTTTCAAAGCCCTTTTAGTAGATCCATAATATTTCCGAAAGAGGTAAGCCCTTTTTCTTCAAATGCTGCTTTACTCATCCAGACAGCCTGCTCAATATCTTCCTCCGCTTGCGGAATTAAGTCTTCCTTTCCGGATTGCATAAGATACCAATAGGTGTATTTCAGTATTCTTTTACCATTCGGTAGGCGATAAGTATGGTAAGTCTTTTTGTACTTGCTGATAATTTCGAGGTTTTTGATCCCGGTTTCTTCCATTACCTCTCTGATTGCGGCAGCTTTCTTTTTTTCTCCTTTATCAATCTTCCCTTTTGGTAAGTCCCATGAACCTCTTCGATGAATGAATAGTATTTCATCATCAGGATTGAATACAATGCCTCCTGCTGCGTTTATCCGTTTAAAAAGACTTTTGAAATCCTTGAACATCCGCTTTTCATCCGGACTAGAAATCAAAATAGCATCATATCGATTGGTTTTTTCGAGCATATCGATATAATTGAGCAGCATTTTTGACTTACCCGGATAACGCGTGATAATCTTTTCTTTATATTCCTTTGCACATTCTTGTACCTCCTCAGGATTAAGCAGTAAAAGGGGCGTATCGTTTATATATATTTTGTACATTTGCGGCGTTTTTAAGCAATTAGATCAACTTGATAATAAATATGACAAGAGCATCAGAAGTCGTTCAGCAGTTGTTACAAATTAAGGCAATTAAGCTGAGTCCCCAAAATCCATTTACCTGGGCATCCGGTATCAAATCTCCGATCTATTGTGATAATCGCATTTTACTTTCCTATCCATCTTCCCGGAAAATAGTCGTAGAGGCACTCAAAGCTCAATCTGCTGACTTTGGTGATTTTGATGTGGTCGCTGGGGTAGCTACGGCAGGAATTGCACACGGAGCATTACTGGCTGCTGCTTTGGACAAACCGTTCATCTACGTTCGAAGTAAAGCAAAAGAACACGGCCGACAGAATATGATCGAAGGACACTTGCGCGGAAACGAAAAAGTCTTAGTTATTGAAGACTTAATATCTACGGGAGGAAGTTGTTTGAATGCAGTGGAAGCACTCGAAACGGTTGGCTGCAAGGTCGTGGGGGCAATGGCAATATTTAGTTATGGCTTTGCCCGGGCAGACAAAGCATTTGCTGATGCAGAATGCAATTATTCTACGCTAACTAATTACGATATTCTGCTCGAAGAAGCCATCAAGATTGGCTATATCAAGCCAGAAGACCTTGAAACATTAAAAAAATGGCGAGAGGATCCTCAAAATTGGTTGCAAATTCGATAAAATTTATAACTTTGAGTGCACATTTAAAGAGCACCTCTTCTGACATATCTATCTGAATCTACACACAATCGTTTAAGTTTAATGTCCCCAGAACATTTTAACCAAAACCATCTTTAATTAAGAAGTCAATGAGTAAGAGCACTGCTGGCAAGAGAAAAGCGATTTTAAACAAAAAATCTGAGACCTTTCTAAAAGACTACCTGAATAATGCTTCTCCAACGGGCTTTGAAGCTCCTGGACAGAAGATGTGGTTAGAGTATATCAAACCTTATATCGATGAGTGGCACCTTGATAACTATGGTACAGCTTACGGTATCATCAATCCGGGTAAAGATTATAAAGTAGTTATTGAAGGACATGCGGATGAAATCTCCTGGTTTGTTCATTATATCTCCAATGACGGCTTTATAAGTGTTGTTCGTAACGGAGGATCTGACCACCTCATCGCGCCCTCCAAACGAGTCAATATTCATACTAAAAACGGTTTTGTAAAAGGTGTTTTTGGTTGGCCGGCAATCCATGTTCGGAAAGGGGCTGATGCTACCAAAATGACCCCCAATATTGATAATATCTTCATTGATGTAGGAGCGAAGGATAAGGCAGAGGTAGAAGCAATGGGCATACACGTTGGTTGTGTCATTACCTATGAAGATGAAATGATGGTCCTTAATGACCGATATTATGTCGGTCGGGCTCTAGATAACCGAATCGGTGGATTCTGTATTGCAGAAGTAGCGCGATTGCTCAAGAAAAACAAAAAGGACCTGCCTTACACTTTATACATCGTTAATGCAGTACAAGAAGAAGTAGGTCTTAGAGGTGCAGAGATGATTGCCGAGACGATTAAGCCTGATGTGGCAATTGTTACAGATGTAACGCATGATACGCATACTCCACTAATGAATAAAAAGAAACAAGGAGATGTCAAAGCAGGTAACGGTCCTTCTGTGACCTATGCACCAGCTGTACATAATAACTTGTTACAACTTATAATTGACACCGCTGAAAAGCATGATATCTCGATTCAGAGAGAAGCTTCGTCACGACGTACAGGTACAGACACTGATGCTTTTGCTTATTCAAATGGTGGCGTTCCTTCAGCGCTGATCTCGCTTCCGCTACGCTACATGCATACCACGGTAGAAATGGCGCATAAAACGGACGTTGAGGATGTCATTCGGCTTATTTATGAGACTTTGTTGAATATCGAAAACGGACATAACTTTAAGTATTTCTAAAAATCATTTCATCCTCCTGTAATTTTTTTGTTATTATTGTATAACAAACGAATCAACTTTTGTTGAGAATCTCATCTAATTACTGAAAATCAATGGCTTGTACCATTTGGTACTTAATTTGTATCAATATTTACTTGATTTTGTATCAAGCCCTTATTTTCTAGTTATTATCCATTAATACATTTACCCACTACTTATTTCAAAGCAAAAATCAGCATTGAAACAGCTTTACGTGTATACGGAAGTTGTCAACATATTATAGTTATAACTACATCACAAAAATTGTAAGCTTATGAATAGCTTTTTACAACGTTTTATCTCAATGCTCACATTGAGTCTTATCTTTTTGACGAACATCTCCGCCCAAGAATTTTTGGTTAAGGACATCAATCCGGGATCTGGTTGGTCAAGTATAGATTTTAAGTTTCGATATGGAACGCAATTTTACTTCGTCGCCAATAGTACAGCTGGATTTGAACTATGGGTGAGTGATGGTACCCCTGATGGTACTCAGATATTGAAAGATATTCATCCAATATTAGGGGCAGGCTCTGACCCGGCAGATTTTGTTGAACTCAATGGCCTGTGGTACTTCACCGCTAATAATGGTACAGATGGTCGCGAACTCTGGCGTACCGATGGCACGACCGATGGTACAATTATGCTTAAGGATATTCTCCCGGGAGCCAATGGCTCCGATCCGATAAACCTTACAGTGATTGATGGTTCTATCTATTTCTCAGCAAATAATGGTGATACCGGACATGAACTTTGGGTATCCGATGGTACAGAAGCAAATACTAATTTGATCATGGATATCAACCCGGGGATTACCAGTTCTGATCCTAATAACTTCATCCGCTTGGGTACAGATATTGTCTTTACCGCTTCTCATGTCAATCAGGGGAACGAGCTTTGGAAGACTGATGGAACAGGAGCTGGAACAGCGATTATCAAAGATGTTTATACCGGAACGGATAGTTCATTTCCTTCGGATTTGACGGTCGTAGCGGATAAAATCTACTTCCTGGCAGATGATGGAGTAAACGGTCGCGAACTTTGGCGTACCGATGGGACTAATGCCGGAACGGTATTTACAAATAATATTGCTGCTGGAGGAGGTAATCCTCAGGCGCATGATTTGCATGGTGTAGGAAACTACCTGTTTATGGTGGCAGATGATGGAACCGGAAATACTGGTGAAGAATTATATCGGTCAGATGCTTCGGCAGCTGCAGCTGTAGAAATAGTTGAAATATTCCAGGATACCTTCGGCTCAACTCCACTTGACTTTATGTACCTCGGTGATGATTTGCTTTTCAATGCCAATAACGGAGATAATGGATTCGAATTATGGAAGGCTAATGCTTCAGATGGTTCTGTAGCTTTAGTAAAAGATATATACCCGGGAATTGTCAGTTCTTCACCTGTGCCTCTCGCTGTCCTCAATGGTGAATTGGTCTTCAAGGCTCGAGGAGAAAATATCGGGTTTGAATTATGGAAGACAGATGGGACAGAAAGCGGAACAATATTATTAGGAGACTTGAACACCGACCCCAATGCTGAAATCTCAAGCTCTGATCCAAATCAACCCATCATAAAAGATGGCATTCTTTACTTCAGCGCAACGGATTATATCAATGGTTATCAAATCTGGCGTACCGATGGTACCTCAAGTACAACACAACGCCTGACGACCATTCCGCATGATACTATTTTTAATAATTCGCATAAGCCTTACTTCATTAATAATATAGGCAACACTGTTATCAATTTTGTCGGATTAGGTGATCCTTACGGAGAAGAGTTATGGAAAGTAGATGTAGACCCGATTACCATCTCAAGTTCAGAGACCAATAGTCCTTTGAATTGTAATGGAGATAGCAACGGTACGATTGACATTAGTATCACTGGGGGAGTCGGAGATCCTAGTTGTTTTACTTATGATTGGAGTGTTCCAGGATTAAGTGGATTGAATTTAACTAACCTTTCAGCAGGAAGTTACACACTTACGGTTACGGATTGTGTTGGTTTTACAGCAATCACGACAATTAATATTGAGCAACCAGATGCGATAACAGGGGCAACACAAGAAACTTCTAGCGTATCTTGTTTTGGAGGAAGCGATGGTTCTGCTTCTGTACAGGGCGCTGGAGGGACAGGTTCTTTTACCTACCTCTGGGATAATAATCAAACAACAGCTACCGCTACAAATTTAAGTGCAGGTGTACATACCGTTACGATTACGGATAGTAATGGTTGTACAGGACAAGCACAAGTTACCATCACTCAACCATCTGAAATCAGCTTTTCGATTTCTGCCGGTTCAACAATTTGTAATGGTGCATCAGATGGAACAGCAACGGTTAACCCGACAGGCGGATCGTCACCATATACTTACCTCTGGGATAATGGCGAAACCACTAATACTGCGGTTGGATTAACTGCCGGAGCACATAGCGTTACAATTACGGATGCCAATGGCTGTACAAAAGTAGCCACAGCAAGTGTTACCTCGTTTCCTGCCATCGCAATTACTTTTTCTACGAATAACGTTAGTTGCTTAAACGGCGCAAATGGCGTAGCAACCGCACAACCTACCGGTGGTTCCGGAACAGGTTATACTTATTTATGGCCAGATGGTTCTACGACTGCCAGCGTAAATAACTTAGCAGCGGGAACTTACCAAATGACGGTTACGGATGATAATGGATGTAGTAATAATGCTTTTGTTACCATCGGACAGCCTACCGTTAGCATTGCTGCCGGCGCAGCGACTTCATGTTTTGGAGGAAGCGATGGTTCTGCTACCGTAACTATTCAGAATGCAAATTCAAATTATACTTATCTCTGGGATAATGGCGAGACGACTGCTACTGCCACAATGCTGGATGGAGGAACTCATACAGTAACCATCACTGATGCTTTAAACTGTACAGATGTTCAATCTGTATCCATTAGCGAAACAGCAGAATTTGTCTTTGGTGATTCTACTTTTGTAGATCCGGCTTGTTTTGGTGAAGCTACCGGAAGTCTTACCTTTAATTTTTCCGGAGGTACTGCACCTTATACTTACAACTGGTCAAATGGAGTAGTGAATAATGGTCCGAGTCTTTCCGGCTTAATTGCCAATACAATTTACTGTGTAACCGTAACGGATGCCAATAACTGTAAAAACTTTGAGTTTTGTAAAACTTTAGATCAACCAGCAATCATAACTTCTAGTATAGTCGGGACTCAGGATGCGACTTGTTTTGGTACCTGTAATGGGGTAGCAACTGTTAATGGAAATGTAGGAGGAGAAGATGTAACTTTTACCTGGTCATCGGGTGAGACGAATACCGGAACGACTAGTACTGCCCAAAATTTATGTGCCGGGATGAATACCGTTACTATTTCGGATGGGCCTTGTACCAGAGTTGAAACAGTGATGATCGGAGAGCCAGCAGAAATTATTCCTGTGGTAACAGTTCAGAATGTTTCTTGTTTTGGCGGAACCGATGGAAGTGTTACTGCTACAGCTTCAGGAGGAATTGGAGCATTTACATATACATTTACCGGAGGAGAGGCTAATTTATCCGCGGGTACTTATGCGGTGATCGTAACGGATGAAACCGGATGTGCTGTCACTCAGAATTTTACAGTTGAACAACCGACTCAGATCGAAGTGGAGTATACTACCTTTGCTCCAAGCTGTACCGGAGATGCAGATGCTAGCTATATCCCAACTGCTTCTGGAGGCGTTGGTCCATATACTTTTGCTTACGAAGGAGATACGATGAATTTATCAGCAGGTACTTATTTCCTGACCGTGACAGATGCCAATAACTGTTCAGTTGTGGATTCTGTAAGCATCAATGATCCTGCGCCAATTAATATTATTTCAACGGTAACGGATATCTCCTGTTTTGGAGAAATCGATGGAAGTGCGAACATAGTAGCTAACGGAGGTACCGGAGCTTTTACATTTACTTATAGTGATAGTACAACGAACCTTGCAGCGGGTACTTATTATGTGACCGCTACCGATGCGAATGCATGTACAGCAGTAGATTCTTTTATCATCGCTGAACCTACTGAGTTAATGATGGAACTTAGCATAGTCAGTGGGATAAGTTGTAATGGGGCAAGTGACGGTGATGTGGATATCGTTATTACCGGTGGAACAGCGCCTTACACTTTTGATGATCCAACGGATTTGTCTGCCGGAGAATATGAATTTACGGCGACGGATGCAAACGGTTGTACCATTTCTGCTTCCATTTCGATTACTGAACCAGCACCTTTAGAGGTATCGATAGAAGCGCTCGCTATTCCTTGTTTTGGTGAAATGACTGAGGTTGGTGCCGTAACGGTTACCGGCGGAACAGCACCTTATACTATTGATGGACCAAGCGGAATGATTGGAGCTGGTGAATATGATTTTACAGTAACTGATGCGAATGGATGTACGACCATGACAACACTTGTGCTTACTCAACCGGATGCATTAAGTTTAACCACTAGTTCTACCAATGCAACAGATGATAATGCGGATGGTACAGCAACTGTTGACGCGACCGGCGGAACAATGCCTTACACTTATGCATGGAACTCTGATCCTGTTCAGACGACGGCTACGGCAACAGACTTACCTGCGGGAGACTACGAAGTAACCGTAACGGATGCCAATGGCTGTACAAGTACTATGATGGTTACCGTAGACATGATCGTTGGACTGGCAGAACTAAAAGACGAATTAAAATTTGACTTATCACCTAATCCGGCTAATAGTCAGGTACTGGTAAGTCTAAGCTTTAGTCAGAATACAGATGTGGAGTTGACCTTGATTAATATCTTAGGACGAGCGGTTCAAAAGCAACAATTGAATAATGTGCTCAATGAGCAGGTCACGCTTAACTTAAGCGATCTCGCAGCGGGTACTTATCTGGTAAATCTAAAATCAGCAGAGGGCCAATTTACCCGAAAACTGATTGTTCAGCATAAATAGGATTTTATTCCTGATATGGAAGGGGAGCAGTTGTTGACTGTTCCCCTTTTGTTTTTTTGTAAGTTCCTTTGCGTTTATCATTACATTTCTCAAGAATAACTTATTTATTATCTTGGCGGGTAATAAAATTTGGCTCAAAGTGCGAACCTAAAGGATTCATTTGCTTATCATTTTTATAG
>JAHDHW010000333.1 GCA_020631105.1 Saprospiraceae bacterium | reverse complement strand
TTTTGACTCCCTCATCTTGTTTTAAGTTTAGAGCGAGCGAAGCAAGCTCGTAACTTGGAACAGTGAGATAAAGAAAAGTTTCTAACTTTTCAACATTAATAATATACAGGTATCGCTCCGCTAAACAAGTATTTTTTTATTTATTCTAAGGTAAAACCAGCGCTGAAACAAAAGCGTCATAACAATGACAAATTTAACAAAACTAGAAGTTTGGTTCGTAACAGGAAGTCAGCATTTGTATGGGAAAGAGACCCTCCAGCAAGTCGCTAGTCATTCAAAGAAAGTAGCCGCATCTTTAAATCGAAGCAAAAAAATTCCCGTTTCCATTAAATTCAAATCTCTACTCACCACAGCCGATGAGATATTCGAGCTTTGCAAAGATGCGAATGCATCCGCTAACTGCATTGGGATCATCACCTGGATGCACACCTTCTCCCCGGCTAAAATGTGGATCAATGGATTAAAGATATTACATAAGCCCCTACTCCATTTACATACACAGTTCAATTCCGATATTCCCTGGTCCACTATTGATATGGACTTTATGAATCTCAATCAATCCGCCCATGGCGGAAGAGAATTTGGCCACCTGAGTACTCGGATGAAGGTCAATCGAAAAGTAGTCGTCGGGCACTGGAAAGATTCGGATGTCCTTGATCGCATTGCGGTTTGGACCCGCGTTGCGGCAGCCTGGAGTGACTCCCAGCGAATGAAAATTGCTCGCTTTGGGGATAACATGCGCCAGGTTGCAGTCACCGAAGGCGATAAAGTTGCTGCCCAGATTCAATTTGGCTATGAAGTCAATGGTTACGGTATGGGTGCACTAGCTGATCAAATTGCAGGTGTTTCCAAAAAAGAAATTGACCAAACCATAGAAGATTACTTCGAGTCTTATGAAGTCATGAAGGTACTTCATAAGCGTCAAAAACAACATTCCGCTTTACGGACAGCCGCTCAGATTGAAATTGGACTTCGGCAGTTTTTGCAAGCTGGCAACTTTACTGCTTTTACAGATACCTTTGAAAATCTTACTGGCCTAAAACAACTCCCCGGCATCGCGGTACAACGACTCATGGCAGAAGGCTATGGCTTTGGAGCCGAAGGCGACTGGAAAACCGCAGCATTAGTACGTAGTATGAAAGTGATGGCAAGTGGCCTTCCGGGAGGCAACTCCTTCATGGAGGATTATACTTACCATTTCAATCCAAATAATCCAGCAGTTTTAGGCGCCCACATGTTAGAAATCTGCCCTTCTATAGCCGCAGGTAAGCCAAGTTGTGAAATTCATCCCTTAGGCATTGGCGGTAAAGCCGATCCGGTCAGACTAGTATTCGATGGCGCTGCAGGAGCTGGACTTAACGCTTCTATGATTGATATGGGCAACCGTTTTCGTTTATTGATCAACACCGTTACAGCTATTCCCCCCGAAGAAAAACTACCAAACTTGCCCGTCGCAAGAATCCTTTGGCAAGCTCACCCGGACCTTAAAACAGCCGCTCATGCCTGGATATTGGCAGGTGGTGCGCATCATACCTGCTATAGCCAAAACCTGACACCGGAATACCTGGAGGACTACGCCGAAATCGCCGGAATCGAATTGACTCGAATAGATCAGTCCACCAATATTCAGAATCTAAAAAATGAACTCCGTTGGAACGAATTGTACTATCGGACCGTTTAATAGCCGAAAGGTGCTTTACAGCGCTATAAAGGAGCTTATATTTCAACATCCTTAGCAATTCAAAAAAATATTTTATTTTTTTTCGAATTGGGTTTCCTTTTATCCAAAAAGCTCCTATATTTGCATCGCTTTTAGAGAAAAATATGAGAAGTCATATTTGAAAAGCAAACAAATTTCAGCTTAGTTCGACCTGATAATGAACTCGGGATTTGCAGCTTAAATGTCAATTTTGAAATATCGAAATTGACATTCAAAACGCAAAACGGCCCGTTCGTCTATCGGCTAGGACGCCAGGTTTTCATCCTGGTAAGAGGGGTT
>JAHDHW010000001.1:146269-203276 GCA_020631105.1 Saprospiraceae bacterium | reverse complement strand
CTCCTCATACAAATAACTCGCCGTCGCCAAATCTTCCAGGGCATGCCCAACAGATTTAAAAACCGTGATCGAAGAAGAATCTTCCCGTAGGGATTTAGCAGAAGAACGACACATGGAAAATAAATCTCCTTTTATATCAGAATGTTGTAGTAAGCCATTTTGTAATGGCAGCACAATATCTCCGGATTCTTTTGTCGCGCCTTCCAGCGTATCTACAAAAATAACACCTCGTTGAATGACCTCATCATCCGCTTCCCGATGGGTAGGGAGATAGGAACCAACAAGGTCAAGGTGTTGTCCCGGCTGCAACCATTTCCCTTTGATAATAGGATCCTGCGATAATGTTGCACTACTGATGATATCCGCTTCTAAAACTGCAGCTTCTAAATCCGAAACAGCTTGGATAGTAACTCCCTCGATAGATAAACTTTCGGCAATTCTCTGAGCTTTTGTAAGATCGCGCCCCCAGATCTGTACTTCCCGAATTGGTCGGATGGCGGCATGTGCTTCGATTAAATGTGGCGCCAGATATCCTGTACCGATCATTGCCAAGCGATTACTGTCCGGCCTTGAAAGGTAAGTGCTGGCTAATGCCGAGGCAGCAGCCGTTCGCTTGACCGTGAGGAGCCGGGCATCACATTGTAATAAGGGAACGCCGGTAGTAAGCTCGAATAAAAAGTAAGTACCCTGAATAGTAGGAAGCTGGTGTTTTTTGTTCTCCGGAGAGATGGTGACCATCTTTACACCCAGGTACTTTTCATTATCCCATGAAGGCATTAGTAGCAAAGTAGAGTGTCGTGCTGCTTTGGGATTGTCAAAGTTATGATGATGACGAAGCGGTGTGGTATAATTAGCTGCGAAGGCCCGTCGAAGTACGGCTACCAAGGTTGGATAGTCGAGTAGCGCTTCGATTCGGGCATTAGCAAGTTGTATCATTAAAGGCTTTCTTTGGTTCGTTTGCCATCAACCACGCGCCAGATTCCTAAAGGATTATTATTTTTTAAAGCTTCGGGTAATAATGCTTCTGGGCAATTTTGATAACATAAGGGCCTTCCGAAACGCTTGATAGCGTCTGTACCAACAGAGGTGAATCGGGCATCCGTTGTTGCCGGGTAAGGGCCACCATGATGCATAGCGTGACAGACTTCGACACCGGTTGGCACTCCGTTGAAGAGTATCCTGCCTACTTTTGATTGTAAGGATTCTATGATGCTAACGGCCGCTGAAAAATCGGTGGCTTCGCCCATCACGGTCCCGGTTAACTGCCCTGGGAGACTCTCGATGGCTTGCGCCATCTCCTCGCTATCCGCACACTCCACCACTAAAGTAAAAGGCCCGAATACTTCCATCTTAACGGTAGTGTTTTTGATGAAGTCGGCACCATTGACCCGCGCAACCGAAGGTTGTCCCTGATTGGACTCCGGTGATTGTCCAGCTCTTGCGTAAGGTTGAACACCTTCCTGCTGAACGACCAGTTTCTTGTGTTTTACAAAGTTTTCACAAATGCCTTGATTGAGCATGATGCCAGGAGTCTTTTGCTTGATGGCTTCTCCGAGTGCTTCGACGAAACGATTCAGGGAATCACCGCTCACTCCAATTAATAATCCTGGATTCGTACAAAACTGCCCGACCCCTAAGGTCACAGAATCTGCAAGTTGTTGTGCCAGCTCCGTACCACGAGTTTTAAGTGCATCCTCCAGTAGTAATACCGGATTGATACTCCCCATTTCTGCAAATACCGGAATTGGAATATCTCGTTGACCAGCAGTATCAAAAATCGCTTTGCCTGCTCCATGTGAACCTGTAAAGGCAATTGCTTTGGTCAGTGGGTGTTTGACTAATTGTTGTCCTAATCCTGGTCCGGTACCATTTAACGAAGAGAAAACGCCATCAGGCATTCCGGTCGCTTCGGCTGCAGTTTGAATAGCAAGCGCAACCAGGGCATTAGTGCCCAAATGAGACTCATGCGCCTTGACAATTACTGGGCAACCAGCAGCTAAGGCGGACGCAGTGTCGCCACCCGCTGTCGAGAAAGCCAATGGGAAGTTACTAGCCGTAAAGACGACTACCGGGCCAATCGGGCGAAGCATTTTACGGATATCTGCTTTTGGAAAAGGTTTACGTTCCGGGTTCGCACGATCAATAGTTGCTTCGGCCCAGCTTCCTTCTTCTACATGGTCGGCAAATAATTTTAGTTGGTTGACAGTACGGCCACGTTCTCCTTCCAGTCTTCCTTGCGGTAAGGCAGATTCCTGCATTGCTCTTTGGATCAGGCTGTCCCCTAATGCCATGATTTCATCCGCTATTGCCCTCAGGAAAGCAGCGATCCTGGCAGGAGGTAATTGACCGTAGATTTTAGCGGCTTCTGTGGCCAGCGCCAGCGCTTCGTCTACCTCTTCCGGAGTAGCAATATTAAAGCTTCCTTCTAGTGTGCGTTGTAGTCCCGGACTAAAAACCGGAAGGACTCCGCTGTCATTACCTGATTTCTTTCTGCCAATAATATTTCTACCGTCCATTGATTAAGGTTTTTGATTAAGAAGGAGTAAGTTAATGAAGTTTGAACAAACGACTTATAAAGCTGCATACTTCTCCATATCCGGTCGAGCATCCACCCCTGCCTGAATGATTCCGAGGATGTCCTTTCGTTCCTGGCCGATTAATGGGAGGCGCGGCGGACGGACGTGCTCTGTTCCGAGTTGCGTAGCGACTTCAGAGAGCTTAATATACTGCACAAGTTTTGGATGAATATCCAACTCAAGGAGTGGCATAAACCAACGGTAAATCTCCAATGCTTCCGCAGTTCTACCTGCTTTCATTAGTTTGTAGATGACAACCGTCTCTCTCGGGAAGGCATTGACCAGTCCGGCAACCCAGCCATCTGCGCCGGCAGCAAGACATTCTAATGCCAGGGTATCTACCCCACAAAGAATCTGATAGTGATCACCGAATGCATTTTTGAACCGTGTTACATTCGTAATGTCTCTGGAAGACTCTTTGATCGCCTGGATGTTTTTAACACTGGCAAGCTCTTCCAGCATCGGAATAGTTACAGGTATTTTATAATCATGCGGGTTATTATAAAGCATGATCGGCAAACTGGTATTCTCTGCAACGGATTTGAATAAAGCTACGGTTTCGCGATCATCAGCCTTATATTGCATCGGAGGCAAAAGCATCAATCCGTGTGCTCCACTGCGTTCCGCCATTTGTGCCAACGCAACCGCATCTTGTGTTCTTCGTTCTGCGATGTTTAACAGAATTGGAATATTATCGTGACCCATTCCGAGCGCAGCTTCCACTAACTGTTGTCGCTCTTCAAAAGACAATGTACTGGCTTCGCCAAGGCTACCGCCAATGATGATACCATCTACGCCAGCTGCGATTTGTGCTTCAAGGTTATGAAGAAACGCCGGAATATCTAATTGAAAATCTTCTGTGAATTTTGTTGTGACGGCGGGGTATACGCCTTTCCATTTAACTTCCATGACTTTTTTGACAAAGCTAACAGTTGATTTTGAATAAGATCACCTTGATTTTGTCTTAGTTTGATACTATTTTGTCGTATTTTATTATTCTGTTAGTATTTTACGGGAAGATAGTACAATTTTGTACAATGAAAGCTTTACCATTTAAGATTCCGATTCAGGAAGGAGATGCTTTTCGCATACAGGTTGATGAATTGCCGCAATTCTATGATCGCTTTCATCACCACCCTGAAATTCAATTGACGTGGATTGTAGAGAGCTCAGGGACGCTGCTATTGGGAACTACGATTACGGCGTTTGAACCAGGAGATGTTTTTATTATTGGGGCTCAGGTACCGCATCGATTCAAGAACAATGTTCAGGAAAATACAGGAGCTAAATTTGCAAAGTCAATTTCCATTTTTTTTGATGAACAATCTTTTGGTAATGGATTTTTTGACTTAACGGAGTTAAAAGAAGTCAAAGATTTACTACAAAAAGCAGATCAGGGTATCCGGATAAAAGGACCAATGCGATTGCAGGCGATAGAAGAGATTCAGCGAATCCAGTCTTCGAATGGTTTACAAAAAATACTTTCCTTTTTACAGCTGTTGGGAAAGTTTGCGTCCTCAGATGAAGTATCTATAATTTCATCAGTACCTTTCGACTTAGAAACTAGCCGTGTTGAAAATGAAAAATTAGAACGAGTAGTTCAGTATGTGTTAGAAAATTACGAGCAACGAATAATGTTAGATGAAGTAGCGGCTATTGCCAATTTAAGCGTTTCTGCTTTTTGCCGATTCTTTAAGTTGAGAACGCGTAAAACTTTCTCAAGATTTTTAAATGAATTTCGAATTTCGATGGCTGGAAAATTGTTAACCTCTCGAGAGCAAAGCATCTCCGAGGTTTGTTACGCCGTAGGCTTTAGAAACCTATCCAATTTCAATCGTCAGTTTAAAGAGTTTACCGGATTTACACCAAGCCAATATGTAAAGCAGTATATATCCGATTAGTAACTTACCTTAACCAATCGAAGACGACTACGTCGCTCACTTGGGATCAGCATTTCATTAGCACTTAGCTGAATGGCATCCCGAAACCTCAATTGCATCTTTTGATAATCTGTACTTAGAATACTATTACGGTCATACTCACCGTCTCCTCTTAATACATATTCACTCACCGTATTTTCCTGTTTAATCTCATCATTAAATATCAAGCGTAAGGCAGCAGGAGTTTTCAATAGAAAAAAAGAAGAGTAGGCTGCACTATCGTCTTGTGAGTATTGTCGTTTAGGTAGAATGTTTTGCCAATGGTGAGTTCCGTTTGGATGCACGGAGATTGCGATGACGTCCTCATAATGATAGTCAACGATATAACCTCTACCATCTTCTCCGAGGTAACCGCCACGTCCTGCTGACATCATTTGCCGCTCCAGGTGTTTATTCTTTTCGGCAATTAAAATGATTCCTCCATCTCGACGAAGGACTAATTCTTGTACACCGGTTTCTACAATTCCTTTATTATTTTTCACGGGCTTACCGGTGTAGTCAGTTACGAATTTGTCATCAAAAGCTCTGAACTTTAGGAGATAAGCATCAGTATTATATACTGGTATATTGAGGTAGAAATAACCATTGGCACGTCCCCGATTTTTTTCTGAATATAGACCACCGGCAACGATGTTATTATTCAGATTGTCGAACTCGAATAAAACATCGAAGGTTAATTTTTCCTCCATAGGAACCTCGAAGCTCCGGACCTCTCCTTTGGGAGTGCTTTCATCTACGGATACAATTTCAAAGCGATGTTCATCGCGACTGCTTTTTCGATTATCCCGATCCAGGACATAGAACATCCTGCCGTCATTGCTAATCATCGGCTGTTGATAGTCTACCTCAAAAGTCATGTTGTCCGGAGAGAACTCGTGGTGCCAGAGGAGCTGCATTAATTCAATATCAAAGCACATCGCTTCAATTTTGGATTGCCGCTCAGTTCCGTATAAAAGAATCTTACTGCGATCTTCACTCTCGAGAACTTCCACTCTTGGCGGATAGAATCGAGTACCGTAATTAAAGATAGTAATGGAGTCAATGACACTAGCGCCGGCATCATATTTATTGGCCTTAAGGATAACGCGTCCTTTTTCTTTGAATCTGTAAATCAAAACGAAGTTGTCTCCGTTTGGTATAACTTCTATGACATCTGTTCTTTTCTTGTCAAACTCTAGTTCCTTCTTCCAACTCATCTGCAGGTTTTCGGTGAAAGCCTGAATCTCATAATCATTATTTGCCCGATCCCGATACAAAAGAAAGCGATCCTTTAGGCGACCAAGCACTTCGTAAGCCTGATCATTACGAAGTGATAACTGTTCGGAGACGGTTACGGTCTGAGCATCCAAAAAGAAAGGAAAGAGGAGTAATAGTAGTACGACTGCGTTTTTCATAGACACCTTTTTTGCATTGGGATTATCGGATTATCTATATTACGTATTTTTTGTTATTTGCGCAACTGAGTAATGATCTCATTTAGATCAATTGGAGCGTCTGCGACTTCTACGTCATTTGCAATACGTTTTAGACGATCAATTACCTTGTTTCGGTCATCTGATTTAGCTACAGCGCTAGTAATCGTAAAAACCTGATTTCCGCAAATGAGAGAAATAAAATGTTCTTCCTGAATAGTCCACCGCGTTTGCTCTTCCGCATATTTGCCAGGGGTTTCAAAAAACCAATGTACCGCCTCAATGTCATTAGTCGTTGCGAATAATTCTTGCTGGACCTTAAACTCAAAACCCTCTTCTCTAGCCTGAGTATTTCTTAGCTCATAGCCGAGGTATTGATCCATGACGGACGTATACTTGACATCTTCATTAAGCGTATCAATAAAACGCTCCTGATCAATGTTGAATATCTGGATAACCTGACCATCAATAACATAAATGGTATTCTTCGAATCGACCGCACTTACACCAAGTCCTAAGACCGGCACTTTGACATAGCTCCCCGGATTATTATAAACCTGGACATAACCCTTGCCTACGTTGATACTGCCGCTGCGGTAGTTTTTTTCTTGAACCAGCTTTCCATTTTCGTGAATCTTAATAGTATGCAGGATGCCTTCATCGTTCCAGAATTTAGATTCCCCGTCGGCTTTTCCATTGTTGAAGGATTCTTCAGATTTCTGTTTGCCATTTACAAACCATTTTAGCGTTGGCCCTTGTTTGATTCCTATCTTATAGTGCTGTTCGAACTCTTTATTTCCGTTTCGATACCAGCTCTTTACAATGCCATCTTCTTCGCCGTTAATATAAGTTGCCTCCTGGTCTATTTGCTCATTATCAAACCACCATTGATGAAGTCCATCTTCTTTGCCCATTTTGAACAAACCTTGCGATTTCTTTTTACCGTTTTTGTGCCACTCATAAGCAATGCCATTCGGGAGGTCATTCGTGTAAGGGACTTCTACTTTTTTCTGTTTAGTTGCATACCACTGTCGCTCCAGGCCTTCTTTTTTGCCATCGGTATAGTTGGCTTCATAGACTTGCGTACCATCTTTTGTCCATTCTTTGACGGCACCATTGACTTTTCCTTCTTTGATCGGGACGTGCATTTTTTTCTTACCATTCGAAAACTCTTCCACGGCTAAGCCCGTAAAAGGACCAATAGTGTTCCGTTGATAGAATAATCCTCTGATTTGATCAAGCTCAAAAACGCTAATTTTATTTTTTTGCGCGAAGCTCAGCGTAGTAGTGCTTATAAATAAGAGCGTGACAATCCATTTATTCATCTGATGTGTTGATTTTTATTGTTGTGGTTAAATACGTGAGGGGTGAGGTGTAGGTTTCGAAAGTGTAACGATCAGTGCAGATACTTTGGTATGAAGCCTAATTTTAGAAAACCAAAGTTTAGATGATTGAATTGGGTATAAAGGTTATTATTCTAACCCTGAAATATCTATATTTATACTTGACTCCTTTATACTTCAAAACCAATGCAGAAGCAATACTCGCTTGTTTTATTTTTTATTTATTCGCTGACCCTTTGTTCGCTGATCCAACTACCGGCCCAACATGATACTACTCAGGCTAACCTCCTGTTAGATAAAGGTCTGGACCTTTACTACGATGGAGATTATCTGGAGGCTCGCCCGCTATTACAAAAAGCGCTGGACTTTCGATTGCGTTATTATCCGATCAATCATATAAAGATTGAGGATATGTACTATTGGTTGGGGGTAAATGAGCAAGATTTACGGAATAATGAACAAGCGCTTTTTTATTATCAGAAAGGCCTGGAGATCGCGGAGAGCCGGGAAGGTGCTGAGAGCGTAGTGGTAGCGGATTTTTATATGGAAATGGGGAATACTTATGACCAGGCTTATCGCATTGATGAGGCAAAGGCTTGTTATGAAAAAACGTTGGCAATCTACCGAAAAGAGTTTGGAGATGAAAGCTCTGAAGTTGGAAACACCCTAATGAATATCGGTTATGGTCAACGAAAAATGGGAAACTATCATACTGCAGGAACCTATTATAAAGCTGCTTTTGAAAACTTCAAAAAATCATCAAAACCAACAAGCAAAGACTTCTATCGAATTTATATTAATCAGTGCAATTTATTGATCGATCTTGGGGTCTATGACCGGGCTATGGATTTTGCGGAAAAAGCACTGGAAATAAAGCTGATGCATTATGATACATTGCATCCAAGTGTGTATAAATATTATGGAAATATTGGACGGATTTATCAACTTCAGAATAAGCCGGAACAAGCACTGCCTTATGCTCAAAAAGCATTAACCATTGCTGAGATAACCCGAGGAAAAGAACATCCTGAAACCGCTGGTCTTTTAGGCGAATTGGCAACAGTTTACGAAGATCTTGGTCAACTGGATAAAGCCCTGAGACTTCAGCTAGAATCTGTAGAGATTCAGGAAAAAGGATTGTCTCCTACGCATCCATACCTTATAGCAGGGTATGAGTCAATTGGAGGGCTATATAAAAAGAACAAAGCCTACAATCAAGCCTTAACTTTTTATCAGACTGCTTTAGAGAAATATCAGGATGCTCCTTTTGTCCCGAAGCATTTATTGGCTAATACTTTAGGATCTATTGCGGAAATACTAAGCCTTAAGGGAGAGGAAAAAGAAGCATTGAAAATAATTAGGAATGGCATCCAAAATATTGTACCTGATTTTCAGCCTGCTCAAAATGATATTTATGTTAACCCTTCTTTGTCGAAGGTAGAGGCAGAAGGAACCCTGTTAGAACTCCTCCGGGACAAGTCCTTTTATATCCAGGCATGTTATAAGAAAGACGGTGACCTGGCAACATTGAAGCAAGCTTTTCAAACTTCCCGGTTAGCTATTCAGCTAATTGAAAAAATACGCCGAAGCTATCAGTCCGAGGAAGCACAACAGCGATTAAATACTGAAACTTTACCCGTTTTTGAGCAGGCTGTTGAGCAAGCGTATCTTTTGTATCAAACCTCAGAGGATCAAGCTTATTTGCGAGCCGCTTTTGAACTATCCGAAAAAAGCAAAGCGAGCATCTTACAGCAAAGTATGAATGCACAAAAGGCACTGGGTATGGCAAATGTTTCAAAAGAAGTAACAGATACTATCCAGTCCTTAGAACTTCGAATTTCTCAACTGGAAGAACAACTTTTTAATGCCTTGAGCGAGGAAGAATTCAGAGCGATTACTAGTGAGGTTTTTGAGTTGAAAATTCGATTTGAAGAAGAGATCGTCGGCCTAGAAAAACATAGCCCTGCTTATTATCAATTGAAATATGCAAGTTCAACTATAGATATCAATGAGTGGATGAAAATATTAGCTCAGCGAAAAGCAAGCCTGGTAGAATACTTTTATACAGAGAAACATCTCTACATTTTTGTTTTAAATGATAAGGGCTTGCAATTAGAAAGACTGGAACAATCAATAGACCTTCGGTCAACCATAAATACGCTGAGGAATGCCCGCTCTGCAGATATCAGTGAATTACAAAAAGAATCAGGGGTATATCTTTCAAAACTTAAAGGATTATATCAATTACTGATCGAACCGGTAAGAGCGAATTTAACCGCTCCTAATCTGATAATTGTTCCGCATGGCTTGCTCAACTATCTATCTTTTGACGCATTAGTATCAGAGGGTAATGAGCTAGATTTTCGAAAGTTGAACTACTTAATACAAGATTATAATATCCAATACCACTGGTCTGCGGAACTATGGGCAAAAACATCCAGGACTAAAAGTCGGGATAAATACTCTTTTATCGGCTTCGCCCCTTCTTTTAATGCGCCAGATCAAAAAGGACAAGTGCAACTAGCCCTTAGGTATAGCCCCAATGCACTACAATACGCAGTTCCCGAGATAGAAGGAGCACATAAATATTTCCCGGGACAATTATTTATTGGAGCACAGGCCAATGAATCTATTTTTAATAAACTTGCTCCGAATAACCAGATTATACACCTGGCAACCCACGCGCAGGTAAACGATTTACAGCCATTACAATCGGGGCTATTATTCTCAGAAGAAGGAGATACCCTGGAAGATGGTTATTTGAATGCTTTGGAGATTTACCAGATGCAGCTCGATGCTGAACTGGCGGTAATGAGTGCTTGTAATACGGGCTTTGGGCAACTGATCAAAGGCGAAGGAATTATGAGTTTAGGTCGCGCTTTTCTTTATGCGGGCTGTAATAGCCTGGTTACTAGTCTTTGGTTAGCAAACGACGCATCAACCAGTAAGATTATTCAAAATTTCTATGATTATCTCGCACAAGGAATGACAAAAGATGAAGCACTGCGGATGGCAAAGATTGATTATCTTAAAACTGCAGATCCATTAACTGCTCATCCTTACTTCTGGGCAAATCTGATTGCAATTGGTGATATGAGTCCTCTGAGTAAAAAATCACTTCCATGGCATTGGATATTACTCGCCAGCCTGATGCTAATGTTGATTGGGTATTATCTGGCTAAGCGGTAAACAGGACTAAAATAGTAAGGTCTTTCGTCTAGTTTCCTACTACATCCGTAGAACAAAAGAATAGCACTTTTGAATATTGTTAAAATAATCAGGATATTGTGATTAAACTAGTACAACTCACAAGGGAATGAAAAATCCGTTACCGATTATCATATTTGGTGTAATTCTATTCATGTTTATGGGAGGAAAGGTTGGCTTCTTTTTGCCAGTAATCATCCTTTTCTTTGTCTTTAACTCTATGAAACAAAAGGATAAGAATCAAAGAGAGGATCCTCGCAATCGCCCGCGAGATCGATCATATAACCCTAATCGCCGTCGCCAGGAACAACGCCCTCGCTTTGAAGAAAGAAGAAGACCTACACCGCAACCACGACCAAAACCAAAACCAAAGCCGCGTCCGGTTAGTAATCCATATAAGACCAGTGGTGTTCAGAAGTATAAAGATTATGACTACGAAGGGGCGATTGAAGATTTTACAAAGGCATTAGAGATCAATCATAGTGATATCCCCACACACTTTAATATTGCTTGTGCATACTCTTTGACAGAAGATAAAGAGAATGCCTACAAACATATTGATGCTGCGGTTCGTTTGGGGTTTAAAGACTTTGAAAAAGTTCGGACACATGATGCTTTCGCATTTATACGTATTCAGGACGATTTCGAAGCTTTTGAAAAAAATGGATTCCGGATCACCGCTAAAATGGATATTCCACAAAATACCGGAGATAATGTTGATCCGCTCTTATTGGAGCGATTGAAGAAACTCTCTGAGTTGAGGGATAGAGGAATCCTGACAGAAGAAGAATTTTTAGTTCAAAAAGAAAAACTACTGGGTTAAGCACTTATGAAGAATAAGAACATAGCGGGAATTTTTGCTTTCTTTTTCGGAATATTCGGAGTACATCGATTCTACTTAGGACAGGTCGGGCTCGGAATTTTTTACCTCTTCTTTTTCTGGACTGGAATACCTGCAATTATTGGATTTATTGATGCATTGATTTTCTTTTCGATGGATCAGGATGATTTCGATTACAAGTATAACAAGCGAAAGCTTTACCCGGATCACCAACGCTATGATACAGACTTTAGCCGAGAGGATCGTCGGCGAATGCGTGATGAGGAGCGAATAAAACGCCAGGAAAGACGAACGCAAAGGCGTCAGCAGGTCAGGGACTATTCAAAGCGGGAACAACCTCAGAGAAAATCAACACCTTCAGTGGTACGCATTAATAACCCTTTTAAAGCGGCCGGAATTCAGAAGTATAAAGAATATGATTTTGACGGAGCGATTGAATCTTTTAAAAAGGCATTGTCCGTCAATCCTTCAGATATCGCTGTCCATTTTAATATGGCCTGCGCTTACTCACTTAACGAAGAAAAAGAAAACGCATTTTTTCATTTAAGCAAAGCAGTAGAGTTAGGGTTCGTGGATTTTAAGAAAATTCAAGAACACGATGCCCTGGCTTATTTACGAATACAGGATGAATACGAAATATTCCGTTCGAATGGCTATCGCCTGAATGTTCCGCCAAAACCTCAGACAATTGTTGATGAACCTGCTCCTTCCATAGAGGAAATAGAAGACGAATCAGCTAACCCACCTGAAGATTTGCTGAGTAAGAATAGTGCCTTATTAGATCAGATCAAACGCTTAGGCGAACTACGCGAGAAAGGTTTATTGACTGATGCAGAGTTCGAAGCGCAAAAGCGTAAACTACTGGATTAGGTAGTTACTCAATTCCAACGACGAAATTGTCGGTTTCAACGACATTAATTGCTTCCCCCTCTCCATTCGGATACATTTGTTGACGTATTGTTCACCAAAAATTAAGTATCATGAAATGGAAATCTTTGTTAATCTTTATAGGTCTTACACTTTTCCTTTTTCAAGGCTGTGTCCCTTCTTTGCACCCGTTGTACACGGAGGATGTCTTGAGTTGGAGTAAAGAAATCGCCGGAGTATGGCAGCCAGAGGACACTCCCGATTCAAAAGCTGATTCCTGGGTCTTTGCTGCGAATAAAGGTAAAAGCTATCAACTCATTCAGTTTGATTCAGAAGGTAGGCCAGGAGTATTTGAAGTACATTTGGTCAAACTTGGAGCCCATTATTTCTTTGACCTTAGTCCACGAACGGCAAATAGTGAAGAGCGGGAAAAGTACCCCCAACTAGCGCAAAATTGTCTCACTGAAATGGAATCTTATCACTATCAGCCTGTACATACTTTCGCAAAGGTTAATTTTGATGCAAACCAGATGAGCATTGCGATGTTTGATGGAGAGTTTTTGGAGGATCTCTTAGATAAGAATAGGATTCGAATCAAACATGAAAAAGTGGACGGGACATACGTATTGACCGCCTCATCCAAAGAGCTACAAAAATTTATGACGAAATACGCTGATGACCCAAAGGCATTTCTCGAACCAACAGTATTACGTAAAGCGGGATAAATATGCAGCAAAAGCGGATATCCAAAATTTTTGAATTGCTAAAAAGCCGTGTGTTACAACATGTGGCTTTTTGGCTATTTGCATTTTTTGTACTGGCTGGTTTTTTTGCCAAAGAATATGGCGCTCGCTTCTCATCGGTTAATCTGATTTACACCGGACTTTTTCTATGGAGTATCCTGGGTGTTTGCTATCTCAATTTATTTATTAGTATTCCCCGGTTCTTACGCACCCGAAAATGGCTCTGGTACGCCATCAGCTTCATCGCCTTGATTAGCCTGGCAATCGGCTTACATTTTTTTACATTTCATGTTTTAAGTGATTGGCTTTTCCCGGGGTATTATTTCATCAGTTATTATGAACTTCAGGATGTATTCAACTTTGTAATCATCTTCTTAGCTGCAACGACTTTACTGAAACTGGCAAAAGGCTGGTTCGTTAATTTAGAACAAGAACGAAAAGTACAGCACCTAAAAAAAGAGAAAATAAACGCTGAACTCCTGGCGCTAAAATCACAGATCAACCCACATTTTTTATTCAACAGCCTGAATAGCCTTTATGCTTTATCTCTGGATCAGGATCAACGTGTCTCAGATTTACTGCTAAAGCTCTCTTCGAATATGCGCTACATGCTCTATGAAACGAACGAGCAATTTGTACTTTTGGAAAAAGAGATAGCATATCTCGAAAACTTCCTTGAGCTTCATCGGCTACGTAGTGATCAGCGAGTAGAAATAAGTTTTGAAGTCAATGGGAATATTGACCAGCAGCGCGTACTGCCACTGGTCTTTTTACCCTTTGTGGAGAATGCTTTTAAGCACGGTATAAAAGGAGATATTGAAAATGTATTCGTCCGGATGAAACTAAAGGTCGAAAAAGAATGGATTAGTTTCCAGGTGGATAATAATAAAGGTACAGCGACGGAACTACCGAAGCTGGCAGGGGGCTTTGGTTTGGAAAACGTGCGAAAACGATTAAGTCTTGCCTACGAAAATAATTTTGAACTAAATGTAAACGACGAAGGCGCACAGTATAACGTAAGCCTAAAAATACCCGTACGATGAAAATTCGATGTCTGATCGTTGATGACGAACCACTCTCGGTGCGTGTACTTGAAAAGTACGCTGCCGAATTACCACAATTGGAATTATTGGATTCCTGTAGCAATGCTTTTGCTGCCATGGAAGTATTACAGCGCGAAAGGGTTGATCTGTTATTATTGGATATCAATATGCCTAAACTTTCCGGGATCAGTTTTCTTAAATCACTTTCAAATCCTCCTCTTGTCGTTTTTATTACTGCTTACCCCGAGCATGCCGTCGAAGGTTTTGAACTGGAGGCCGTAGATTATTTACTCAAGCCTTTTTCTTTCGAACGTTTTGTCAAAGCTATTAATCGGGTTGCTCAAAAAAGAGCTCAAGCAACTTTTACCGAAGAACAATCGTCGATTTTGATCAAAGCGGATAAAAAACTTTATCAGTTGAATCCGCTGGATATCCAGTATTTACAGGCTTACGGAGATTATGTCAAGATTTTTACCGGAGAGAAGACGCTGGTCACCAAAGAACGATTAATTAAGCTGGAAGCAATGTTGTCAAGGGAACACTTTCAACGTATCCATCGTTCTTATATCGTAGCTTTATCAGCGATTGAATTTATTGAAGGGAATCAAGTGAAAGTAGGCACTGCAAAATTGCCAGTAGCCGTCACTTACAAAGAGGCATTGTTGTTAAAGCTAAAAAAAAACTAAGCTTCTTACCTACTTAATTAAGAACATATTAGTTTTGGCATTATGTATGAATATGTTTTATTTGAACGTTCTAATGTAACTAACGTTGTTAATGGAACAGAACGCTGAATAAAACCAACGATCAGTTAAGAGTCCTATAATTTGTTCCTTTTATGATAGCATCGAATTTATTATCTCAGAGTATCGTACCACTTAAGACCTCGGATAGCGGCGAGGAAGCACTTAGCATCATGAGTGACTTCTACGTACGTCATCTGCCTATTGTGAATAATAAACAATTACTTGGTCTGATCTCAGAGGATGATATACTAGAGCATGATGTTTCGGAGCCGGTAGGATCTTATCAATTGTCGATGTCTCGACCATACGTTCATAAAAACGTGCACATTTTTGAAGTGATGAGTATCATGAGTGAGTATAACCTCACGGTGATTCCTGTCGTTGATGAAGAAGATAATTACCTTGGTCTGATCTCTCAGGATGACCTATTGCGCTTCTTCGCCAATATTGGTTCCTTTACGGAGCCAGGGAGTATTCTGGTACTGGAGATGAGCAAGAGAGACTATAGCCTTTCACAAATTGCCCGAATCGTAGAGTCGGAGAGCGCAGCCGTCTTGAGTAGTTTTATTACAACGAATCTAGACTCTACCAAGGTAGATGTCACGATCAAGATAAACCGTCAGGAGATATCTGCAATCAAAGCTACTTTTGAACGATTCGACTATCAAATCAAAGCCAGCTTTCAGGAAGCCGATTATTTCGATACCTTTAAGGATCGTTATGACTCCTTGATGTCTTTTCTGAATGTCTGATAACCTAATCTTTTTTAGAAATCCGATCTAATACAAACCCTACCCACTAGCTGATAGTATTATGTTAGGGAGTTTTTTTGCATTTATAAACGCAAAAGTAATAGGATGTCGATCTAATTATCATTGCTTTAAAAACAGATGTTTGTTTAATATTCCCTACATTTATAAGGATTAAACAAATTTATTTTGTCATCGGAGAGAAAACTATGGCGATCCTTTAAGCGAGGAGATAGAGATGCCCTTGCTAAAATTTTTGAACGTAATTATGCTGTGCTACATAATTATGGCTTAAGAATTTCTAAAAACGAAGCCCTTACCGAAGACTGCTTACAAGACTTTTTCATTTACCTTTTTGAACACAGACAGGGACTTGCCAATCTGGAGACCATCCAACCTTATCTATTTAAATCTTTCCGACGAACCTTGTTAAGACAAATGAATAAGAAGCCTGAAAAGCTTTTTTCAACCAATCCAATTGATTTGCCTATCCCTGATATTCAGTTTTCAATAGAAGATTTGATGATAGAACAAGAAATTATAAGGTTACGAAAGTCTATCCTCTTAGAAATGCTGAACCAGTTACCTAAACGTCAGAGAGAAGTAATCTACCTAAAGTATTATAATGGATTTAGCATTAAAGAAATAGAAGAAATTATGTCTATTTCTTACCAGGGAGTTGTTAATAAACTGCACCGTGCAATTACCACTTTAAGAAAGCATCCTAACCTTCAATCTTTGCTGAAGCATACCACGATGCTCATCGGAATCATTTCTTTTTAATTTTTTTTCGAAAAAACGGTTATCAAAACCTAGGCTTTGCCTTATAGAGGTATTGAATCACACTAAATAAAGCTTTGGCTCGAGAGGAGTTATGAAGTCCACTAATTATCAAACGGTAGAAGATTTTTTAAAAGACCCTTCTTTTGTTAGTTGGGTCCAAAAGGAGACGGATAAGGGAACGTCAATTTGGGAGCAGTGGTCTAATGATCACCCTGAAAAAAGTGCGGTTATTGCTGAGGCGCGGGATATCCTCTTGGGGATTCAGTTTTCGAAACAAGAAATTCCTCAAGAGAAAGTTCACTTAGCCTTAAATAGCCTTAATAAAACATTGGATTCTAAAACGCCAACGAAGCGTCGTGTTTTGAGGGTGTTGGCTGCTGCCGGGGTTATTGTTCTTTTGCTTGCAAGTACGATAGCGTATTTGTTGGTGCAACCAGAGTTTATAGTCCATCAAACCGCTTTTGGAGAAACATTAGAACTCAGATTACAGGACAGTACTGAAGTATCCTTAAATGCTAATTCTAAAATAAAGTATTACCCAAATC
Source organism: Saprospiraceae bacterium (assembly GCA_020631105.1). GTDB lineage: Bacteria > Bacteroidota > Bacteroidia > Chitinophagales > Saprospiraceae > JAHDHW01. The sequence goes on along the minus strand of JAHDHW010000001.1, from coordinate 186,481 downwards.
AACCAAGAGAAGTATGGATTGAAGGCGAGGCTTTTTTTAAGGTAGCCAAGAAAAAATTGACGAAAGAACAGTTTTTTGTTCATACTGATGATTTAACGATCGAAGTATTAGGCACTGAATTTAATGTACACTGTCGATCCGAAAAAACACAGGTTGTCCTCAAAGAAGGGAAGGTGAATTTACAATTTGAGAATGGGGAAGAAAAAGAAATGACACCTGGTGATTTAATTACTTTTTCAGCAAAGAAGGATCGTATTATCGAAGAGAAAAAATCGGTAAAAGCTATTGCTCATAGTTCATGGAAAGACGGGACTTTGATTTTTGAGGATATTAGTCTTGGTGCTGCGATGGATAGAATTGCAGAAATCTATGGTGTTGATATTTCTTATGATGATAATACTATCGCATCAAAAAGGATTCATATTGGTGTTCCGACTACTAATCTTGACATTTGTATTAAAGCGATGGAAATAGCCTGTGGAATCAAAATTGAGGCAACAGAAAAAAAATTAATAATCAAAAATTCAAACTAAAAAACACACCCTATAAGAGCTGTTTTATTTTTTAACCAAAACATAACTGTATGAAACTTTATCTACTTATTCGAAAAACATCCCTTCTTTTTGCGGGAATGTTGCTTGTCCTTTCTAGTGCTTTTTCCAGTAATAGCCCAGTTGAACAAGACCAACCAATTATTGATGTACTTAATTTAATCAGTGAAGAATATCAAGTCTTTTTTACCTATGATCTGAATTTACTTGAAGGGGTAAATGTCGAATTTAAAGGAATTGATCATGATGATTTAAACACCTTGATTAAGGACTTGCTTGGAGAAACTAATTTTCGATACGAGCAACTTGGAGAGAAGTACTATGTAATTTACAATGCAGGAAGAAAGGGAAAGAAACAAGTCAAAAAATTAAAAAGTAAGCTCAAACAACTGCAAAAAGCTGAAAGCTCAGAGCAACTTTCATTGCAGTCAGCAATAATGTCTTCAAAAAAGAGATCAAAAAAGATTGATACTGTTTCGAAGAAAACGAAAATAGAGAAAACAATTACCGGGACCGTAGTAGATGTTAATGGTTCGCCGTTAATAGGCGTAAACGTCTCCGTCAAGAATTCAAATGTAGGAACAACGACGAATATCGATGGCCGCTATACTTTAAATGTTAGTGATGATGCGAGCGTATTGGTCTTTTCTTATGTAGGTTTCGAGGATCAGGAAATAGCAATAAATGGTGCCACCGAGATTAACGCTACTTTGGTAGAGGGTGTAACACTAGGAGAGGTTCAGGTAGTAGGGTCAAGAAGTTATAATCGATCTGCTACAGATTCTCCGGTTGCAGTCGATGTAATTGATATATCATCTATAGCTGCTCAAACCGGAAAGGCAGAAATCAATCAAATTTTACAATTCGCTGCTCCTTCCTTTAACGCTACAAAACAGTCTGGCGCAGATGGTGCGGATCATATTGACCCAGCCTCTTTGAGAGGATTAGGGCCGGATCAAACACTTGTTTTGATTAATGGTAAACGCCGTCACCAGTCTTCCTTGGTAAATGTATTTGGAACTAGAGGTAGAGGTAATTCAGGAACAGACCTGAATGCTATCCCTGCTGCAGCAATCAAAAGAATTGAAATCTTAAGAGATGGAGCTTCCGCTCAATATGGATCAGATGCAATCGCAGGAGTCATCAATATTGTGCTTAAAGATAAAACAGACGGAATTACAGGCGGGATTACCTACGGTGCTCATAGCACAAATATAGGTGCCGGATATGAAGAAGAGTATGGAGACGCTTTATTTAATGTTGATGGGACTAATAGAGTTTTGGACCCAGATGGAGATGCAAGTTTTGATGGGAATACCGTACTTGTTGACCTAAATTATGGAATCGAACTAGGTGATGATGGGGGATTTGTGAATTTTACAGCCGAATATTTATCAAAAGATCGGACTTTACGCCCTGGTTTTAGTTGGAGAAAAGGATATGGATCTGCTGCGATTGATGGTTTTAATTTTATGGTAAACTCAGCAATTCCATTGTCAGAAAATACGGAGTTTTATGCCTTTGGAGGAAGAAACTATAGAGATACAGATGCTTTTGCTTTTTCAAGAAGCAGCTTTGCAGATGGCGATAATCGTGCTGTACCTAGCCTGTATCCTAATGGGTTCACTCCAAGGATTACTTCTATAATTACAGATGCTTCTGGCTCCGCAGGAGTACGACATGAAATGGATAATGGTTGGAAAGTAGATTTTAATAATACCTATGGAAAGAATGATTTCCACTATTTCATCAAAAACACGAATAATGCGTCCCTGGGAGCTGCATCTTCAACGGAGTTTGATGCAGGAGGACATAGTCTGGCTATGAATACTACAGGAATGGATTTTAGTAAATATTATGAAGATGCTGCCGAAGGAATCAACTTCGCATTTGGATTGGAATACAGAACAGAAAATTTCACCATTTTTGCTGGCGAGGAAGGCTCTTATGCTTTATATGATACACTAGGTGTAGCTATTACAAATCCTGCTATCCAGGTTCCTGCTGTTGATGCTAATGGAGATCAATTGCCGGGCGGATCACAGGGTTTTCCTGGATATAGTCCTGCAAATGAAGTTGACAAAAACAGAAGTAACCTGGGAGCATATGCAGATGTGGAAGTAAATGTAACGGAGGCGTTCTTAATCGGTGCAGCAGTGCGATATGAGGTATATAGTGACTTTGGAGAAACCTTTAACTATAAGTTGGCTGCTAGATACAAGGTTAATGATGCTTTGAGTTTTAGAGGATCTCTTTCAAGTGGTTTTAGAGCACCATCTTTGGCGCAACTTCACTACAATTTATTATTTAATAACATCGTAGCCGGAAGATCTGTTCGAACGCTACTCGCAGCTAACGGGAGTACTGTTACGAAAGCTTTTGGAATAGATCAATTGAAAGAAGAAGAGGCGTTTAATACTAGTATCGGGTTTACTTTCAAAAAAGCAGGCTTTACAGCAACTGTTGATGCTTACTCTATTGCTGTGGATGACCGTATTATCCTTACGGATAATTTTGACGCTTCAAGTTTGGATGTAGGCGCTGAAGCTGCTCAGTTTTTTGCGAATGGAGTAGACACCCGAACAAGTGGGATTGACTTAGTACTTAACTACAAGCATTACTTGCAAGATGGTACGAGCAATATCTCCGCAGGAATAGCAGCGAACTTTAATGACTTGAAAATCGATGCGATTAATACTGGAGGTTTGAATGAGTTTACCTTCTTTGGACCATTTTCACAAGCTTATCTTGAAGCGGCAGCGCCTGATTACAAAATTGGGTTTAACGTAGGTTATAACACTCAAAAGTTTAATGCACTTTTGAGCCTTACTCAATTTAGTGAGGTGCAGTTACAAGATTTCCAATGGGTCGATTCACCTGCTACCAACCAGGCAGAAGCTGACGCTCTTTTTGATGTTGCTACAGATACTTACGAGGCAGTCATGACATTGGATTTGAGCCTTAGTTATTTGATTAATAAGAACCTTAAACTAACGATTGGAGGAAATAATATTCTGAACACCTATCCAACACCACAATTTGACGGATGGACGGATCAGGGAGGCTTTAATGATTCTGTTCAAATGGGATCTGACGGAGCATATTTCTTTGGAAGAGTTGGGATTAATTTCTAAGATATTTTTTATAACTCTGAGGTCAGACAGCCTCAGAGTTATTTTCTTATGCGATCATTACTTTCGATACTCATAGTTTTAAGTTACTTCTCTTGTTTCGCACAACAAACAGTTGGGGTAATGATCAATGAACACCCTTCACCCGGATATACCTTATTCGGAAATAACGAAAAAACCTATCTAATTGATAATTGTGGGCTCGTCGTAAATTCCTGGTTAAGTGAATACAAACCGGGTAATTCTAAATACCTTTTGGAAGACGGTAGTTTACTTCAGGGCTTAAGGGTAGATGGACCTTTTGCACAGGAAGGAGGTGCAGGCGGAAGATTTGAATTATGGTCCTGGGAGGGAGAACTACAATGGTCTTATGAATATGTTGATGACAAACAACAAGCTCACCATGATATAGCCCTTTTGCCGAATGGTAATTTTTTAATCCTGGCCTGGGAAAAATACTCTGAGACTGAAGCCAAACAAAAAGGGAGGATCTATGACGGAGAAGTTTGGTCTGAGAAAATTGTTGAACTTCAGATACTTGATAATAATCAGGCAGCAATCGTTTGGGAGTGGAAACTCTGGGATCATCTTATTCAGGATGTTGATCCCAGTAAAGAAAACTATGGAGTGATTGCTGAACACCCAGAACGGATAGATATCAATTATCTTGGAGCACTTGTATCAAATCCTAGAAGCTGGGTGCATCTGAACTCGATAGATTACCATCCGACACTTGATCAAATAGTGGTGAGTTCTAGGTTGTTTAATGAGCTTTGGATAATTGATCATAGTACTACAACAACAGAAGCAGCATCTACCGCAGGAGGAAATACCAATAAAGGCGGAGGACTCTTATATCGCTTTGGTAACCCTGAAGCTTATGATAGAGGCCATCTAAGAGCGCAAGATTTCTTTGGACAACATGATGTTCGCTGGGCCCCAGAAGGTTACCCTCATGCAGGTAAATTAATGGTATTCAATAATGAGTTTACAGATAACCAATCCCGTGTGGAAATATGGTCTCCTCCTGTACAAAACGACGGAACCTACCTCTTAGAAGAGGAGGGCATTTATGGACCGGAATCCCCTGACTGGGCTTTCACGGAGCCGGGCTTTTACTCCAAATTAATGTCTGGCGCCCAGATGCTTTCTAATGGCAATGTGCTTATTTGTGAAGGTATGTCTGGTCGGTTTATTGAGCTTAATCCTACCAAGGAAACACTTTGGGAATATATTAATCCGGTCAATAGAAATGGATCTCCCGTCTCTCAAGGTGGGTCGCCTCAATTTAACCAAGTGTTCAGAGCAACAAAGTATGATGTTAACTACCCGGCGTTTGAGGGGGTGGAGCTAGAAGGAAGTGTGCCTGTGGAAATTAACCCTTGGGAGAATGATTGTTATACTACTTCGGAGACCGTGGATGAAGAAATTGTAATTAAAGTTGTTAATAATCCTATATCCGAAACCTTAATCATTGAATCCAATAAAAATGGCAAAGTAGAAGCCCGGCTATTTAATGCTTTAGGAGCCTTACTTTTTGCTTTTGAAATAAATCAAGGGACCAACTACATAACACTGCCAGAGTTAACAAGAGGGATTTACATCCTTGACATTTCTGAAAAATTCAAACCTCGGAAAGGAATAAGGCTGATTAAATAATTAAAGGGGCTCTCGAAAATAAAAACGACTAGTCTCTTGAAAAAATCCGACCTTTGCGGAGATGAGGTTTTTCACATGTTTACTGCTGCTGTTGTTTTTATCTAACCTGGACGCGCAGAGCGACTACGTTATCATCAATAATATTCAGGTAAAAGGCAACAAACGAACGAAGGAGCGAATCATCCTTCGCGAAATGGATTTTGCGCCGGGAGATACCCTGGAATTGGCATCCTTGCAGGAACGACTCGAGAAAAATAAAAATTATATTATGAACACGGGCCTCTTCGTGCTCATGGATATGAACATTACTAGCTGGAATTATGAGACGAATGAGATTGACCTGCTACTCGAAATGAAGGAATCCTGGTATATCTACCCTTTTCCAGTGTTTGAATTAGCGGACCGAAACTTTAATGTCTGGTGGACAGAACAAGAAAGATCGTTTAAGCGGGTCAACTACGGAATTCGTTTTGTGCATTTGAATACGACCGGGAATAAGGACCCGCTAAAACTACAATTTCATCTCGGCTATACTCAAAAACTAGAGTTAGTCTATCAGTTTCCGGCCTTTAATAAATCACAGACTTTTGGTCTGATCGGAGAGTTCTTTTATGCACGTAACAAAGAAATTGCCTATCGGACAATTGAAAATAAACTGGAGTTCCAGCGAGTAGAAGATGAGTTTCCACTACAACGATTCCGTACCGGGGTAAACTTTTTTTATCGACCGAAGATTCGTTCTATCTTTTATGGAAAACTAGAGTATCAAAAAAACACAATCTCTGATTTTGTAAAGGCGGAACTCAATCCTAATTACTTTCTCGGAACTGCGACTTCTCAGGCCTTAATGTACCTTCGCTTAGAATATGCTTACGAGAATCGGGACATCAAACCATATCCAACCAAAGGGAATTACTTTTCTACCGTTTTCGAAAAAGAAGGTCTAGGTATATTTAAGGAACGTAATGGAGCTTACCTGACGACGGCCTTCGGCCAGTATTTTAAACTTAGCGATCGCTGGAGTACGGAGACTATTCTTAAATCTAAAATAGCACTGATCCGGGATGAGCAGCCATACAATAATTATTGGGCGCTAGGATACCTCGATGATTTTTTGAGTGGTTATGAATTTTATGTTATTGATGGTCTGGACTACTATTATGCGAAAACAGCACTCCGCTACAAATTATTCGATGCCCGGATGAACTGGGGGAAGTACATGCCAATGGAAGCTTTTAGAGACATGCCTATCAAAGTATTCCTAGCGCTGAATAATGATTTTGGTTATGTAAACAGTACACAGTTTAATGAATTCAACCCTTTGGGCAATCAGATGTTATGGGGAGGAGGGATTGGCCTTAACTTTGTCTTATTTTATGACAAGGTGATTCGCATAGAATATAGCTTTAATCACTTGTGGGAAAAAGGATTATATTTACATTATAACTTATCATTTTAATGCAAGTAGTCGTATACGGAAGACAGCTGAAGGATAAAGATATCCCTTTTGTTCAGGAGCTCCTGGATATACTCAGCGAGCGTGGGATCAATACTTACATCTACAAAGATTACCTGGAAGAAGTACGGGAGAAAGTAACCTTGAAAAGTGCAGTCGGCGTTTTTGAAGGCTACCTTGATTTTAAGATGCGTAAGTTTGATGCCCTGATCTCTCTTGGTGGAGATGGGACGATTCTCTATGCAACAGCGATTGTACGGGATAGTAATGTACCGATTCTGGGAATTAACTTAGGGCGTCTGGGCTTTCTGGCTAGCATTGAAAAGACTAAGGTTAAAATGGCCATAGATTGTTTGGAGCAGGGACGCTATACTTTAGACGAGCGGTCTTTGATCCAGTTGGAGACGAATATGCCGATATTTGGAGAGACCAAATTTGCCTTGAACGATTGTACGCTTTTGAAGCGGGACACTTCATCGATGATTACGATTCATACGTTTATCAACGGTGCATATCTTACTTCGTACTGGGCAGATGGAATTATCATTGCCACACCAACCGGATCGACGGGCTACTCTCTCAGTTGTGGAGGCCCAATCATTTTTCCAAACTCCGGCAATTTTGTAATTACACCGGTTGCGCCTCATAATCTAAATGTACGGCCTATCGTAATTTCTGATAACTCAGTAATCTCTTTTGAGGTCGAAGGACGCGCGGAGAATTTCCTTTGTACGCTCGACTCCAGGTTTGAAACGATTTCTTCGGAACATCAACTTGCAGTGCGTAAATGTGATTTCACCGTAAAGCTCGTTCAACTACAGAACATTACTTTCCTCGAAACGATCCGAGAGAAATTGACCTGGGGGCAAGATAGTAGAAATTGAATCAAAGGTTAAAGAGGGTTAAGAAAGTTAAGCCAATGGCCATGACTTATGATTAATGACTTATGACTGATGCTTCATGCACATACAATTAAAATACAAGGATAAACAATTCGAGGCGGACCTTTCAAAGCCTTTGGATATCTCGATTCCTCTGGTAGAAGGAGAAGGCCAGGTAAATTGTTTTTATGCACCTTTGATGGAAACCTGGCCGGTAGTTGCCGGAGATTTCGTTGGATCAACCAAGGAAGGCGGACCGCTGAATTTTCTCAATGTAAAAATCAATCCTCACGGAAACGGAACCCATACCGAGTGTGTGGGACATATTGCGAAGGAGCCCTATTCGATTAGTGATTGCCTGGAGCAATATCATCATATCGCTAAAGTGATCAGCTTATTTCCAAGCAAATTGGATAATGGTGATCGTGTCATTACACTAGAACAAATGCGTGAAGTGTTTCAGGCTGGCGATGCTCCGGCGATTGTCATCCGTACCCTACCTAACCATACGGATAAGTTAAAACGTTTCTATTCAGGGACCAATCCACCCTACGTTCATCATCATGCTATCGAATACCTGGTAGATTGTGGTGTAGAGCATTTACTCATAGACTTACCTTCTGTCGACAGAGAAGAAGACGGAGGCGAACTTTTATCCCATCGCGCTTTTTGGCGCTATCCCGACGAAGTACGGGAAAAAGCGACCATCAGTGAGTTAATTTATGTGAATGATAAAATCAAAGATGGTTTATATTTGTTAAACCTTCAGGTAGCGCCATTTACGATTGATGTAAGTCCGAGTAAACCCACGCTTTACAAACTCATGACAAAAACTTAAGTTAAGGTTAGATTCACGGGTTGAGTTTTTCGGGTTTTTGTGGTAATTTTGGATACCAGTGAAATTCATAAAAGAACAACAGCACTAGCCACGAAATGTCTAATCTATCTTCGACGTACTACTCGAAAATCTACCAGGAGTTCAAGACGATTGATGTCAAAGAACACCTCTCGGTTGTACGCTTTTTCGAATCCTACGAAAGAGACATTAAGCAGTTAAACTTTAGTGAATATTTTGAATTACTGGTCGCTTACCTCGATGCACTATTTGAAATCGGCGCTTACCATAGTCATCTCAAGATTGTTGATTCAGCCATCCAGATTTCAATCCTTAATAATATCAAGTTTTATAACGGTCGGGATATTTATACAGATCTCTTATTCCGTAAAGCTGCTTCTTGCTATAACTTAATGCAATATGACGAGGCAGAACACATCCTTCGAGAGCTGGTCAAGATCAGCCCACATGACGAAAGTTATGCTATTTTTCTCCGAAAGTGTCTGTGGAAAAAACAACCTGACTTTCTCAAGAATGCTCGAGGGATTGCTATTCTTTTACTCTTAGCTTCGGCGCTGATCATCGCAGTAGAATTGATCATTGTCCGCAACCTTTTTGCTGTACATACTGCCACTATCGAAATGGTTCGGAATATTACTTTTGGTTCGGCCATCCTTGTCTTAGTAGGTAGTACACTCATTCACTATGGACAGATTTTTATTGGTGTCAAGAAGTTTGTTACGGAGTGTAAACGACGTAAGCAGTAATAGTCTTATCCCGAATCTCTTCTCTAATTTAATTTGATGGAATGCTTAGCGTATAAAGTTGAAGTTACTAACTTTAATTGTTGGTATCACGAAAAACTAAATAGCCATCAAAGCCTTTGATGGCTATTTAGTTCGGCCTTGATTATAATTTGCGAAGATAAATATTCCCACAAGTAGAGGAGAGCACAATATTACGATCGCCACCGCCATTGAGTGTAGCTTTAATTTTGTTGGCGCTACAGGCGTGAAGCGACTTTTCGGTCTCGGGAGTCTCATCGTAAGCGATACCTTCAAAATTTGTAAAAATTTCTCCGCTTGTAGTTGTTAATTCAACGTTTGCCTTATCAGAGGATTTACGGGCTACATCAATAAACCCGCCGTTGGTTTTGATATCTAATCCGGCGTTTACACCTTTGACTTCGACATTGCCTTTGGAGGTACAGATGTTGAGCGCCAGGTATTCCGGCATTTTGATTTCATAGCTTAGCTCATAAGCAAGGGCCTGCCAATGACCATCTTTGTATCCGACTAATGAAATAGGACCGCTAAAGTCAATTTCATCGATCTGGTCTGCATCCATTGTAAAGGTAGGGACTTTACTATAATCTAGAGTAGACTCAACGATGTGCTTGTTTCGCTTTTTATTGACGGAAAGTTCGTAACCCTCGCTTGTGTTTTTATCGCCCATTTTAATGGTGGCAATTATCTGAACTTCGTTTTTTGACCAGGTATCAATATTGATATCTTTTGCAAATTTTAAATTTAGATCCAGTATTTGATCATTGGATACTTTAAAAGTACGTTCAACAGTTGCTTGTGCAAATAAATTGGTGCAGGTAAACAGAATTAGTACAGGGAATAATAATAGATTTTTCATAAGCTTGAATTTTGAAAAAACGCCGGCCGCCGATTAGGCGCTTAAGTAATTGTACCGGCGTTATGGAAACTAATCAAAAGATGATGATTTAATATTTTTTATAAGGACAGAATCGAAGTCTAGCCTTTACGGAGATAGATGTTATCCCTCACGGATTTTAGATATACTTCGACTCCACCACCATTGATGGTGCCAAGGATATTTTGTTCGTTACATCTGCAATCGTAGTTATTGTCTTTTCTTCGGTTACTATCATCAGATTCAATTTTTTTGAGATCAAAATCTGTAAACACCTCATCGGATAAGGTGGTCATTTCAAAGGTAGCTTTTGTGTTTGCGGGCAGGGTAACATCTACAAAACCACTTACGGTATTGATGGAAGTCGGGCCGACTTGAGAAAGTTGAGTGAACTTTACTTCAATATTGCCCCGGGTATTATTCGCAACGATAGGTCCGGTCACTCCGGTGATTTGTAAGTCAGTGCTTCTGACACTTAACTCCATTTCGCCCCGAACGTCTTTGATTGTGATGGCTTCATCATTCCGGCCACTATGGTCGAGTAAGAGGTTTGCACTTAGAGGAATTTGAAGATTGACTGATAGTTCACTGGAGGCGGTTTGACGAATCGTTATGGTATTATTCGATTCTAATACTTCAAGTCCCAGACCGGTATTATCTGTCGCTATCTTGGAGATTGGGCGAAGCCCTCTTGCCCGTTCTGGTAAAGGTTCTTTACCACTCGCGGTGACTTTTACCTCTTTGCTATTCGTGCCTGAGATAGATAGCGTAGCGTCGGTTAAGTAAACTTCGATGCGCTTTTCATTCGACGGGGCACTAAACTTTGCAAGGTAGGTTTCTTGTGCGATCAGCGACGTTAGACCAAAGCATAAAAAGGAAAATATCAGTGTAATTTTATACATGGGTTAGTTATTTTTTGAGTTACAGTATTAGGGTTTAAATGATGACACTATTCCATCCATTCAATAGCGGAAATTATTTTTTGATCGTTCTCCAAATCTTCGAAGTTGTCGCCACCTTCAATATACTGATCCGGTTTGACCGGGGTAGCTTTGTAAATATGCTCTAAGCGATCAGCGTAATAACTAGTGGTAACTTGCAGGACAATATTATCACTCATTGGCTGCCAGGAAACGGCGGTTGTATAGCCACTGGTGTTCTCGCCAATGAAGTACGTATTGGGGCGATTTTTAAATGCGATGGCGACGACTTCTCCGGAACTTGCTGTCCATTGACTGATGAGTACTACTACTGGTACGTCTGTCAAATCTGCATCCTCTGGCATATCTTTTAGATGGTAGTCCGTCGCCTGATAATCACCGAAATAGAAATCATGATCTTTAAAGAGCCAGGGGTCTTTGTAGTCGTGATCCCGGTCAATGAAGGAACCAACTTCTTCATTATTTTTAAAAAAATCGGATAAGCCAGTCACCATTGGAAACATGGTACCACCACCGTTCAGTCTTAGGTCGATGATCCATCCTTTGATATCATTTTCTTGCTGCATAGACAATACGGTGGCTCTGATTTTTTTTGCATTCGCAGCATCCTGCTCGCTCATTCCTATTCCAGGTATTTGCATGTAACCAATATTATTTTGGATGACGGTGCCGTGAATTGGAAGGGTAGACCTTTGATATTTTTCCATAAAGCCTGCTGGCATTTTTACTTTGCTGGGAACCCACTCTTTAACCAGGCCATTATGAGGAATGTTATCTTTCCAGATACGTCCGTGAAAATCTTCCAATGACTTCAGCATGTGTTTTGTCGCTTCTATCAGGCCATCAGATGTATGAATTGCTTTCATTTCTTTACTGAGGTCGACCCAGTTTACTTTGTCTCGATTGACAGAAGTTTCTTTGGTATAAGCAATGATAGAGTCCAATATAGCAGCGTCCTCAGTAGGAGGATCACCTAAGATAGTTTGTGGTGTTGCTCCATGCTTGGTATAATTAACCGGAGTACTAAAACTCCAGAAGATGGTACTGCTTATGGTAAGTATAAATATGATTGTTTTCATAGCTCTAGATTTATTATTGTTTCAGAACTGGTGAATAATACTACAAGAGAATATTTAAGCCATCCTGTGCGCTTTGTTTTACCGGATCGATAAGATCCTCCTGATCTAATAGTTTTAATAACTCTCCGACGGCTCTTTCTTCTTTAAGATGTACAAGAATATTAATCGCCTTGATTTGCATCTCCGGATTATCCTGACGGGCTAATGTCAATATAAAAGCATCTCTAACCTTGTCTTCACTTCCAAACCGGGTAAGTGCTTCAGCTGCGTGTAATCGGACATTAAGATTTTTGTCGAAATTCATAGTTTGTATCAGTACGTCAACCACTTTTTGATCAGCGCCATCCATATCGTAACTAAAGTTTACCGCTTTTATGCGCTGGCTGGCGGATTCCTTTTTTAGCATTTCCAGCATGATGGTCTGGGTGTTTTTTAGTTCTTGTTCGATTTGCGAAAGCTTTTGTGTATCATCCTGCGTAATGTATTTTCCAAGGGATATCCCAACGAAAAATATTAAGGCAGCGGCTGCAACTTGTAACAACCTTCTGTAAGGGATACTCCTGGTTTTTGCAACTGGCGTAACTTCGTCTTCCAGGCTAGCCAGATGGTCATAGAATCCCTGACTAAGTCTTTCGGAAGGTTGATAATCCGTTTGTTCGTCAAGCGCTGCGAGCAAAGCTTTATAGTCTTCAAAAGAAGAACTCAGCTCCGGGGATTCTGCGAGGGCGGATTCAATTTCCTGCCGCTCTGCGGCTTCCAGCCGTCCTTCCAGGTAATCGATAATTTTTTCTTCAGACATCATATTTCTGGTATAACTTTCTAAGTTCTTTAATCGCTCGGAACACTTTTACTTTGATCGCACCTTCCGTACATCCGAATACCTGAGCGGCGTCCTTGTATTTCATGCCCTGGAAGCGAGTCAGGGTGAGTAACTCCCGTTGTTCGTCGCTTAAGTAGCTGATCATTTTTTCGAGATGCTGTAATTGTTTTTCCTTATGGAGCGCCTGTTGTAATTCTTCTTCCTGCTCTGCAGCGGAAGCGATGTTCAGGGAAGTTGTTTTTAATTTTTCCTGCTTTTTATATTGCTCCACCTTTACATTTCGGGCAATTTGAAAAATCCAGGACTTAAAAGAAAACGTAGGTTTAAATGTGTGTCGATATCGGATGATGCGTTCAAAAACGTTTTGCGTTAAATCTTCGCTTAGTACCTGGTTGTAATTCAGTCGGTAGAAGAAATTATACAAACGGACATGGTAGCGTTCGAAGAGGACAGACATCTTTTGAAGATCTCCGTTTTTCACTGCTAGCATGATTTGCTCGTCTGACATTTTTCGTTTGCTGTTTTCAATGGTGCTGAGCACTTCCGAGTTGTTACTAATGGATATTGCAACTTTTAGAAATGGTTACAGAAAAAATACAGAAAAATTAAAAAGGAGTGAAATTTATCCTGACAAGCCTTTGAGAAGCTTAGCGTAAAAGTGCGACTACACCTTTCTTTTCGACCATACGGCCGTTCGTTTGTGTGATACGGATAATGTAAGTATAGACCCCGGCAGGATAATAGAAAAAACCATCACGGCCCGTCCAGCCCTGAGAAGGGGTAGTACTGACAAAGATTTGTTTTCCCCAACGATCGAAGATGAGCATTTCATAATCTACTTCTGTTCCGAATACCAGCCTTGGTCGGAATTCTTTATTGACGCCTTCCGGGACAAATGCGTTCGGAACGATGATGTCCGAAAACTGTTCGACACAAGTTGTATTGGATTGACTAGTGATACTTATTTCTTCCCCCGCGGGACTAGTTACCCGGGCGTTTGCTACGACATAATAGCAGATGTTCGATTCATCCGGATTGGTAATATCAATTCCTGCGTCAATATATTGATTGACGGTAGGATCCACAGTAGCCATATAGCTGGCTGCTCCATCTACTATCCGATATAAGTCATAATCTTCAACAATCGTTTCTAGTCGATCCAATGGAGTCCAGTCTAGTTGATTGGATTGGTTGGCAAGTGGTGTGCCCATCAAAAAAATACTGGGGACGATGTTAGAGTTTACAGTGCTATCACAATCATCAGTGGCTATAAGGCGATAGAATCTTTTTCCCTGAGTAGGGTTGGCTTCAGGTACGATGCGACTGGTTTGAATATTTAGATTATTTCCTGGGTCATAACTGCCTAAGATCGACAATGCTCCGCTGTTTTCGCCTTCTTCGAAGGCTACGTTGGCTACCTCCGCATCATCATTCCAGGTCCAGGTGAATTCCACTTCGTTGTTATCTGTGACACTGACATTCTCTAAGAAAAAATCTCTGACAGGTTCAACGATGTTTAAAGTCAGACAGCGAGTGTTTGAATTAGAAATGACGGCCGTTCCTTCAGCAATTGCGGCAATGTAAAAACAGTAAAAATTACCATCATTAGTGTCTTCAAAAGTATAAGTTGAGTCTGTTGCAGATAGGGAAGTCAGTAATTCAAAAGGAGCATTATTGGTTGATATCCAAATCTCTTGCTCCTGAATGCCCTGTGGCCAGTTGCGATAGCGATTCCAATCCAGTTGAATACTTCGATCGCAGGCATCAACGGTAGTCTCCAGAAATACTGTAAAATGCGGAAGGTCAAAGACGCTTGTATTACCACAGGCATCCATTGCTAGGACAAAGTAAGATTCTGATTGCCCACCTGGGGTAGAGGTCAGGTCCAGGTATTGTGTAAGGCTGGCATCAACGGTATCAATAGGTAAAGCTCCAATTGGAGAAGTTCTATAGATGATATAGTTCGTAACCTCGGGCGAAGTACTTGGTGTCCATTGTATTTCGACCAGGCCATTATTGACACTCACGAAATCAATAGGAGAACGTTCGGGAGATTCATTATTCAGGGTGATTGAAGTTAATTGAGGCTCGCCGGGGCAATTAGCATTGGTGACCATATAATAGAAGAAAGTTTCTCCAGCGGGATTGTTATGGAAGAAAAATGTTGCTGTAGGGTTGGTAATATTCGTTAGTGAATTGAAAGGCCCGCCAGCAGTGGGACTAAAAAATATCTCATAACTATTGAATGCACCGCAGGTGTTGACAGGGAGCTCCCAGAAAAGGGTATCGTTGCGAACGCACTGTAAATCCGGCGCATTGATCTGCGCTACGACAGTACCCGTGAATAATAAAAAGAACAGCAGCGAAAAATACCTGGTCATGGATTACCTTATTCGTCTTCTAAAGTTGCGGCAAATTTTTTCTCTAAGTCTTCCATGGTATAACGATCAATTAGTCGATATTCCATAGCTAATTTATCTCCTACGGTTTTCTTATAATAGACTAAACCGATGTTTTTTGCATAGATTTCGACACCTTCCGTTTCTGTTTCAAGATGTCCTTCAGCGTAATCGTCAATTATTTCGCGGACGCTAAATTTGATGGCATCCAAGAATTGACCATTAAAATCATATTTGACCGCACCCATATAACGTCTATTTTTGATGACTGTTGTGGTATGTATGGGCTCTTCACTAAAGGTAAATTTAATTTTTTGCAGAAAAACGCCGGTGGAGTCTTTGACTTCGAAAGGAAAACCAGTATTGTATTCAATCTCTGCTGGAATTTGATATTGCAGGCCTGTACTGTCGAAAGCAAAAAGAAAATAATCTTTGATCATCGTACCGTTACGGACGACTTCTTCGGTGGAAAACTGTTCTACCTCAAAAAACTGGTTGTAAATATTCGTAGTGAAATAGGTAGCGGTATCCGTTTCCAGGGTGCGAAAGTACCAATAATTAGGGCCGGAGATCGTATCCGTACCAAGTGGCTGATATTCGTAAACTAATGGTGTCGTTAGGCTATCGATTGGAAAATAATAAGACCTGATTGGTGTACGATCTTCTTCGGAGGCACAACTACAGAGAAAACAAGTTGAAAGAAGTAGGATAAATAATAGGTGAATTAATTTCATGTTTAGGTCAAATTTTAGTCAATGAAGCCATATTTCAAACTCGCTGGACGAGTTTTTGTTCTAAGAGTAATGGCTCAACTTTAATAGGGCGCTTTGATGTTCCCTAAATTTTCTTTTACTTTGCAAAATCAATCAATGAAATATAAAACTTATCAAATATGAGCGAAGTTAATAATGCAGGAAAAAAAGGTAGTTTCGTAGCGAAAATATTTTTGTTTTTCTTCTTTTTCGTTATCCTTTGGGCTTACATCTATTATTCAAACTATAGTGGTGTGCCTCAATAAGAAACCGAGTAGTCTTAATATAGACACTTTAAATAAAAAACCCTGATTCGCTAAGCAAATCAGGGTTTTTTATTTATCTGAGTTCTAATTACCTCAAATCCTTAAGGATTAACTTCTGGTAAGCTAGAAAGATCAGGAACTACTACAAACTCTACCCGACGGTTCATAGCTCTTGCTTCTTTAGAATCAGGATTGTTAGCATCTACAGGTGCAAACTCTCCACGTCCTACAGCAGACAATTGATTAGGGCTAACGCCTTCACGAAGTAAGATATTCATTGCACTCATAGCACGATTCATGCTTAAGCTCCAGTTGTTACCTTTACCCTCTAAGAATTTAGCGTTGTCAGAGTGACCTTCAACCTGTACACTTAGATTTGGATTAGCTTTTAATACTTCAGCAATAGATTTGATTTGATCGCGGTATTTACGTGCAACACGAGTAGAACCACTACCAAAAGTAACAGGCTCACCAAGGTTGATGTAAAGGCGGTCATCACGACGCATGATGTCAAGGTTAGTTCCAGCATAAGGGCTGAAAACACCTTTAATACTTTGCTCAGCCTGTGCAAGCTCAACCTCAGCTTGTGAAAGCTTCGTTTCTGCTTCTGAAAGACTTGCTTCAGCAGTGCTTAACTTAGAGGTAGCTGAAGAAAGCTCTCCTTCAAGTGTTGCTGCTTTTGATTCTAAATCCGCTTTAGCGCTCATCAACTCTTCTTTCTCTCCTTCTAACATTTTCACTTTTTGTTGTGAAGCAGATAAGCTTGCATCAACAGCTTCTTTAGAAGTTAAAAGCTCTGTAAATTTTTTCTTGGAAACACAAGATGGAAATAAGAGACTGATAGCGACTAGCATCAAAGATAAATTGACTAGTTTTCTCATTTTTAGTAAGTTTTAAAATTGTTGTTTGAATGATTATTATAGCCCGGGAAGCCAAGACTGGAGACAAAAGTAAGCAATAAAGGTTTATTTTTATAAAGAAAAAGCATCGTTGTTTTTTCTATGGATTATTAAAAAATATGTATTGTCCACAAGTTAAGTTGATTACAAATGCTTAAAGAAAATTTGTAACTACTTCCCCACTTTTAAACGCAATCCAGTCAGCAAACCCTACCGTTTAAGCGCATTAAAATCTAAAATGTTCAGAAAGATTAATCGAAGAGAATGAGCAAAGGAACCGTCGAACTAAAGACTTCGCGAGTGGTAACACTGCTATGGAAAAGATTGCCCCAGAAGCCTCTGTCTCTTTTGATCATACAAAGTAAATCCGCTTTTTCTTCTTCAACGAAGTGTTTAATACTTTGATTAATTTGATCAGATTCGGCTTCAATAAGCTGGACAGAATGATCAATTCTACTCAGGATTTTTGGAAGTTTTCCTTTGAGTTCTACATCGACAGATTGCCCTGGAGAGGTGATATGAAAAATCCGGACATCTGCATTGTATCGATAGATAATCATCCGAAGGGATTCCAGAGATAACTCAGAGCTTATAGATTCTCCGTCTAAGGAAAGTGCGACGGTTTTGATGGCTTGATATTTATACTCAGAAGGGACAGCTAATACAGGAATTTTTGAACCTTTAATGACTCCATTAGTAGTACTGCCGATAAAGACTTCTTTGAGGCCGCTTGCTCCTTGCGTACCCATTACGATGAGGTTAATCTCCAATTTTTTGGCTGCCCGGATAATCGTAGGAATAGCTTCTCCTTTAGCAACCTTGCCTTCGACAGTTGCATCCCCTTTAATTAGCGGACGCACCTCTCGGAGTAATTCTGCCATTTGGACTTTGGACTCTTCCCGCATCATTTTTTCGACACCAATATACATACCCGCGCGATGGCTAAGCTTGTAGGTGTTAAACAGGATAAGTTTGCAACCAAACTGGTTCGCAAGATCAATGGCATACGAAAGTGCAGTATGTGTGTTTTTTGAAAAGTCTGTGGGAACAAGAATGCTATGCATAAAGAAATTATTTTATCTGGATAGATAAGCCTGATAGCCAAGCCCTAATTGCAATGCAATTGTAAATATAGCAAGGATTACATATAGATAACCACGGACAAAGTCTTTAAGTTTTTTTCGATTCGGTCGAAAACCCATTTTCTCGAATAAGTGAGAGTAAAAAGTATGATCGCCGCTATCGTCAAGACCATGTGCTTGATTCAACAGGCATCTTTTGTAGTAAATAAACTGACCAACCACAATGCCATAACCAAGGACCATCAAATACCAGGGAAAAACGAATGGACCAGCCCAGGCAATGATCACCAATATGAGGTGAGCGATGAATACCGTGTTGATATCGGAATGTGAAGTAGCGTTTTCATTCATACCTTGTCATTTTGAAACAAGGTAAGCATTATTTTTCACCTTCAATTATAATAGAAAGGCGAATCTGGAGCGGATAAATACTGCTTTTGAAAAATGCGAAAGGATCAACTATACGTTTTCTAGAGATTTATTTTTGGTGCCAGGCATTCTGATTGCATCCCTGGTGGCTTCGATCCAACAATCGACCAACCAGTTGGCCTGCGGATGAAGTTTTTCCTGTCGGGTATATAAGTCCAAGTAATAGCTACAGTTATCCAATAGATACCATCGGTAGCATGACCAAAAATTCATTTTACTACTGTGGAGTATCTCTTCAATTTCCGGTCTTTTTCCTAAGGCTTCGATCTTAGGTTTAATTTTTTGATAAGCTTGATGCTGTATCAGTACACTGGATTGGATAACGTGATGGAACAAATCGAAAAGAGGGAGTTGCTCCGGCATTGCTAATTCCCAATCATACACATGTATTTTATTGGGGCTGACAAACATATTCCATGGCGTGAAATCACCATGAGCATAGCAAAGACTTACTAATTGACTTTGGTCAAAGCTTTGAAATAAGGCTACTAGGTGCTCCAATAATTTAGTCTGTTTTTCAGGAGACAGATCTACGGGCTTCTGGTGCTTAAGACTATTTATCCGGGTTTCTACTTTTTTGTAGATATCTGTTTGCGCCAGGATTTTTACCTTCAAGGTGTTTTCAAAAAACTCTTTTAGAGCTGCAAGGTGTTGATCCTTGATTTCAATTGTTTCTACCCGGTTCGAAGGCATGATATTGTTGAGCTTTAAGTTTTGCCCTACCCAGCTTGCTTTAGGTATCTGCAGTGCTTCGAAGGAGTATTTACTTAAAGTATTTAAATGAGAATATTCTGTATTTACGAGAGCCTTTGCAGTATTTGAAATTGGAATCTTTATATAATCCTGCGCTTTGTCTTTAGTACAAATAGCTGCAACGGCTTTTCGGTTTTTTCCGATCGTGCCGGTAAAGATTGCGAGTTCGTTTGTACCATAGATTGCCGAAAAGTGGTTTGCATCCTTGCTGTACAAACAGAAGTTACAGGCGCTAAATTTATTTTGTAAGCCTAGTTTAAAAGAAAGCTTGGCCACGGTTCTTATTATCCGGGCTTTCCACCCTGAGCCATTATATAGATGAAGAAAGTGCGGAGCACTGGCCTTCGCGGGTTGGAACCAGCGCAGGCTTCCATCTGGGTTATTGAATCCAAGGAAGTGATGACCAGTGAATGCTTTATATTTCTGTTGTGGTTGCCCAGGTTCTAAGATTAAATCAAAGGAAAGCACCTCCAAAGGTTGCCCTGATAAATTGAGGCAGGCATTAAATTTTTTGGCTTGTTGTAGTAGTTGAGTGACGTCCTTTGCTACTGACAGCTTGTTTGAAGAAATACTACCTGATGGGTCAAATATTATGGTAGCTTCTGGCAATTTTAACAATTGACATAAGAGATTAATATCTTCTGGTTTAATTTTTGACGTCTTCATATTAGATATTAATCAATAAGCAGACCAAAGCATCTCCGAATATTAATCATTAACAATCATTCCTATTTACTGGACTAAAATCTAACCTATTCGGATTTAGCAAGCATGGATATTATTAATAAAATCTTTATTCTTTGGGAGCGCGCAAAAGCTTTTGGTGCAGGAGATGACCATGAAGAGAACGCTATTCTTTCCCTGATAAACCAAATGGGTATACTTGGAGGTTTCTTATTCATCTCTATGATAGTATCTTCCTTTTTTACCGATATCCCATGGGTAATATTTGTACTATCTACCATTTTTGGAACATCGGTCGTACTGACTGTTGTCTTTAACTACTTTCGTCAAGTTTATCTATCTAAGTTTATTATTACGGTTATTCACCCTTTGTTGATAGCTATCAATTTAGTTGTTGGTGGCGGTGGTTCAGGGGAAGAAAGTATTTTGGTTGTTTCGATCTTCTTAATTTATATGCTCTATTATAAAAGCAAACAGTATATGGTTGTCTTATGTGTTTTTGCTTTTACAGCCTACTTCGGAGCAGAGGCATATATCCTTTTTTTTGGAAGCCTATTTGATCTGCCACAGAATTCACCTCACCAGGCTGTCGCATTTATAATGTCTGGTATTTGGATCATTAAGATTATTCAGGCTTATCAAGGGCAAATAAAGTATAATCGGGATAAACGAGTACAGCTTATCTCAACTTTACAAGAGAAAAATGCTAACTTAGAAAAGACTTCAGCGGAGCTAGAACAATTTACATACATCGCCTCTCATGATCTTAAATCTCCCCTACGTACAATTATAAGTTTTCTGGGGCTAATGCAAAGAGATATTGCCCGAGAAAAGTATACTGATTTGCTCTCGAAACTCAATTACGCTAGAAATGGGGCAGATCAAATGAACCACCTAATAAAAGATATTCTAAAGTATTCTCAGCTTTCCAGTCAAAAAGAAGATTGTGAGGTAATGATAGATCTTAATACTATCCTTGATAAGATTAAGTATAATTTGAAGATAATGATGGAAGGAAAAAATGGTGAGGTCAAATCAGAGGCCCTACCCGTAATAAAAGGAAATGAAACGCTCTATACCGTCTTGTTCCAGAATTTCATAGAAAATGGCCTAAAGTATAATGATAAAAGTCAGCCAAAGGTAGAGATTAACGCAAGCGTAGAAGGAATGATCTTAACCTTAAGCTTTAAAGATAATGGGATTGGTATCGAAAAACAGTATTACGATAAGATATTTTTGCTGTTTAAACGCCTGCATAACAATGATGAATACACGGGGACGGGACTTGGGCTTGGTCTTTGTAAGAAGATCATAGAAAATATGAATGGCGATGTAGAAGTGTGCTCTAAAGTTGGCAGCGGGACTGAATTTGTTGTACGTATGCCGCTTTGTAAAACAGTAAGCTTGCCTATGAAACAAAAAAAAGAACCTTTACTTGTTTAGGTAAAGCTTGGTCTTTTCTCTGTTCATAAATGATAAAGAATGAATCTTTTGATAAGTAGGATTTCTAAAGTTTGGGCCTCAATTAGCTCTTTAGGATTAAAGGATAAACCTAAAGGGCTTGGTGCGTATGCGCTTATGAACCAAATATCATTCATGGGGGGCTGTGTATGTCTTGCGATGGCTTGTGTAGGGATATTGCTTGATCTGCCAATTTATTACAGCTATTTATCTTTAGGTTTGGCGTTTACGGTTTCTTTGCCCTTACTACTTAACTATTATCAATTATTTGACTACTCTAGATTTATTGTTGCAGGGATTATTCCTTTTCAGGTATGTCTCTGGACGGTTTTGATTGGAGGCTCATTCAGCGAGGAGAGTGTATTGACGGTCTTGTTATTTTTGATTTATATCTTCTATGGAGATAATCGTAGACAAAGAACGATTTTTTACTCCGTACTCACCTTGAACTATGTACTCTCTACGGTGTATTTAATTTTTTATTCGCCGATCTTACCAACCGTTGATAATCCCTATGATGATCCTTTTGCTTTTTTGGTCTGCGTGATTTGGCTGGTCATGGTTATTTGGTCTTTTCAAAAACGTATTAAAAAGCAGCAAGATCAACAAGACCAGCTCATCAATGAGCTTCAGGATAAAAACGCCAATCTGGAAAAGACGAAGGAAGAATTAGAGCAATTTACTTATATCGCTTCTCATGACCTTAAGTCTCCTCTGCGAACGATCATAAGTTTTTTGGATTTAATTAAAAGAGATGTCCAAAGAGAGCGATATGATGACCTGCTTTCAAAGCTAGACTTTGCAAGAAGTGGAGCGGAGCAGATGAATTATTTAGTGACGGATATTTTGGAGTATTCTAAAATAACAAACACTAAAGCTCATAAGAAGAGCATGGTTAATCTGCAAACTATAGTGGATAAGGTTAAGTTTAACCTAACCGATATTATTGAGCGCAAAAACGTTGACTTATACGTTTTTGATCTGCCAGAGTTTTACTGCAATGAGACGGAGATGACGGTGTTATTTCAAAATTTCATCGAAAACGGAATTAAATATAACGAAGAAAAAACCCCTAATATATTCGTCAAGTCTAAGCTGACGGAAGATCACCTTGAGTTACAGTTTGTTGATAACGGAATTGGAATTGAAGAACAGTATTACGAAAAAATCTTCCTTTTCTTTAAGCGCCTACACACTAATGATCACTACAAAGGTACAGGACTTGGTCTCGGTCTTTGCAAAAAAATAATCGACGATATGGGCGGAACCGTAAGCATTGAGTCAATGCTTAATGTCGGTACAACCTTTACCCTTCTTCTTCCTAATGTTAAACCAAAGGAGATGAGCCAAGCCGGAGTAAGTACAATTACAAAACAGGAGAATCTTAGAACTGTCGCCCAAGATTCTTAATCTGCTGTTTTATAAATAATTTAGATCCGTCAATTGTTTTCAATTAGATATACATGTTGATTAGTTGCTCCAGGTACTCTTGTTTACCACTAATTTGCTGTGGTTCACCTTTCCGTACGGCAAGTTTTCGCAGGTCCTCTAGCTTAAGTTTCCCTTTTTCAAAAGCTTTACCATTACCGTCATCGAAGCTAGCGTATCGATTCTTCCGTAAAGCTTTATAGTCAGAGTTTTTAAGAATGTCATGAGCAATGAGTAAAGCTCTTGCGAACACATCCATTCCTGACACATGCGCAATAAAAAGATCTTCCAGATCAGTAGAATTTCGTCTCACTTTTGCATCCCAGTTGATCCCTCCTCCTTGTAATCCTTTACTCTCTAATAGTACAAGCATTGCCAGCGTGGCCTCATAAATATTATTAACGAATTCATCAGTGTCCCAACCATTCTGATAGTCTCCGCGATTAGCATCAATACTTCCAAGCATGCCCGCATCAGCTGCAGCCTGCATCTCGTGCTCCATAGTGTGGCCAGAGAGTGTAGCGTGGTTTACTTCAATATTTAGCTTAAAATCTTTATCTAAGCCGTAATGTCTAAGGAATCCGATTACAGTCTCTGCATCAAAATCATATTGATGTTTGGTAGGTTCCATTGGCTTTGGTTCGATAAAGAACGTTCCGGTAAAACCATTTCTGCGAGCATAGTCTTTTGCCATATGTAGGAAACGAGCAAGGTGATCTTTTTCCCGTTTCATATCTGTATTGAGCAAAGACAAGTACCCTTCACGACCACCCCAAAAAACATAATTTTCTCCCTTGAGCGCAATCGTTGCATCAATTGCATGTTTGACCTGTGCACCAGCATAAGCAACTACATTGAAGTCTGGATTAGTTGCTCCGCCGTTCATATAACGAGGGTTAGAGAACAGGTTGGCTGTACCCCAAAGTAGTTTTACCCCGGAAGCCTTTTGCTTTTGCTTAGCATAGCGGACAATCTCTTTTAATCGCTTTTCAGATTCTCTTAAAGTATCTGCTTCTTCTACTAAATCATAGTCGTGAAAGCAGTAATACTCAACGCCTAGTTTGGTAAAAAACTCAAAAGCTGCATCCATTTTATTTTTTGCCCGCGAGATGGCATCACGACCTATGTTCCATTCTAATTGTCTTGTTCCACCACCAAAAGGATCTGCACCTAAGTTGCAGAAGCTATGCCAGTACGCAGCCGCAAAGCGAAGATGTTCGGCCATAGTTTTTCTGCCTACTTTTCGATCTGCATCATAGTATCTGAATGCGAGCGGGTTTTTTGAGTCTTTACCTTCGAATGAGATTTTGCCAATGCCTTTGAAGTATTCTTTTTTACCAGTTAAAATTTCCATAGTGAGAGGTGTTCTTTAAAGGTGATTAATTTTATTGCAAAAGGACCACAAAACTACTTGAGCTAAGGGGGGTAATTTAAATTTTTACGGATA
Source organism: Saprospiraceae bacterium (assembly GCA_020631105.1). Taxonomy (GTDB): domain Bacteria; phylum Bacteroidota; class Bacteroidia; order Chitinophagales; family Saprospiraceae; genus JAHDHW01. Next base: position 161,866 of record JAHDHW010000001.1, on the reverse strand, counting down.
GACAAGCTTAAGCCACTTCAGTATTTATTCTTAGTCTATCTGTTTTAACAAAGCTTTCTTCCATCGCTGATAAGCATCTTTAACAGCATTAACATTCAAAGTGTCCGGAGCTGTTTCACCAACTATATGAAGATTGTCAAAGGCTTCTTTCGCACTTGCATAATGGCCAACCCCAAGTCCTGCTCCACGCGCTGCACCAATGGCACCATCAGTGTTATAGAGTTGAATAGCAGAGCCGCTTACAGCAGCTAATGTCTCTCTGAAGATTGGACTAAGAAATAAGTTTGCTTTTGCGGCACGAATCAAAGAAAGGTTGACTCCCATTTCTTGCATAATCTCCATCCCGTAGAAAAAAGAAAAAGCAATTCCTTCCTGCGCTGCGCGGATCAAATGACCCTGTTGATGGCGATTGAAGTTGAGCCCTAGAAATTGAGCATCAATGTTTTGGTTCTGCAAGATCCGCTCTACCCCATTGCCAAATGGAAGAACCGTTAATCCATCGCTGCCAACCGGTACTTCTCCCGCTAATTCGTTCATTGAATCATAACTAAGGTTTCCGGTGTTTTTGCGCATCCAGGCATTTAAAATACCGCAGCCATTTACACAAAGTAAAATACCTAGGCGCGTTTGATCGCCATGATTGACATGCGCAAAGGTGTTCACTCTTGATAAGGGGTCATAATTGATTTGGTCGCTTACGCTATAAACTACTCCTGATGTTCCTGCCGTTGCAGCAACTTCTCCAGGATTTAAGACGTTTAGTGAAAATGCATTATTGGGTTGATCTCCTGCTCGATAAGTAACTGGAGTGCCTGCTTGTAAACCTAATAGGCTTGCTGCTTTATCACTTAGAATACTTTGGATACCAAAAGTTGGAACGATATCAGGAACCATAGATGCAGGTATACCATAATGATCCAATAGAAAATCTGCCAGCCCATTCTTTTTGAAATCCCAGAATATTCCCTCAGATAAACCACTGATCGTTGTATTAGCTTTTCCGGTTAATCGTAAAGCGATATAGTCACCTGGTAACAGAAAGTGCTCGATACGATCAAATAGTTCAGGTTCGTTTTCTTTGACCCAACGTAATTTTGAAGCAGTAAAATTTCCGGGAGAATTAAGCGAAGCACTAAGACAACGTTCTGCTCCTAAATCATTAAAAGCTTTATCGCCTATTGGAGCAGCTCTGCTATCGCACCAGATAATTGAGGGCCTAATAACTTGGTGATCTTTATCGACGAGTACTAAACCATGCATCTGGTAAGATATTCCAATGGCTTTTATTAATTTAGGATCAACAGCAGCTTTTTGCATTACTGTTGAGTGTGCTCTTTGCAGATTTTTCCACCAAAGCTCAGGATCTTGTTCTGCCCATCCGATTTTTGGTGCATCAATATGCATCTCTTCTTTTGGATAAAAAGTAGAAGCTAAACACTCGCCTGAGTTGGCGTCAATTAATGCTGCTTTGACAGAGGAGCTCCCAATATCGTAACCTAAAAGATACATGGATGTGATTTAGCGTTGTGTAGTTTTCAAATCTCTCGAAAAGTAATTAATCTTTTGGGAAATCTATAAGCCTGTAAGCAGATAATTCGTAAACTATGAATATCATCCTAACTTTTTATGTTGGCGATCAGATAGGCGTCAAAACAAAAAGAGATTTCTTAGAATTATAGTGTTGAAAACCCTTTTGTTAGTGAACTGTTATAAAAGTACTACTTAACCAATCAAATTTTTTCTATGCGTATTTTTTTGCTTTTCTCATTTGTGTTTCTTTCACAATTGTCTTTTGCTCAGGATAGTAACTTAGGTAATTGGATCAATTACTTTGGAAATAAAAAAATTGATAGTAAATGGAATTGGCACCACGAAGTACAATACCGAAATTATAATGCAATTGGTGACCTTGAACAACTTCTGTTAAGGACAGGAATAGGATATAATCTTACAGAGAATAATAATAACCTTCTTTTTGGTTATGGTTTTATTCATAGTCAAAACTATATCGGTAATTCGGATGATAAGATTGAGGTGGATGAGCACCGGATTTTTCAACAGTTTATTACCCGCCAAAAAATTGGTAAAGTTGGTGCACAACACCGATATCGGTTTGAGCAGCGCTTTGTGGAAGGGGACTTTCGAATGCGATTTAGATATTTCTTAGGTTTGACCTTACCATTGAATAATACGCAAATGGAGGATAATACCTACTACCTTTCTTTCTATAACGAAATATTCATTAATACAGAGAATGTCTTTTTTGATCGTAATCGTTTATATGGCGGATTAGGATATCGATTGAACAAAGGTGTCCGGTTTGAGGTAGCTTATATGAACCAATTCTTGAATGGTGGAAATCGTGATCAGATAAACCTAAACACCTTTGTTAGTTTTTAGAATTGCCAGACAATTCTGCCTCCATTACCCCAGATATCGACCTGTACCCCTTTGTCACTAGAGGATTTATTCTTGTGAAAATGTGGGATTAGGATACCTATTGTTGCACCTACAGCATAGCCTGCAATTACATCTGTTGGGTAATGTCGCCCAGCAGTTACCCGCAAAATTCCAGTTGCTGCAGGTAATGCTACTGCAGTAATCCAAACTACGGGCTTCCATTTACTTTCCGGATAAAAATCAGAAAAGACTTTGGCTGCAAAAAAGCTATTCACCGCAACGGTGGAAGTGTGTCCGGAAATGAAAGAGGTTTTTGCTGCCCTGGATAATTTATATTCATCTGTCAGCGCTTCACTAAAAGCATAAGGTCTTGGTCGCCGGAATAATGACTTTGTCATCATTGTAATACCCGTATTGAGTAAAATGGCTTCTCCATATAGCGTCATGATATCTCCATAATGACTCCTGGGTTTTTTAGAAACTAGAAAAAGATGTGGTCCCAGGAAAGAACTATATAAAAGCACATCACTTGCATGCCCCGAGGCAATAGAAAACTGATTAACCGCAATCCTGTCTAATCGGTTCACATCATCTGGATTTAATGATTCTAATTCATCTGTTGTGAAAAATGCGGAACTCGTTGTTAGGTAACGACCTGCTGCAATCGTAGATAAACCCACGCCATAATAGGCGACCTCCTCATTAAGTTTATACTCATACGGCGATTGACACCAGATTAGATTCAATGAAAGTAAAAGACTCAACAGGGTACACCAATACTTTTTCATCCAATGTGCTTTTAATGGGAGACGTGTATTATAATGCATTAACGAGTGAATTGTTTGTTGGAGTATGATCAGGTTTAGGGCCAATGATTTGAACCTTACTTGATGATATTAATCATAGGAAAGGATGTCTAAAGTCATTTTAAAGCCATTGAATATAATGGACCTTTAGGGTATTAATCATTGCAAAAATACAGACTATGAATCTTTTTCAACCAATATCTTCGATAATGACTGCAGAGTTGATTACAGTAACTGATGATACTCCAGTGCAGCGACTTAAAAATATGTTTACCAGTAAAGGTGTTCATCATATTCTGGTGGAAGACGCTAATCGTCAATTATTAGGCGTGATAAGCACAGAGGATTTTTTACGAACTGCACATTTTCCTGTTAAAGAAGAGCAATTATTGGCTCGCCATATTATGACGGCTACACCAACTACGATTAAAAAAAGTGCACCTATACATCAGGCAGTAGAGATATTCTTAGACAGTTATTTTCGTTGTCTTCCTGTCTTAGATCATAAGGATTGCCTGGCAGGGATAATTACTCCATACGATATCTTGTCTTTAATGGCAGGTAACATAAAGCCGCAAACTTTTGAATTATGAAAAAAATAACTTTCACCTTATTAATCGGATTGTGCACTACTTTGTTAATGGCACAAGATTGGAATAACCAGCCAGTAAAAAATAATAACGTTTATGGTTTTGCAGGCTTGATTACAGAAATTGCTTTGGACCCACATGCTGGAGTAGCAGGAGGAGTGCTAGGTGGAGTAGCGATCAATGATTTCTTTGTTGGTGGCTTCAGCATGGCTGGATATTATAACCAGGTTCAACTCCAAAAATTTTCTTTCGAAAAATCTATTGTCTTTGGCGGAGTCTTTACCGGGTATAGTCTTTTTTCGAAAGAAGAAGCTCATTTGTATACAAACCTTCGAATAGGTAAAGGGTTGGCAATGTTAAGTAATGCCGGAGATGGGGTTAGAGGTATAAATGAAAAAGTATATGTTCTAAATCCAGAAATTGGTTTGGAAATTAATGTTTCCTCATGGTCAAGATTTATTATAAGTGCAAGTTACCGATGGGTAAGCAAGTTTGAACAAAGCAATGGCTTGACTAATGTTGATTTTGAAAACTATGCGGTAGGGATGACCTTTCGAGTCGGAAACTTTGGATCTGGAATGTAAATGCTTTTCATAATTTAGATCCGTCACTTAGCCGGAACTTTATTACCTTAGTTGAATGCATTATTAGTAAAAGTTTAATCGGCTAATAAGTACATAGAGGAGATTGGTATTTACGACAACTATGAATTACTTCAATATGAACCAAAGAATGGGTCTATGCTCTCGCCTCTTAAAAAGGTCATCTAACCTTTTTGTATTTATTTTATTAATCACATGGTCAAGCTGCGAAGAAGAGCAAGCGTTTATCAAGCCCTCGATAGGGAAGCTGACAGAATCTGTTTATGCATCTGTGACGATTCAACCCGAAGATTACTACACCGTTTATGCCACCCGATCAGGAATACTTAAAAACATAAAAATAGAAGAAGGAGATATTGTAAAGGCAGGACAGGTTTTGGCTGATATCGATGCTGAAGATCCACGACTTACGGTAGAGGGCGCCGCCCTGAATGTAGAATTAAGCAAAGAGAATTACCTCGGGACTACGAATCGCTTAACAACGATTACTAATGAGATCGAACAAATAGAAGAACAACTCTTATTGGATTCCGTCAATTACTTTCGTCAGAAAAACCTCTGGGACAAAAACATAGGATCAAAGGCAAGCCTCGAAAGTCGTCAACTGCAATATCAATTAACTCAAAAACGCCTGGAAGGCTTAAAGAAAAAATATAAACAAACAGAAGTTGAGTTAGCTAATCAATACCAGCGATCACAAAATCAATTACAACAAGCTCGAACAAACCTCAATGATTTTCTGATCCGCTCAAAAATGAGTGGCTTAGTCTATCAGGTTTTTAAAGAAAGTGGAGAACTTATTCTTCCTCAGGAACCATTAGCTCAAATCGGAAAAGAGAATAATTTCATAATTGAAATGCGGATTGATGAAGTCGATATTGCAAAAGTATCAGAGGGCCAAAAGATTTTAGTAACCTTAGACGCTTATAATAATGAAGTGTTCGAAGCTAGTATCACGAAGATATATCCTCAAAAAGAAACCAGAACACAAACTTTCCTGATTGAAGGAGCTTTTGAAAAAATGCCCCCGAAACTTTATGCTGGACTATCAGGAGAAGCTAATATCATTTTCGCAGAACGCGACCAAGTGGTTTCTATCCCTTTGGAATATTTAATGGATAATGCTAAGGTCAAAACGCCCGATGGAGAAATCTCCGTTAAGACCGGCCTGCGGACAATCAGCCGAATCGAAATTGTTAGCGGGATAGATACTTCTACCGCAATTGTAAAACCCTAATTGATGGATCGATTACGCGTCATATTGGATATTACCAGAACTCATTTGCTGGCCCGTATAAAGCAATCCGGTATTGCGGCACTCGGCGTAACATTTGGTATCGGAGCTTATATAATTATGATGAGCTTTATGACAGGACTGAATGGTTTGCTTGATGGCCTGGTACTTAATCGCACACCGCATATTCATATGTATAATGAAATAAAGCCAAGTGCAAACCAACCGGTAGATCTATACGAAGCATTTACGGATCAATTGAATGTTGTAAGGTCCATAAAACCCAAAAAGAGTCAACTCCGGATTCATAATGCGCTGCCCGTCATTGATTACCTGGAAAAGGATTCCCGAGTAAAAGGAGTCACACCACAAGTAGCTGCAAAGGTATTCTACCTGGCAGGATCGAACGAGTTAAATGGTGCAGTAAACGGCATTCTTCCTCATAAAGAAGATGCATTGTATAACTTTGGAGACTACATACTGGATGGAACACCGCAGGATTTAGTACGTGATCGAAACGGCATTCTACTTGGTGCAGGAATTGCAAAAAAAATGTCTTTAAGTGTTGGTGATCGGGTTCAGGTAAGTACGACCAGCGGAGGAATATTTCCGCTGAAAATAGTAGGCATTTTTCAAAGTGGTTTAGCAGAGATTGATAATATACAAAGTTATGTCAATCTAAAAATGGCACAGCAACTGATGGGAGAAGGGAATAACTACATCACGGATATCAATGTTAAATTGAAGGACATCAATATTGCACCTGAACTATCCAAGACTTACGCGAAGCAGTTTGAAGTAACAGCAATTGATATTAATACAGCTAATGCACAATTCGAAACAGGGACATCGATCCGGAATATGATTACTTATGCGGTATCCATTACTTTATTAATTGTCGCAGGGTTTGGGATTTATAACATCCTCAATATGCTCATCTATGAAAAGATGAATGATATTGCAATTCTAAAAGCAACAGGCTTTTCTGGAGGGGATGTTCGACTTATTTTTATTAGTCAGGCTTTAGTGATTGGATTTATTGGAGGTCTCTTGGGTTTAGTGATTGGCTATGGGGTTTCTGTTTTGATTGACAATGCTCCCTTCGAAACAGAAGCTTTGCCTACTGTCAAAACTTTTCCGGTAAACTTTAATCCAATGTATTATGTGGTGGGGATAATCTTTGCAATGGTCTCTACCTTTCTGGCGGGGTACCTGCCTGCCCGGAAAGCACAAAAGATAGATCCTGTTGAAATAATCAGAGGTCAATAGATCAGCGAATGAAAAATATACTAGAGGCAAAAAATATTAATAAGTACTTCCGAAATCCAGTACTCTTTCATGTGTTGAAGGATATCTCATTTAGTATTACCGAAGGAGAGTTTGTTTCGATTATGGGGAAATCCGGTTGTGGAAAATCAACATTACTTTATATCCTCTCAACGATGGATACGGACTATGAGGGAGACCTATATCTTGGAGGTGAAAAGATAACGGGGCAGTCGGGGGAGGAGCTGGCCAGAATTCGGAATGAACAGATTGGCTTCGTTTTTCAGTTTCATTATTTACTCCCGGAGTTTTCAGTATTGGATAATGTGATGCTTCCCGCCCGAAAGCTTGGAAGGAAATCATTTTCACAAATTCGTAAGGATGCAATGAATAAACTAGAGTTGTTAGGAATTGCAGATCAGGCGCATAAAAAAGCGTCACAAATTTCCGGTGGACAAAAACAAAGGGTAGCGATTGCCCGCGCCTTAATCAATGACCCAAAGATCATCATGGGGGATGAACCAACTGGGAACCTTGACAGTAAAAACTCAAATATTGTTTTTGATATTTTCAAAAAACTAAGTCTGGAAGAAAAACTTTCTTTGCTAGTGGTAACACACGATCTTGATTTTGCAAAACGAACAGATCGCATTATTGAAATGGCAGATGGATTAATTATTGACCATCATTCTAAAATGGAAGAAGAATCTTTATAAACCTGAAACCCTTCTTCTGACCATAAGTTATACCCGCCTTCTAAATTGAAAACTTTTGTTGCGTTAAATCCACCATTGCGCATCAGCGTGCAAGCCCGAATACTGCGTCGGCCGGTACGACAATAAACAAGGATGTCTTTTGAAGTATCAAGACGTTCTATTTTGTCCCAAAAATCATCTGCCAGATAAGAGATGTTGATGGCTCTTTTTATATGCCCCTGATTAAATTCTCCCGGAGTACGCACATCTATAATCAGTGCTTTTGTATCCATCAGAATACGAGCATCAAAATCTTTAGGAGAAAGATTATTTAATTGCGATTTTAATAAACGCCAACGAGGCGTTTTACATGATTTATCTTCCACAGTAAATCAATTTATTAATAATTTAGATCCGTCACTTATTACAAAATAAAATAATTTCAAGGTCTTTTTATGTGATGTAGGTTACATAAAAAATGTTGAAGAGCCACTCAGGTGTATTTTGATCTAATTCAAATAAGGTCAATAACTCGTTTCATCTAATTGTACTTTTCCCCAGAAAGTCTTATACACAAAGATCGTATAGGTGAGAACGAGCGGGATACCAATGGCTGCGAAAGTAAGCATGATGCCCAGGGATTTTTCAGAAGCGGCGGCATTATAAACGGTGATATTATGGATCGGGTCAATCGTCGAAAGAAAAAGGACCGGATATAGTTCTATCGCCACAAGAACGAGCAACATCCCGATAGAGATAGCAGAAAAAATAAAAGCACGCAAATACTTTTGCTTACTAGCAAGTCTTGGGATATTTGCAATTGCTAAAAATGCAATTACTGGCGCAATGAAATATGCGGGGTTGTCTCGAAAACGATCCGATAAATGAGGGATGTAAATAAGCGTTACAGTAGTAAGAATGGCAAATAAAATAATGAATGCGATGATACTCCTTTTTAATAGAATGGTCAGCTTAGCATAAAGTCGTCCTTCTGTTTTCATCAATAGATAAATTGCACCGTGCATCATAAATAAAGCTAAGGTGGTGAAGCCTACTAAAAAAGCATAGGGATTAAAAAACTCTAGCCAGTCACCTGAGAATTCTAAGTTTTCGCCGATCGCTGCGCCCTGCAAAACGTTTCCTAGTATCACCCCTAAGAGTATTGCCAACAGAATGCTGGATACACTATAAGAAATGTCCCAACCTCGCCGCCACCAGCGCATTGGTTCTTTACTCCTAAATTCAATAGAAATTGCTCTGAAAATTATACAGGCCAGAAAAAGCATAAATGGAACGTACATCGCTGAAAATAGAGTGGCATACATTACCGGAAATCCTGCAAATAAGGCTCCGCCGCCAATAACGAGCCAGACCTCATTACCATCCCATACCGGCCCTACTGCATTGAGCGCGATTCGCCGACTTTTTTCCTTACGAAAAAATAAATGCCAGGCACCTGCACCAAGATCAAAGCCGTCTAAAATAGCATAACCTGAAAAGACTGCCCCGATTAGCAAAAACCACCAGGTAGGATAATCTATACCTAAGAACGTTTCCATACACTAAATTTAGTAAATCGTAATGAAAAACAATTATACCTTGTATAATCAGGACAGTTGGATATGCGAAAAGTTCTCTTCTTTTTTTATTTAGAAAGAGACTAAAATAGCCCGGCTAACTGTAGATTTAAAACTAATTTTTAAGGTAAAAGATCAGGTTCGTTTTCATTCGGGGGAATGGGCAGGTTGCCCTCCACGGTACGAGGATTGCGAACAGAAACCATCTTGGGTTTACGTTTTTTGATGCCAAGCATCAAGGCCATAAAAAGGAGTAAGCCAATACCTGTTCCGACCCGTAGCCACAGCTCTTGTTCTGCTTTGATTCGACTCTCGAGGTAATAAGCATTAGCTGCGAGAGGAGAGCCATTACCGTAATTTACTTCCCAGTTATCTATATCCGCATTATCGAGGTAGGGAAGCATAAGACTGAGCGTATAGCTGGAGTCAATGGGCGTCAGGTCGTAGGCAAAGCTATCGATTGCGGCACCGTCATCCGTAAATAGGCCTAAGGTTTCCTGGCGTTTGTCTAAGCCAAAGCCAAAATCTCCAATGACATTGAATTGCTGAGGATGTACTTTTAAGAACTGTTCTTTATTTTGAGCGAGAATAACATAATCTCGTGCGCCAATCGTCACTTCTGGAAGTCGGAAGTAATGCTTGCTATCGGTAAGATACCAGTGGTCTAGCTGTACAGGTTCTTTAGAGTAGTTGTAAATCTCTATCCAGTCACCACTTTTTTTATTATTACAGCTGATCTCATTGATCATTATGGTACTGGCGAGTGGATGTTCATATGGTGCGAAGATCGCAGCGATATCCAATGGTTTCCCATCTTCGAATCTAATGGTAGCCTCCAATGTTTTTTCGTCCAACTCGATTCCTTTCCAGCCAATAAAGCGGTAACCAAATTTTGGTATTGCTTTAATTTGGAGGGGGATATTTTTGAAGTACTGTCCTTCGAACGGGTCTCCTTCTACTTTTATATTATCATTGATCACGATTTGGCCACCTTCCGAAGCTTCCGCTTTAAAACGCACTAAGCCCCCGGTGTTAAATTTTTCCATCAAATGCATCCGAACGTATTCCGGTCGCTCCCGTGCGTAAGTTCGCATGGTATTGACGTGATATTCCCAAATACTTCGCTTTAGGTTCCAGCGGTCAAGGTGACGGTCAATCTCAGGAAGTAAGTTGGCGTATAACTCGTCGATCTTTTCCTCTACTCGTTCCGGAGAAAAACTATGATTGAGATGATCTGCAAAATTTGTCAGGAACCGTTGTTGAAAGTCAGGGTTTTCCAGAAGCTTCCGTAGTATAAAGGTGCTCCACGGGGGATTAGGCCAGGATGGGCCGTCTGGTCGTGTATGAAAAGCCAGCGAATTATTTTTATAAGCCTTGGAGTCATGTAAACCAAAGCCCCAGTCTGTATCATATAAAATCCATCGCCACTTCCCATCAATGGTCTGAGGTCGCCAGAATTTAATATTTCCTCCGGCATCCTGATTGTCAAAGTAAATCTGAGCAATCTGATAGTCAATGAAGTTATCCACATCCATTAGGGACTGGAGGTATGCGTAATTGGCCGGATCCGCCATGTTTTTCTTCTGAAGGAATTTGAGCATATTCCGATAATGACGAGTACTACCACGTTTTAATGTCATGCGGTGCTCAATCAAATCTATACTGTCTTTGTCAATGTTATCGTAATGTCCTGAAATAAAGTAACGATTGACTTTTTCTCTAAGGTTGTATATTCCCCAGTACTCACCATTCAGATATAAGTGCGCTGGGCGGTAATCCTGTGTTTCAAGATCCCAGTTTTCAAGTAGTCCAGTCATTAAGGCATCCCTGAAATGAGACCGTCCCCAGTCACTTCCGGAATTACGAAGTACCAGAAATTTATATTTTTTAAGTCCTTCTTTACCAAAGACGCGATGCTTGATACGCTTTTTGCCGTAGCGGTCACGCGTAACAAGGGTCATAGACTTTTGTGGAAACAAACGAGACATTCCACCAAAAAGGCGAAGTCCGGTAATACTATTAAATTCAGTATCTCCGTCTGTTTCAAAAAACTCTGTATGTACTAATATTTCTTTTCGACTCCAAAAATTTGCCCCTTCCAGTTTCCAGGTAGAATCCTGTGCATTGGGCCCTTTTACGTAAAGGCCATTTTCGGGATCGAATAAGATGCTCGGCGTTACGCCCAAAGAAACAGTTGGAAAATTGGAGTAGGGCTCATTAATAAAATAGGTTTGCCCAACTTCCTTACTTAGCTCTTTCCCCTTGCGGGCCAGCGCTCGGACTAAGGTTGTTTGCTCAATAAATATGGGTTCAGAATATTTTGCTGAATTACTATTAGGTGTACTGCCATCAAGAGTATAGTAAATTGTAGCACCTGGAGAATTCAATGTCAGCTCGATCGACTCTGTATAAAACCCTCCTTTTATAGAAAAATCTAAAGGTGGTCTTTGTTTTTTCTTTTTTTGCTTTGCTTTTTCAAGTGTTTGCGTAGCAGGAATATCCGCTGGCTGTTGAGCTACAGCGATCAGACCGATCAGAGAAAGGCAAATAATTAATATAAAAGCTTTGTTGTTCAAGTGCTGGTTTTAAATTGTCTGCTCTTTAATTTGCTTGAAACGATTAAAGAAGTAAATCAAAAATAACAGGTATTTAATGGCTTTGCAAACGAAATAATTAATATGAATTTTCTTAAACTGTTTCAAAAGCCTTTATGCGTTAGGAATACTGTGAAGAAACCTAGTCTTTTTACCTTTTTTATATCTTTATATATTACTACAAATTTTAATCCGAATTTTATTCCAAGATTCTAATTACCTTTGTTTTGCACAGAAGTTTTCGACAATTAATAGTTTATCTCATAAAAGACTATTTTGAAATCGATGCAGAAGGATAATTAATAATTTCTATAGGTAAAACCCTCTGAACGCAAACAGAGACCATGTTTAGAGCAATTAGTAAATTTATTTTTTGGCTTATTGGGTGGAAGGTCAGCGGACACATCCCTGGACCAGAGGTAAAGAAGTCAATCTTCGTTGCGATACCACATACTTCAAACTGGGATTTCCCTTTGGGTATCATGTCTCGATCAATTATCAAAACGAAGGTCACCTACATGATGAAAAGTACCATGTTCAAACCACCATTTGGCTGGTTTTTTCGTATGCTTGATGGTATCCCCGTAGAACGATCCAAGAGCACTAATTTTGTTGATGCTGTCATCAAATTATATAATAGTAGAGAGTCTTTACATACCGTGATCGCTCCAGAAGGGACACGAAGTAGAGTCAATGGCCTGAAATCAGGGTTTTATTATATGGCACTGGGGGCAAATGTTCCCCTGATTTTGACGGCTTTTGATTATAGTGTAAAAGAAGTCAGATTTAGTAAACCACTTTATATGACAGGCGATAAAGAGGTTGATTTTGAAAAAATTAGAGCATATTTTGCAGATGCTAAGGGTAAATACCCCGAACAGGGCTGGCCACATTCAGATGCAACTTTTCTGAATTCCTAAGGTAAAACATTTGGCATTGTGCAGACATTAAATTTGAAATGCTTGAAAAGCCCGTATTTTTGATTTAACTTCAACTCTCCGAAGTCCTTTTCGGAGTATCTTACACTAACCTTTGAAGATTCTTAGCAATTGCCGTTGATTAAAAGTTTTGTGAACAAAGCTTTTCGGTTTTTTGTTTTCGATGCATTCCAAGCCAAATAAATTAAATTATGCAGGAGTGAAATGTCGAAAAACATCCTATTTTCTCACTAAATAATTATTCTCAAAAGGAAAAAGCCTATGAAATTAAGAATTACTTACACTATTTTTTCTGTTTGTTTATTAGCCGCACTGTTTATGTCAAATAGTGATGGTCGTGCTGACTCCCAAGGTTGGGGGAATACTGGCGCTCCAGGAGATCAAATGCTGGGAACAGTTCCTCGTACTTGTATGTCTTGTCATAGTACAGGGACAGGTGTCGATATGACTCAGACAATTGAGATTTTTGATGATATGAACGAACCAGTTACTAATTATACACCGGGACAAACTTATCGAGTTATCGTAACGAATATTGTTGGTTCAGGCTCGCCAACCGGTTTTGGGTTTCAGATTGTTAATTTAAAGGCTGCTGAAGGCGAAGATGGAGACGATAGTGCTTCTTTTTCAAATCCTTCTGGTAATGCAAAAATTGCGGTCGCAAGTAATACCGGCCGTCAATATACCGAGCATAATGGAGTTAGTGAGACCAATTCTTTTGAAGTAGATTGGACAGCTCCTGCACAAGGAACCGGAGCGGTGACTTTCTATGCCTGCGGAAATGCAGTGAATGAAAACGGAATGACCAGTGGTGATGCCGCGGCCTGTAGTACTTTGGAGTTAGCGGAAGCAGATCCTTCTTCTGTCTCTAATCCGAATGGCGGCATTAATATCTACTTATTCCCGAACCCTGTTCAGGAAGAAATGAAGATTACACTTGTTAGTGATGCTTCTGCTGAGTTTGATGTTGAAGTATACGATATGCAAGGTCGCCTGATGATCAAAGATATCGTTGCGTTTGGAACAGGAGAGAGCACTTACATCGTTAATGTAAATAACCTCGCAAAAGGTACTTACTTAGTGAAATTCTCAAATGAGGAGAAAGTGGCAACTGCCAAAATGCTTAAGATATAATGAACATATAGATACTACCAGTACCTGGCGCTTTACCCGGTATTGGTAGTACTTATAGTTTTTTTATTATTCGCTGAACTTCCTTTCGCCCATCCGGGCTACATCCGGTCGCTGATCCATGCCGACCATATCATTTTAGCACCATCTTATCGGAATGACTTGTTTACAATAGACTTATTGAAGTATATTGCAAATCCACATAATTGACATTCTTATTTGTCCACAGAAAATCACAAATGTTTATATCTGGATACCCTCCCGTTTAGACAATAATGGTTAATTTTGGGCACTGATTCAGACCTGATGAGTACCGTCCAACAAATTACTTATGTACACTAAAGAAGATCAAAGATCGCTTTTCGAAGAGTCGAAGCAATTGCTGAAAATGCAAGGTATCCCTGTGCAGTTCGAAGCACAACAACAAATCGATGACTTACGCAAAACTATCGTTTATCACGAATGGAAATACTACGTACAAAACGACCCCGTAATCAGTGATTTTGAGTACGATAGTTTATACAAACGCTTAGAAGCACTGGAAGAAGCTTACCCCGATTTAGTCACGCCGGATTCTCCAACCCAACGGGTGTCCAATGATCTTACCGAAACTTTTGATTCGGTCGCGCATCTTACTCCAATGCTTTCCTTAGGCAACTCCTATAATCTGGAAGACCTTCAGGACTTCGATACTCAAATCAAAAAACTAACCCTTTTACCAGAAGATACTGAAATTGAATATTGCGTTGAGCCAAAGTTCGACGGAGGTAGTATCGCATTGGTTTATGAAAACGACCAATTGATTAGAGGGGCAACACGTGGCAATGGAACCCTCGGAGAAGAAATGACGAATAATGCTCGCGTCATGAAATCAATTCCACTCAGTGCAGCTTTTTCCTCTAAAAATATCCATAAAGTAGAGCTGCGAGGCGAGGTCATGATCCGGAAAGATAACTTCGATAAGATCAATAAAGAACGTGAGAAAGCAGGACTTTCACTCTTTGCTAATCCTCGAAACACTGCCTCCGGTGGCTTACGAATGAAAGATCCCAAAGAGGTAGCTAAACGTGGGCTCGAAGCTTTTATCTACCAATTGGGATATGCAGTTGACGAGAATGATCAACCAGCAATGAAGCAGTTTGAAACCCATGATGAAACGATTGAACTACTCGGCAACTTTGGATTTAAAGTACCGATTGCCGAACGTAAAGTATGTAAGAATATTCAAGAGGTACACGAGTTTGTAAAAGAGTGGGAAGCAAAACGAGAGAACTATCTTTACGAAATTGACGGGATGGTTATCAAGGTCAATAGCCTTGAGCTCCAGGAGAAATGCGGTTTTACGAGCCATCATCCACGATGGGCCATCGCGTATAAGTTTAAAGCTAAGCAAGCAACGAGCAAGCTTCTTAATGTAGAATATCAGATTGGTAAAATTGGCTCTGTAACACCCGTCGCAAAGTTAGAACCTGTACAACTTGCCGGTGTAACCGTTTCCTCGGTCTCTCTTCATAATGAAGATTTTATTACGAGCAAAGACATCCGGATCGGAGATACTGTTTTAGTAGAAAGAGCAGGAGATGTTATCCCTTACATCGTCAAACCGATGGAAGAACTTCGTAACGGCTCAGAGGAAGTGATTGACTTCCCTGAAAACTGTCCGGTCTGTACGACTAAACTTATTCGTGCAGAGTCCGAAGCAGCCTGGCGTTGTCCCAATTATCAATGTGAGGCACAAGTCCTGCAAAGAATGATTTTTCATGT
>JAHDHW010000001.1:3113-146169 GCA_020631105.1 Saprospiraceae bacterium | reverse complement strand
AAGGATGTTGGCCCGGTTGTAGCGGAGAATATTGTGACTTATTTCAATGATCCGCAAAATATTGCGTTATTAGAGGAAATGGAAGCTTTGGGAGTCAATCTCCGTCAGACAGAAGATGATCGTCCTAAGGCAATTGCCGCGGATGCACCATTAGTTGGGAAGACCATTTTGTTTACCGGAACTTTGCAGCAAATGGGGCGTAAAGAAGCACAGACTTTAGCTGAAATGAATGGCGCTAAAAATATTAGTGCAGTCAGCTCTAACTTAAATATTCTTGTAGCCGGGGAGAAAGCCGGGTCTAAATTAAAAAAAGCACAGGCTTTAGGTACTGTTGAAATACTCAGCGAAGTGGAGTTTTTAACGCTGATCAATAAGGCTTAAAGGTTTAATTAAAATTATTCGCTGATCCTTTCCTGACGATACTGATAAAGCTATGCTTATCAGCATGTCAGGATCGATCGCTGAAAAAAATACTTATGAAAAATTTTATCTACACCTTACTCGCTACGCTCCTTTTTATCAGTTGTAGCGGACCGAAAGATGCTGCACAAAACGTAGCTGCTACGCAGCCTCAACTTGAAGTACTTGTTCTAGCGGATCAATGTACCGAAAAAGAACCTTTAAGCCTCTACGAATTTAACGGGATTGGCTTCACCAAAATTAAAGAACTTGACCAGATTGGAAAGGATAGCTTCAAGCTACAAATGGCCCACAGCGAACCTGCGTTCTTGTATATCGGAACAGAAAGTCAACCTAAGTTACCTTTGGTTATAAGTAATGAAAACTTAGAGGTGGAAGGATCTTGTAAAAACTTTAGAAGCTCCAAAATTAAAGGCGGAACGGACAATGCACTTTATGCAGATATCCTGAAAAATGTCCGGGATAACAAAAGAGCATTACAGGCAAAGCTTGGACAGTTTCGACGAGTAGGTAAAGATGTCAATATGCAAAACCAGATCAAAAGAGAACTTAGTCAACTTGATCAAAACAACTTAGCATACCTGGATTCTATTCAAACGAAAAATGCATTCTTAGGGAATGTCGCAGGCCTGGGTACAATGATTAGTTTCCCGAATAAAGCGGCAGAGTATAATAATAATGAAGTGGACTTTTTCGCGGCAGAGTATTTTAAGCAAGTAGATTTAAAGAATAATGCCTTGAATCGAATCCCTTACCTTTTCGAATCTTTCAAAGAGTATACACAGACCTTAGCTTCGGTCAACTTGAAAGAAAACATCGTTCGTAGATTGATTGATCAAAATCTTTCGCAGGTTCCGGATTCTACCAAAGCTATGCGCTACGCGCTTGGAGGAATTGTCATTGGTTTGCAAGCGAAAAATCATGCTTTATTTCCATCCTACGGAGAACGCTTTGTTAAAACTTTTGGAGCAGATACCGATGAAGGTTCTTTAGCCCGCCTGAAGGCTCAACTCGGACAAGCTAAAAGTTTTGTTACTGGTGGCGAAGCACCGGACATCGTTATGGATAACCTGGAAGGAGAGTCTGTCAAATTAAGTGACCTTCGCGGTAATGTTGTCCTGATTGATTTTTGGGCAAGTTGGTGTGGCCCATGTCGCAGAGAGAATCCAAATGTTGTACGAGTTTATAATAAGTATAACGATAAAGGTTTTGAGATTCTAGGAGTTAGCCTTGACCGAACAAAAAGTAAGTGGGAAGCGGCTATCGAAAAAGATGGTTTAACCTGGTTACATGTTAGTGATCTGAAAGGCTGGAAGAATGAAGCCGCTCAATTATACGGTGTACGTTCTATTCCACATACGGTACTATTAGATAAAGACGGAAAGATAATAGCCCGTAATCTTCGCGGACCAGCGCTTGAGCAAAAACTTGCAGAAATTTTTGATTAAAATATTTTAACCTCCCTTTATGAAGCTTCGGGTTTTGTTACTTGTTGTTCTTTCTACGCTTTTTGCTTGTGGCGAAACATCGACTTCTGCAACGGAAGTTTCGGAAACAACAATACCTGAAGTGAAAATGGATTCCGTTGTGATACCTCCTCCTGTTCAGGAGCCTGTTTTTGATTATGATACTACGCAATGGACCGAACTCATACGAATTGATTCGAGCATAGTATTAGACATGCGTTATGCTACCACAAACAACTTTGTAGAGGAGGTGCTTTACGACTGCGGAAGATGCTTTTTGCGGCCGGAGGCAGCCAAGGCCGTAGCATCAGCGAATAAACAATTAAAAACAAAAGGCTATGGTCTAAAGATGTTTGATTGTTTCCGTCCCTTACCTATCCAGCAAAAACTCTGGGATAAATTTCAAAATCCAAGCTACGTGACGCCACCGTCGAAAGGCTCTATGCATAACCGGGGCTTAGCGGTCGATATTACGATAGTCGACGCGGATGGAAAAGAGTTGGATATGGGGACTGAATTTGATTACTTTGGGCAGGAGGCTCATCATACTTATACCGGACATTCTAAGGAAATTCAGCAGAATCGAACCTTGCTTAAATCAACACTAGAAAGCTTAGGATTTAAAGGAATCCGAACAGAATGGTGGCACTATTCCTTCATTGGGACAAAGCATGGACTTTCAGAGATGGTCTGGGAGTGTCCTGAATGATAAATACTAATGGAGTGGAAGTGATTTAGCGAAACAAAGGCCTCGATTCCTGCGTTACATACCTGTTCTTTTCTAACTTTGTAGTAATACAATAAACCGATAAAAAATAAACATGGAAGAGCTAGCCTATAAAAATGATGTAGAGGCGGTTGACGCGTTGGCAGAATCATATAGAAACCTCAAAGCCGAAATCGGAAAAGTAATCGTTGGACAGGAAGATGTTGTCCGAACGGTAATTATCTCTCTGTTCAGTAATGGTCATAGTTTGCTGGTCGGTGTACCCGGACTTGCGAAGACTTTGTTGGTGAGTACAATTGCTGATGTATTGGATCTCGACTTTAAACGTATTCAGTTTACGCCGGATTTAATGCCTTCTGATATTACTGGAGCTGAAATCCTTGATGAGGATCGACACTTTAAATTTAATCACGGGCCTTTATTCTCAAATATCGTCCTGGCGGATGAGATTAACCGGACACCTCCTAAAACGCAGGCTGCCTTATTAGAGGCGATGCAGGAGCGATCGGTAACGGTGAGCGGTACCCGGCATTTACTACCTAAGCCATTTTTCGTATTGGCAACACAGAACCCAATTGAGCAAGAAGGAACTTACCCGCTTCCGGAAGCACAGTTAGACCGCTTCATGTTTAATATTCCATTGGATTATCCTACATATGAGGAAGAGATTCAGGTAGTGAAAGCAACGACCTCTAATCTGAAGCAAGATCTTGTGAATATCGTGACAGCAGAGCAAATTTTATTTTATCAGCAATTGATACGTAAAATTCCTATTGCTGATAATGTATTGGAGTATGCGGTTAGCTTAGCTACAAAAACACGACCTAATACTGCTAAGGCAACGACGGCGGTAAATGATTATATCTCCTGGGGAGCAGGTCCTCGTGCTTCACAGTACCTGGTACTTGGTGCGAAATGTCATGCTGCCATTAATGGAAAATATTCTCCGGATATTGAGGATGTACAAGCGATTGCGAAGTACGTTTTACGTCACCGGATCGTACGTAACTTTAAGGCAGAGGCAGAAGGTATAACGGAGGAGAAAGTTATTGAAGGTTTGTTCTAAGGAGCAGAGCTTAGACTATAAATTAAAAATGCCCGGCTTGATGATCAAGTCGGGCATTTTTAGTTGTTGAAGTGATTTTCTTTTGGACTAGTTTCTTCCGGTAACGTCTACTTCGATTTTCTTATCGCGGTTAGCGAGTTCCCAAGTGGTGTGGAAAACGAGTTGTCCGATTTTTGCCATTTTTTCGAAGTTGATTTTTTCAACAGTATCCGATGAACGGTGATAATCATCGTGTGTACCATTAAAATAGAAAATAGCAGGAATCCCTTTTTCGGCGAAGTTATAATGATCCGAACGGTAATAGTATCGGTTAGGGTCATCATCTTCATTATAAGTATAATCTAAAACCAGATTAGTGTACTTCTTATTAACGGACTCGTTGATCTCATGTAGCTCCGTACTTAGACGATCAGAACCGATTACATAAATGTATTCAGGGTTATCCTCATATTTTTTGTCTACACGACCTACCATATCTACGTTGACATTCGCTACTGTTTTTTCTAAAGGAAAAATTGGACGCTCTGAATAATACTTAGATCCTAAAAGCCCTTTCTCTTCACCCGTTACTAACATAACGAGTACACTTCTTCTTGGTCCTTTTCCTTCTTTTTTTGCTTGCGCGAATGCGTTTGCAACCTCAAGCACGGTAGAAGATCCACTACCATTATCATCTGCCCCATTATAAATATCTTGCCCTCTTTTACCAAGGTGATCATAGTGTGCGGTCACGATAACTACCTCGTCTTTGAGTTGAGGGTCCGTACCTTCGATATAGCCCAGGACATTTACACCTCTTAAGGTTTTTTGTTTTTTATCCTGATTGATCAAGAGGTCAACCGAAAGCTTTACATTTTTTCCTTTTCCTTTCTTTTTAATCTTCTTGCGTGCCTTGAGTACTTTTTTATACTGTTTGCCCATAACATCTTTTGCAAGTGATGTTTTGATCGCAAGGCTGTTTGCGGTATTGATCTCTTCTTCTTCCATTTCGCCTAATGTAAGTTGAGGCGAGATCAATTTGCGTCGATTGTCACTTAGTACTTTCTGGATTTCGTCTTCAATAATGAGTACTGCTTTTACGCCTTTTTGCTTTGCTAATTCGAGTTTGCGCTCCATGTTCGTACTCCAGTCGGAAAGTTCTTCGGTGCCAGTGATATGAGAGTTATTCTTTTTGTCGACTGGTTCTCCTTTGTAAATAAGAATGACTTTATCCTTTACGTCGACATTTTTGTAATCACTATATTCAGGGTCGTCGATTCCGTAACCGAGGAATAGGACTTCATTTGTTTTGAAGTCTATTAATTCTTCATTTTGATTAGGAAAAGAGATGAAGTCCCAAAGGTGTTTATGTTTTTTACCGTTGATCATGATCTTGGTATCTTCCCACTGTGTCCAATTGAGAATAACATCCTGATAGTAAGAGTCCTTGTCGAAAGCCGGAATACCAAAAGCTTTGAATTGATCAGCGATATATTTAGCTGCTTTTTCGTTGCCAGGAGTACCGGTCTCTCGACCTTCAAACTCGTCAGAGGCAATAATGCTTAAGTGTGCGCGTAATCGCTCCGGGGTGATGCTTTCGGCAAAGGGTATAGGATTAACCTCTTCGACATCGGGATTACTAATCGTGATAGTTTGGCTTCGAGTTGCAAGGCCGTCGGTGCTTTGCGCCTGAAGGATGTTGGTCAGCGTAAGGAACGATAAGAGAATAAAAAAATATTTTTTCATGATAACGTTTATGAGATTAACAAGAGGCGATTTTTCGGACGCGGCGTTCATGTCGACCACCTTCAAAATCTGTATGGAGAAATGCCTTGACGATATTTACTGCAAGATCCAGGTCAATAAACCGGGCAGGAATTGCAATAACATTGGCGTCGTTATGTAAACGAGCTAGCTCTGAAAGCTCTTCGTTCCATGCTATTGCGGCACGGATTCCTTTATGTTTGTTGGCAGTCATTGCTACGCCATTACCACTGCCACATATAATAACACCTTGCTGCGCTTCACCACTTTCTATGCTATTCGCTACGGGATGGACAAAATCAGGGTAATCAACAGAGTCAGAAGAATAAGTTCCTTTGTCTAGGATGGTGAAACCATTCGCGTTTAACCATTCAGCAATTTTTTCTTTGTATTCAAATCCGGCATGATCGGCGCCGATTGCAATAGTTTTATTCGCCATTGAAGTGAGTTTGGTAAGTAATGCCGCAAAATTAACAAAAGCTAAGCATATTCCACTAGGTAAGTGAAAAACGTAAAAAGGGAAATTAAAATATATGAAAAGGGCTAAATCGGAGCTGGAAAGCAGGTTGTGGGGTGGAAAAGGGTGAAATAACAAACGGCCAGCTTAATTAAAAGCTAGCCGTTATGAATATTATTATTGTTTAGTCTCTGGTCTAGTTACGGAAAGGTCCGCTAGGTGTAGCACCTTGCTCTCTTTGTAACAGGCCAAGGAATCGTTGCTCGAAAGCATCAAAGGGACTAAGCTGTTGATTCAATTCATCTTCCAATGCTTTATCTTTTAGACTTTCGGCAGCTAGCTGTACGAGTTCTCGCTTGGCACTTAAGAAACTATTCGCATCCGTACCGAATCCATAGAGTAAATCTTCATCATCGAGTGTAGACATAAAGTCGAGCTGCTGAGTCGTCTCTTTTGCCATTTTACGAATAACGTCTTTCGCCCGATCATTTGCACCTGCCGCAATGTAAGATCTTGCAAAGAAAAGCGTATTGCGATCATACGGGAAATTATACTCTGGGAAGGACTCAAAGTATTTATCCATGAGTTCTATTGCCTTAGCATTATCTCCTTTCTTTAGCATTTCCTGAGAAGTACGCATGATGATCGCTCGAATGGATTGTACACTTGGGCCATAGCTTCTGTCTACAAAAGTATCATGCTTGTCAAACCCTCCCCACTTAAACTTAGTCATTATGTTTTCATGAACAGCATCTGTATTAACTCGACCGTATCCAACCATTCCGAATTGTCTGTCCTGTGCATTACGTACAGGAACAACTCTAAGTGCTAAACCTTCAAGTTGAGTATATGGTTGAAGCCCAAGCATGGACTCAGGTCGACAGGTAACTGCAAAGTATACTGGCCGATCTTGGATGTTAGAAGCAACGATGTCAAGTACTGCTAAGTCTCCTTTTAGTAACCATGTGCCTTTGCTTTCCGGGATGGTAAAATTCATTTGATTGACAATCACAGCAGTATCCTGAATACTTACAACGCCATTATTAATGACATTTTGCTCATTGATCGGAATGAACAGGCTTCGAGAAGGAAGGAAACTATCCAATGATTTACCACTCTGTAAAGGTACAGGGTGATCCTCAGATACCCACTTAAGAGCAGAAGCAGCATTCATTGGTTTGTTCGGACCACCACTTGGGTTGATAGGTATTTGAATACGTTTTTTACCACGTAAGGCTTCTTGTGGAATCGTCATTTTGATAGCCGGAGAGTTGTTTACTTTTCGGCGTAATTGATTGATGTACCAATCTACGGCGATAAGGCTCAAGTTAACAACCCGAACATCAGTACGGATTTTTTCTACTTCCTGAGCGTACCATAATGGATAGGTATCGTTGTCACCATAAGTGAACACAATTGCATTCGGTTCGCAGGATTCAAGGAAATTACTTGCGTAATCTCTGGCACCTGAGTGATCTTTTCTGGAATGATCATCAAAATTTTGTGTCCCCATTAATATTGGAGCTAATAATACTAGCCCTAATGCAACCGGAGCTGCGGTATTGCCCATGAATTTGCGGCCATACTGGAATATTCCAAGGACTCCCATACCAATCCACATAGCATAGATGATAAAAGAACCGACCAGTACGTAGTCCCTCTCACGCGGTTCGCTTGGAGGCTGGTTAGAATATACAATAATACCTAAACCAGTAATGATGAATAAAGCTAACAAACCGACCATATCCTTGGGCCTATACATAAAGTGGAAAAACAATCCGATTAGTCCAAAAAGGAAAGGAAGCATGTAATAGGTATTCCTGGCCTCGTTGTTCTTCATGGAGTCCGGGAGCTTTTCGTGATTATAAAGCCTTGCATTATCCAGAAAGCTGATTCCGGAGAGCCAGTTTCCGTTCTTTGGATCCCAGTCATAATAGCCTTGTTCGCCATTCTGCCGTCCCGAGAAGTTCCACATGAAATATCGCCAGTACATCCACTTTACTTGATATCGCAAGAAGAAAGCTATATTATCCAATTGACTT
The DNA here is from genome assembly GCA_020631105.1 of Saprospiraceae bacterium. Classification (GTDB taxonomy): domain Bacteria; phylum Bacteroidota; class Bacteroidia; order Chitinophagales; family Saprospiraceae; genus JAHDHW01. Next base: position 138,248 of record JAHDHW010000001.1, on the reverse strand, counting down.
GGTGGGCCTTTTTCACCCATCCATTGCTCATAGAGTTGTTTTCGGGCTTCGTCATTATGCCCCATTCTAGGGAATAACATATTTGTCTTTGGATCAAACTCGTATGAGTTTTTCTCATCCACTATTTCGTATGATTCTTCGCCATCTGGTCCGACGACTTGTCCGTATCTGTCCTCTGAATTGATTTTGACTACCTGTGTCATATAGTGCGGTCCGTATAATAAAGGACGTTCACCATATTGCTCCCGATTCAGGTAAGGTAATAGACGCATCGGATCACTAGGATCGTTCATATTGATAGGCGGATTGGTATTCGCACGGATTACAACAATACCGATCGTAGAAAAACCAGAAACCAACATGAATGCGGTAACCATGATTTTTTGTAACACCGCATCACGGCGGATGTTTGCGAGGTAAATACCACCCACAAGGATAAAACCAATTAATAGTATTAGTGGATATATCCCTGATTGAAAGCTCATCCCCAGAGTGTTTACGGTAAACATCTCTAAGGTCTTCCACAGTCTTGGAATACCCGTTATGATATATTCTTGAATTACTGCGATTAAACCAACTCCGATCACCGCTGCTGAGATTGTTCCTAATGCGGTAACATCTCTTTCGTCTTTTGGTGTATGGCTGAATTTATTTCTATTTTGAAGTAATAAATAGGCAGCACCTCCAAAAAGAGCCAGGCGTAAGAAGCCACCAAAGCTACCTTCGATACGACCTAATACCGCATATACTAAAAGGAATCCAACCGTATAAAGGGCCATTCTAAAAACGGTAGAAGTGCTAGGTTTTTTCTTGAAATAGTAAAACATTGCTAACGCTGGGAAAGTCAATAAGCTCAATAAGTGAACGCCTATCGATAGTCCAGTTGCATAGACAGCAAAGATTAACCAGCGGTCTGTTTCAGATTCATCTGGTAGGCTATACCACTTCATCATTGCCCATATGGTCAGGCAGGTAAAGAAGGTAGACATCGCATATACCTCACCTTCTACTGCGGAAAACCATACCGAGGTACTAAATGCGGTTGTTAAACCAGCAACCAGGCCTGCTCCAATGATAGCAATAGTTTCACTTGTACTGGGGACAGCCTCTCGACCAATAAGGGCTATACGCCCTAGGATAGTCGTTGCCCAACACACAAACATAGCCGCAAATGCGGTGCAGATACTTGACATCAAGTTTACTGCAAATGCAATGTTTTCAGGACTTTCTTCGACATTGGTGAAGAGTTCTGCAACATAAACAAACATTCTACCTACCAAAAGGAAGAATGGTGCTCCCGGAGGGTGAACGACCTGTAGTTTGTAAGCTCCGGTAATAAACTCGCCGCAATCCCAAAGACTGCCGGTTCGTTCTGCCGAAAAGTAATAAACGATTAGCGCTATGGCGAACACAAGCCATCCTGCAGCGTTATTCAGTTTTTTATAATTCATAGAGTGTAACTATATTTTTAGCAAAGCACAAAAGTAATAAATTCTCGCCCGTCTTTGATAAATCTCAGAGAGAATGCGAAGCATCCCTTAAAAGCGTCAGAAAAGAGACTGGCTTTTGTCCCTAAAAAGCACTTTGTCAAAGATTTAACACTAAATATTGAGATTTAGAGTCTGGCAAAAGATACACCGTTCTGATTATTTCGTTCAATTCAGGCCGGTATAAAATCGAATTAATTGTAAGTAGCTTATTATCAATATCTTATGACTTTTTTTGATAAAAAGATATTTCTTCTTTAAAAAAGGATATATACGGTAGATGCTTCTCAAATGTTTTGTAATGTGGGCTTATTGGTCGATTCCTTTGGAGGAAGCATCGATGCAGTAAAATATCCCGCTAAAGTCTATTACCTTTGCAAAAAAATCGAACATGCTTTTAAAAATTTTGATCATCGGTGGCGGACTTTACTATCTGTACACTCGGTTTGTCGGGCAATTCAAAATACCAGGCGCTCAAGATGATGCTAAGATCAATGATCAGGGGCATAATGATGATGGTGAGTTCGTAGATTACGAAGAAGTAGATTAAGTAGAAAAAAGAACAAATGGATATAGGCAAACTAGTCTTGTACAAAAACAATCAGTTGATTGCATTGAATAAACCTGCGGGAATAGGAGTGCAACCTGATAAAACAGAAGAGAAAACATTGGTTGATCTTGCTGAGATTTATACCAAATCAACTTTGCATCTTATCCATCGCCTGGATCGGCCTGCAAGCGGAGTAATTCTATTAGCAAAAAATAAGAAAGCCCTCGCTGCGCTGAACCAACAGTTTAAGGATCGGGCGATTGAAAAAGTTTATCTCGCAGTAGTCAAACAAGCGCCGATCCCCGGGGAAGGGACGCTAGTACACTACACCTATAAAGATGCTCGAAAAAATAAGTCAATCGCAAAAGAAGAACCAGGAGAGACGGGCAAACGAGCTGAACTTTCTTACCGGACAATCGGTCAAAGCGATAACTATACTTTGCTTGAAATAAAACTGCTCACAGGGAGACATCACCAAATTCGAGCGCAGCTTGCAGCTATCGGAAGCCCGATAAAGGGCGATGTTAAATACGGAGCTCGTCGTGGAAATAAAGATCGCTCTATTCAGTTACACGCCTGGAAGTTACGATTTCAACATCCGGTATCCGGAGATATGGAGACTTTAACCGCGCCTGTACCGGAAGAACCAATCTGGCAGGCTTTTGAACTCTCCGAAGAATAAACCTTTAGGTTTTTCGGATGTATATAAAACTAAAATAAGCTGTAGTTTTCAGCAAAAATTTAATATAAAATGGCAAACGATTATACAAATCGAACGGATGTTAATGAATTAGGAGAGTTTGGCTTAATCGAACACTTAACTAAAGATCATCCGCCGAAAAACGCTTCTAGCATTAAGGGAATCGGAGATGACGCTGCAGTTATTGAAAATGGAGATTACTTAACGGTAGTCTCTACAGATTCTTTGGTCGAAGGGATTCACTTTGATCTAATGTATACTCCTTTAAAGCACTTGGGCTATAAGTCCGTTGTAGTTAGTCTTTCGGATATCTGCTCAATGAATGCGATACCCCGACAAGTAACGATGAGTGTGGCATTTTCCAATCGGTTCTCCGTAGAAGCAATGGAAGAGTTTTATGAAGGGGTACATGCTGCATGCAAACGATATAATGTAGATCTGATCGGAGGAGATACCACGTCATCTCCAAAAGGATTATTTATTAATACAACCGCAATCGGGCAGGGTGTAAAAGGAAAGATTGCTTATCGTAGCGGCGCTAAAGTAGGTGATATTATTTGTATAACCGGTGATTTGGGAGGTGCATATCTTGGCTTGCAAATTTTGGAACGAGAGAAACAAATCTATCTTTCTAATCCTGGAGTACAACCAGATTTGGAAGGCCAGGATTATTTAGTAGGTCGCCAACTCAAACCAGAACCTCGTCTCGATGTCATCGAGCGATTTGAAAAGGCAGGGCTGGTACCAACAGCCATGATTGATATTTCAGACGGGCTAGCTTCTGAGTTATTCCATATCTGTAAAGAATCAGGTGTTGGGGCATGGCTGGAAGAAAGTGGTGTACCGATCAAACAAGAATCTGAAATGATGGCGATCAAGTTTAAGATGGATCCAATAACCTGTGCGCTTTCTGGTGGAGAGGATTATGAATTACTTTTCACTATTGATCCAAAGGATGTCGAAAAGGTAAAATACTTGCCGGGAATCTATATGGCCGGAGAGATAATCGAAGCAAAGGACGGAATAAAGCTACATACAAAAGGTGGAAACATCCACCCGATAAAAGCACAAGGGTGGACGCATTTTGGAAATGACTAGTTTGTTATAAGTACTCGTCTTTACTGGATTTTAAATTGGACAAACTTAATCGTTTTACCTTCTGTCAGGTGCAGGCCTTCGTAATACGTTTTTAGTTCTAACTCTGGCCGGTAAAGGGGCTTAGAGTAGATGTCCTCTTCATGGTAAATCATAGTACAGCGCTCATCTTCAGCAATAGTCTCCAATGTGAATTCGTAAAGCTCCGGAGAGTCCGTTTTTAAGTTTACTAGCCCTTCTGGATGTAAGAAATTCCGATACTGCTTAAGGAAGTAAGGAGAGGTTAGGCGTCGATTCGATTTACTCTTTCTTAGAAATGGATCAGGAAAAGTAATCCAGATTTCTTGTACTTCGGCAGGGCCAAAGAACAAAGCGATTTGTTCGATTCGGGTGCGAAAGAAAGCTACATTATCTAGTTTTTGTTCGAGTGCCGCAGATGCGCCCTTCCAGATACGATTGCCTTTGACGTCAAGGCCCATGAAGTTTTTTTCTGGATAGCTCTGTGCCATCCCAAGTGTATACTCTCCTTTTCCACAAGCTAGTTCCAGTACAAGCGGATGATCGTTTTTGAAATGCTTGGCATGCCACTGTCCTTTCATCTCTACCGGCTGGGCAGTATGATCCACTATTTGTGGAGCCTTTGGATCATAGTTTTGATAAACATTAGGAAATGTTGATAACTCTGCAAACTTCTGTAGCTTATTCCTTTTTGCCATTTTGATTGTATTTTTCCGGCGCAAAAGTAATAGAAATATAGGATCAAAGAGTAAACCGGCACAAACAACTTCGAAAAATAAAAAAGTTAAGAAACAACCTTTTAAGCATGAAACTCCACATTAAAGAAGGTACGATAGCACAAGTAGTTGCGCTATCCAACCAGATTGACGAATTTGTAAGCCCTCATGGAGCATTGGAGTACGAAAATCGTTTGGCCAATGTTCCTCATAACATACTCGTTGCATACGAAGGGGAAGAGCCGGTGGGATTCAAAGTGGGCTATGAGCGAGATGGATACTTTTACAGCTGGATGGGAGGCGTTCGGAAGGAATGGCGTCGCAAAGGCGTCGCACAAACCTTAGCAAACCGACAAGAAGAATGGGCAAGGCAGCAGGGGTATACCTCTGTAACGTTTAAGACAAGGAATCGACTCAAACCAATGTTATTGTTTGGCCTGCGGAATGGTTTCAATATCGTTGGTTTCGAAGAACGGGAGGACATCGGAGAAAATAGAATACTCTTGAGGAAAGAACTCCGCTAAAATCCTGGTTTCTGACTGCGTCAAAAAAACTATCTTTACCTCAAATTCGTTTATACTGACCGAAGTGGTTTGCCTAAAAAGCAAACCGCTTCGGTCAGTTATAAAATTAAATTTGTACATTAATTCTACTTTGAATATTCTTAAAAACCATTTAACATGAATCGATTTGGAATTGCTTTTTTGCTGCTATTTGCTACACTTAACTTAAGCGCACAAGAGTTCGCTTACGGCTTCAAAGTGGGGCTTAATTTTTCTACGCTATTAGCCGATTCTGAATTAGATGCTAACGGCGCGTCGCTTGAATCTTTTGATTACAACTCTGGATTTCATGTTGGAGCAGCATTCATTTATCGATTGACGGATTTAGTTGGATTTAAAGGAGAGTTATTATTTAACCAACGTGGTGTTAAATATGGCTATGACGGGCAGGGATTTCAAATCTTTACAGACGATCAAAATACTCGGATACTGTCTGCTAATGGAAGCCGTCAATTCTTTTTGGAAGTCGTCAATTCTTACATCGATATTCCGTTAACGGCATATTATAAGATTGGGGATAAGTTAGAAGTTTATGGTGGGATAGATGTCTCTTTTTTAGTAGGTTCCTCAGCTGTTGGATCTTATACTTATACTGGAGAAGTTCCGGGATTTCCGGATATTGATAATCAGCGATTTGATTTGGACTTCAATTACTATGGTGATGAAGCTGCAGCTAATACAATCATTGATGAGAATACTGCAGTCTATACTTTGATGAATAACTCTCGCTCGATTACCATCCCTGAGCAACTAGGAGCATATTACCTGGATTACCCGGAAAAAGATGGTGCTTTTTATAATGTATTGGACTTTGGCTTAACGGGTGGGTTGGCTTTCTACATCAACAGTGGCCTATTCATCAGCGGAACAGTTAACTATGGCCTGGCTGATGCAACGAACGATTTTTATGACATCAGTCGCACTGAAATCAACGGCCTTGAGTATGTTTCCCGTAGTGATAAGGATACCAACCTTACCTTTATGGCTAGCGTTGGATTCGCATTTTAATGTCCACGCATCAGGTACTCTTTTCCTTTAACATAGATGCTGCTGACGGACTGATCCTTGTTTAGTCTGATCATGATTGGATCGCCCTTTTTGGGGCTAACTTCTAGTTCGAAAGGTGGAATCGTTGGGTCCTTGCTATTGGTTTCGTAGAGGGTAAATTTTTCTTTAATCGGGATTTCATCGACAATGTCCTCAACTGTTCCGTCGTCAAATGTTGCAATGGTTCTTAGTTTGAGAAAGTATTCTTTGATGATTTTTACCTTAACTACTTCTTCCTGATCCTCTTCAATAGCCGCTTCTACACTTTCAGCACTTTCGACTGGTGGCATGGCACCGGGATCTACTGCGGGTGCGGTTTCAACTTCTATCTCTTCTACCGTAATTTCTTCTTGCATTTCTGACTCCTCATTCAACTCTTCCTCTTCTTCCTCTTCAGCTCCGCGTTTATTTTTCTTGCGTTTTTTCTTTTTCTTTTTTTCGATGATCGTCACCTTCTCGATAAATTCCAAGCTTGTGCTATCGCTCTCCTGTAAACGTTCTTGCACACCTCCCTGGTCGTGGTGTACCCGCATGAAAGGGGTCAATTGCATTCCCCAGACACTATCTGGCTCCGCCATAGAAACTTCAAAGTTGTCAGTGAAATATTCTGCTTCTTGGGCTTGTAAATTTTCTGGGATAAAAGATTGGAAAAATATAATCTCCGGATCATTTTTTGATTTTTTGAAAACCAAAGCTTCTACCTGCGCCTTTCGATTGAGGATGACTTTAAGGTGACCCTGAATTCTGGGATCCCGGGCATTCATCAATAAAAGCTTGTAACCGTATTCCGTTGGATTAATATTGTTGACACTATACACCCCTCGGATGTCTTCTCCTTCAACATATAAATTACTACTGCTGATTCCAAAAGAATACTCTCCGGGGTCAATCTCTGAATCATATTCGTTGGGCACCTCCATATGGTTTGGCCTAAAATCATAGCCAATGAGATCACTTGGTAGGAAAAAACGTCGATCAGAAATATAGGTATAATCTTCCTGTGCAAAGCTTAGGCTTAAGGAAGTAATGAAAAGTACAAATAGTAAATGCGTTTTCTTCATAGGGACAATAGTTTACTGCCCCGATGTCTATCACATTTTAGATTGCACCAAGGCTAATATTTCTTTTTCCAGGTTATCCGCTTGGTCGGTCATCGCAGCTCCCTCTTCAAGTACTTGCTTTACATAGTCTTGATCTTCGAGATCGCCACTATTAATTTTTACATTAAGGAAAGCACCGTGAACAGCTGTTCTTGCACATAATGCACCGACACCAGCATCACTTATTGAGTTTGGATTTCCAATTTCCGCCATTGCTTTAATGGTAGTCATGGATTCCAAAGCAAGTTTCATCACATTGAAGGGGACTTCGATGGCCAATTTGGTAGCAGCTTGCATGGCGCGATGCCTTTCAGCTTTTTCAGCGTCATTACCTTTTGGTAACCTGACTGCAGCAATGATTGCATTAAATGCATTAGTATCTTCATCTACAAGCTTCAGTAGAGCGTCTTTTAAAGACTGCCCTTTTGCTGCCCACTCTGAAAACTCCTGCCATCGGTCATCCCATCCTCGTTTGTGTGCTGACAGATTAGCTACCATTGTAGCTAAAGAGATACCTAATGCCCCGACATAAGCAGAGATTGAACCTCCCCCGGGTGCCGGGCTTTCAGCGGCTGTTTCGTCAGCGAAACCTCTAAGATTCATTTTCAATAATGGTGCCGCATTAATATCTTCAAGCTGATATTCTATGATCTTTTTGTGTGGATCAAACGGACCTAATTCGTCAAGCCCCAGAGACTTGACAGCGATTTTTATAATCTCTTCTTCCGAAACCCCAATAGACCGTTGTTGCTTCTCCAGGAAGTACTTTCCGGTATCAAGGATTACTTGTAAGGGGACCAGGCCAACTAGTTCAGAGCCTGTTACCCTCAAACCACGACTATGGGCACTCTTGACACATTCCTCGAATACCACATGTAATGGAGATACTTTAATATTGGTAAGGTTCATTGATATTTGAGCAACACCATATTCTTCGATGTACCAACCGATGCCTTTTACCGATTTACAAGCCCCAGGAATACGCAAAGCCTCGCCATTTTCATCCCTTACGACTTTGCCTGTAATCGGATTGCCTTCTCTTTTTACCCTTCCCTGTTCGCGAACGTCAAAGGCTACAGAATTTGCCCTTCTGACCGAGGTAGTATTTAGATTTACGTTATAAGCAATTAGAAAATCTCTGGCACCAATGGCAGTTGCACCAGCTTTGGGATTAAAACGTGCAGCTCCATAATCCGGCTTCCATTCGGGTTTAGCTAGTTTTTCAGGCAAGGCTTCATACTCACCCGAACGAATCGTAGCCAGGTTTTTCCACTCAGGTTTGGTAGATGCAGATTCGTACATGTAAATCGGAATATCTAACTCTCTACCGACCATCTCACCAAGCTGATGAGCATACTTTACGACCTCTTCCATGGAGATGTTTGCGATTGGAATCAACGGACAGACATCAGTAGCCCCCATTCTAGGGTGTTCTCCTTTATGCTTCGACATGTCGATAATCTCGCTCGCTTTCTTAATCGCCAGGAAGGCAGCCCGAACGACTGCTTCAGGGTGCCCGACGAAGGTGACAACCGTACGATTGGTGGCTTTGCCGGGATCGACATCAAGTAGCTTGACGCCATCAACACTTTCTATCTGATTAGTGATTTGTTGTAAGATAGCCGGATCTCGGCCTTCACTAAAATTAGGGACGCATTCAATGAGTGGTTTGCCCATGGTTATTTTCTTGGTTAGAGCTTAAGGATAAGCTATCCTAAAGCAAGTTGGTACAAATAATAAGTAATCCTGTTCCGATCACGGCTCAATTTAAAACCATTCTAATCAATTGGCCTAACAAAACCTGAATTTTTTGTCAGTCGTTATCCAGGATAATACGTTACGCTATTTTTTAACAAAATCCAGAGATATGAAATTGTTTAAATTCCTTTGTTACTTTATTGCACTTGATATTGGTTGTACTATAGCATTTTGTGCACATACTAAATACGATAACTCTCCTGCCTATATCTTAGCTGAAAGCTATGAAGTGCAACTTACTCCTCAAGCTCATGCTTCAACTATTCAATGGTCCGATCAGGCTAAAAAAGGTAAACAACTCTTTAGGAGTAATTGTGCTGCTTGTCATAATAAGAACATGGTCGATCAGATGACAGGCCCGGCTCTGGCAGGTCTTGAAGACCGATGGGAAGGCCGGGAAAGGCTTTTGTATGAATGGATAAGAAACTCTCGGGCTGTAATGGAAAGTGGTGATACCTACGCGGTTGAATTATATCGTAAATGGGCACCCACAGAGATGAATGCTTTTCCTAATTTAGAGGATGAAGATATTGATGCTATATTGGCATATATTAAAGAGGCAAGTTCCTAGAAGGATAAATTCTATATTTAAAATTCAATTAGCTTAGTCCCGACAGCTCCGTCGGATTTTAAACCTGGTGTACAATGAACTTTCCGGAAGAGACGTAGTTTCATAAATAAAAATCTATTCATCATGAGAATTGTAAATTTAATCCTTGTATCTTTTATGGCGATCAGCTTTGCCGCCTGTCAAACTTCCGATGGTGCGGATAATTCTGCCAGTGCAAAGCAAGCGGCACTTTACACCGCCGAACCCGTAGAAGTTAAACCCACGAAAGATGGTTTGGAAAAAGCGTATTTCGCCTCAGGGTGTTTTTGGTGTGTCGAAGCAGTGTATGAGAGTGTAAAAGGAGTACAAGAATCCATTTCCGGTTATGCTGGAGGGCATACTAAGAATCCAACTTATGAAGCTTCAAATACAGGGAGAACCGGCCACGCCGAAGCGGTTGAAATTATCTATGACCCGAGCGTAGTGGACTTCGCTACTTTAGTGGATGTTTACTTTGGTTCACAAAATATAACGCAGGTAAATGGCCAAGGACCAGACCGTGGCTCTCAATACCGTTCGATCATTTTTTATCAGAATGAAGCGCAAAAGAAAATTATCGACGAAAAGATATCAGCGCTGAACAAGGAGTTAGCTCCGCAAAAAGTTGCCGCAGAAGTAATGCCTTTTCAAAAGTTTTGGATAGGGGAAGACTATCACCAAAACTATGAGAGACTTCACCCTAATAACCCATACATCCGAAACGTATCTATCCCTCGACTCAAACGGTTTCAGGCAAAGTTTCCTGACATATTGAAAGACGAGCACTAGTTTTATTCTTCTATAAGGTTTATTGGACACCGGCGAAGTGTTTTGTTAAGCATCCTAGAGTATAATGGCCTTCCATTTTACTTTTTTCTTAACAAAACACTTTTTTCGTTTGATTATTTTGGTATCGTTCTTGATCCACTAACGGATAACACACTATGCAGAACACATCCATTCTTTGTGCATGTTGATAATAAGCATGCCTTCGTAACACCCGATCCGTTTACCACTGAAATCAAGAACCATGTACCAAGCGTTGTCAACGACAGGCCGTTTTTTTGTTTGCTTACTGCTATTAGCAGTATTGTGCCCTTCGTGTATTCCTCACAAGGAGTTGATTACTATTAATGGTAATGAGACTTTACCCGATAACTTCAAGTCAGATAAATTAATGTACACCTCTCAGTTGCAGGAGTACAAAGTTTATACTATAAGACCCTTCGATCAATTAATGATCCGGGTTAATGCCTTTGAAGGAAGCACTGAACAGTTTTTGAATCGGGAGTTTGCAAATGATAATACCGTAAATCAGAACATGAATTACGAACCTGCGTCAATCTATTTCAATACTTATGGAGTTGATGAAAATGGCTTCGTAAACCTTCCTGTAGTGGAGAAGGTTAAAGTGGAAGGTTTGACAACCGATCAAATAAAAGAAGCATTGGATGAGGCGTACAAACCTTATCTAAAGTTTGCCTCTACCAACGTAAAAATGGCGAATAGCAGAATTACGGTTATCGGTGAGGTTAATAATCCGGGTATGCACTACCTGTATAATGACAGAAATACTATACTTGATGCTATTGGTTTGGCAGGCGACTTTACAGACTTTGCTAACCGAAAAAAAATAAAAATTCTCAGAGAAACAGATGCAGGGCTTGAATCCATTTATTTGAATATGAGTCGTTCAGAGTTTCTTTATTCCCCCTATTATTATATACAACCGTATGATGTAGTCTATGTTGAACCTTCCCGTAAGAAATCACGAGAAGTAGGTTCTAACTCGACTGGAATCATAATCTCAGGTATTTCTGTTGGAGCTTTAATCCTAAGTCTCTTTATAAAGTAGAAATATCCCTAATTTTTCCACACTTTTTTGCACCCATTGTCACTTTTTAGAGTATAAGCATATTGTTCCCCCGACCGTAATGCGTAAAAATCAATGGGCATGGATCCAGTAAAAACAAGAAATGTTGGCGAGATCAATATCAAAAACCTCGTCACGAAAATTTTCGATCAGAAATGGTATTTTTTGGCAAGCTTGCTAGCCTGTCTCACTATCGGATATCTATATACGAAGATAGCTACTCCGCAATACGAGGTGAGTACAAGTCTGTTATTGGATCCTTCTGGTAAAAACCGCCAGTTAGGGCAGAATAAGTACATTGAAGGAGGGGTAGGCTTGATAGAAACAGAAAAGAATCTTTATAATGAGATTGCTATTTTAAAATCTTATTCGCTGATCGAACAAGCGCTGAAAAACCTGCCGTTTGGGGTGTCCTACCATAGCCGAAAAGGACTTCAAACCACGGAGTCTTTTGGTTTTTTTCCATTTGAGGTAACGATGAACGAAGATAGTGCACAACTCTATGGTGCTCGTTTTGAGGTAGAATTATTAGGAGGGGACAAATTCAACTTACTGATTGAAGCAGATGAGTTTTCAGTATCTAATCCTTCGACGGATACCAACAGAGAAATTAAAGAGTCCTTTAATTTTTCCAAGAAATTTCGATTCGGAGATGCTATCTCACATCCGTATTTTCATTTTACAATTAGAAAACCAAACTATAAAGTAAGTACTTCTGATTTTGCGGATCAGCGATTGTTTTTTCAATTGCATAGCACTACAGGCCTTGCAAATGACTACCACGAACGATTAAAAGTAGAGCAAGTAGATATCCAGGCCAGTATAATGACACTCAATATTACAGGTCAGTCACCAGAGAAAGAGATTGCTTTTTTAAATAGCCTCTCTCAATCTTTTATCAATCGAGAGTTAAATGAACGGAACGAAGTTGCTGCAAGCAAAGAAGCTTTTATTCGGGAGCAACTAGCCAGTATTTCGGATTCGCTCTCTAAAGCTGAGGGAATACTTCAAGATTTTAAGCAAGGGTCTAATGCAGTTGATTTAACTAGAACCGCATCTAATACACTTGATCAATTACAAAAGCTGGAAATGGATAAAGGCCAGCTAAGCTTAAATGTAAAGTACTATCGTTCTCTCCTTAAATATATTAATGATTCTGAGGCAATAGATAAAATTGTTGCCCCTTCTGTTGCTGGAATTAATGATCCATTATTAAGTGAGAATTTACTCGAACTTAAGCGACTTAATACGGAAAAGACACGCCTGGCATTTTATAAAGGAGCTAAGAGTTATGATCTTGTGCTCATTGATGAACAATTACAAAGCACTCGTAATGCGTTAAAGGAAACAATTCAAAACCTGATTAATACAGAGTCACTCAAACTGAATGACCGTAATCAAAGAATTGCACGATTGGAATCAACTATTAGTCAATTACCGGTCAATGAGCAACGACTGGTCAATTTTGAACGAGATAATACGCTCTACGGAAATTTATATAATTACCTGAATCAAGAATTAGCAAAAACAGCTATTGCCCGTGCAGAGGCCATTTCGGATACGAAAATTGTAGATCAACCTCGTCAGGTAGGAGATGGACCAGTCGCCCCTCAGAAATTATTGATAATGGCCCTGGCTTTTATTGTTGGATTATTGATTCCCCTAATCGGGATTATTTTCTCTGATCAATCTCTGGAGAATATCCAAAGCGCCGGGCAAGTTGAAGATTACGCTAAAGTCCCTTTACTTCATCAAGTGGGAAGTTTTAACTCAGCCTTATCAACACTCTCAAACTATAAGCCTGATTGGCCAAAAGATGAAACCTTCAGAAGCCTAAGTGCTAACTTACACTTCCTTGTTTCTGACCCCGAAAAAAATGTAATTGGCTGGACATCCTACGGACAAGGAGAAGGAAAAACTTTTTGTGCTTTACACCTGGCTGCTAATTATGCGAAATCAGGTAAAAAGACTTTGATCCTGGATTTGAACTTTAGAGTTCCTACGCTCTTTAAAGGTATGAATCTTCAGGATAAAGTAGATCTGAAAACTTATCTGACAGATGCCTCTATCAACGCTGATCAAATCACATTGGAGCATAAGTTAGTCCCTAACTTATATTTTATACCTACCCGTAATGCGGAAAACAATCCTCATGAAATACTTTCTAATGCGCGATTGAAAACATTAATAACTGCTCTTAAGTATGAATATGATTATGTGATAATCGATGCGCCGGCGATTGGCTTAGTAGCAGATTATTTGTTGATATCTCAGTATACAGATGTCAATATGTTCGTGGTGCGTAAAAGCAAGGTGAAGCTCAAGCAGCTAGATGAACTTCAATCTTTAATGGAAAAAGGAGAGATGGAAAATCCTTTCATTGTATTCAATGATGCAGGAAAGAAATTTATTCCGACGCAAAGTTATTCAGAAGAAGGTGGGGAAGAAACGAAAAAGATGATGAAGTGGCCAACCTTTAAGCGTTCAGTTTCTTAGAAAACAATAATTAGTGAATCAGGAATTTTTAGAAGTTGCATTACCCGAGATGGCGGGCATTTACTTTAATGCCTTCCTATTACTAGCGGCAATCATTGCGGGGGCTTTGGTATATCGAAGTACCAGTCCTTTTAAACTTGAGCTCTTTTTTTTATCCTTTTTTATTCTTGGATGTAATATCCATGAGCGTTTGACCTTTGCGATTCCGGGGGTTTCCTTTTTTGAAATTCAACCAGACCGGTTTTTATTTCTCTTGTTTTCTTTTTTCGTTTTCAGGCATTTAGTTTTTCCTACTAAGGAAGTTCAGTTAAGGTTTGGATGGAATATGCCCTGGTTTAAAATCCTGATCTATCTTTACGCTCTTTTAGTCATTGCTTCTCAAGTCTATCATGCCGATCAGATTGGAGTACCTGAATTAATAACTAACGCAATTTATGCGATTAATTTTTTATTGATGATGTATTGCGTTCGGGTTATGGCTAACAAAGAAACATTACGCATTATCGGGATGTCACTGATTATTGGAGCAGTAATGACGAGTGTTGTGGCGATCATCCAGTTTACGCTGGATCCTATGTTTCTCAGAGTCGGAGATCAGCGAATAGCTTTTGGTTCCACACTACGTTCGAATGGTCTATTTAATAACGAATATTTACACTCTTACTATATTATCATTACCCTTGCATGGGTCTTAATTACCTTTCGAAATGATTGGCGCAAGCATGCACTTTATGGCTTGTTTGCGCTGGGGGTACTCTTTTCTTTTCAGCGGATGAGTTGGTTGATTTTAATATTGGTTTCGGCAATTTATTTTACGCAGATCGAACGGATTGCATGGTCCAAACTTATTGCAACAGGACTTGCTGGAATAGCAATATTGATAGTTGTATTTTTGAGTTTCCGTTACGAGATCATGAACTCCACTTTGGTTCGCCAGCGCCTTTCTGAGCCCGTTAATAGTCGGGCCGGGTATTATGCCACTGCAATTGGTAATGTTGGTAAAAAACCAATTTTTGGGTTTGGAGGAAAAGATAATGAAACCTACTATTACAGTATGCTCCGGATAACACACGATCGGGATCGTGCAACTGGAATTACCGGAGATTTTCATAGTGGTTATTTCTCAACCATGTTTTTTTATGGCCTATTGGCCTTTCTTGCTTTTACGGCGTTTATCATCGCAGCCATAATTTATTTTGGTGGACTGATCAAATCTAGCTTGGTCTTTGCAATACCCTTTTTGGTCGCCTTATTATTTGGCGTAGGTAATCTGACGAATACTTTTTTGTTGCCGGAATACCTGAGTTTACTGTATGCAATGCATATGGGAATTGGCCAAAGATTACGTGAGCTGGATATTGCAAGCAATGGACAACATCCATTGCTTAATATGTCTACCAGAAATCATTTATGGGAATTATCCAAACAATAAAAGCTAAGCTAGAGCAAGGGCATAAACGTACGGTAACGGCACGTAAAAACATCCTTATGGCCATCCTTTTTAGAGGGCTCGGCGTTCTTATCGGCTTTGCATATTTCCCTTTGTCTATCGAATACCTTGGCGTAAGTAAGTTTGGTATTTTTCTGACCCTGACTTCGATCATAGATTGGTTTGCGGAGCTAGATATTGGTATTGGAAATGGTTTGCGAAATCGCCTGGGAGAGTCTATTGCAGAAGAAGATGATGAACGAGCCAAAGGATATGTGAGTACGGCCTATTTCGCGATTGGTAGTATTTTCTCGGGTTTAGCAATTATTTTCATTCCATTCTGTTTTGTGTTACCATGGGTTGATTGGTTGAATGTTGAAGAGGCCGGGATGCAAGGAGAAATCGCTATTTTGGCCATGTTGATTTTCGCCGCTTTTGCGGTCAACTTTGTCTCTTCTATGATTTACCAGATTTTCTACTCATTACAGAGGACAGCCATTGTCGATTTCTTCCAATTATTGACAAAAGGTTCTTTTTTGGTGATCATCATTGCGCTGATGTACTTTACAGAAGATTCCTTATTGTTGTTTGGAGGCGCGAAAACCCTGACTTTTGCTTTTGTCCCTCTAATCGTTGGGATATTTTATTTTCACCGATCCTTTCGAGCCTGGAAACCTTCGCTTCGCTACGTACGCAGGGATTACTTCAAAAGTCTATTTTCACTTGGAGTGCAGTTTTTTATTATTAAGATCGCCATGGTGATTATTCACCAAACAAATAATATTCTGATTGCTGGGGTTGTAGCGCCGGAGGAGGTGACAAAGTACGAAGCAGCTTATAAATATCTATCGATTTTCTTAATGCTATTTGTGATCCTGACGAATCAACTTTGGGTAGCTAGCCTTGAAGCATACAAAAAAGGCGAAATGGAATGGATGAAAAATACTGTCTGGACCGTAATAAAAATTTGGTTCGGCACTGTTTTACTCTCTGTTCTGATGATTATCATATCTCCTCAGGTTTTTAGTTTATGGCTGCAAGATGAAGTAGATATTCCAATTCTTTTAACCGTAGCAGTTGCTTTATCTATTGCGCTGACGAATTGGGTGAATTTATTTAACCTGATTTTGAATGGTACTGGAAAAATAAGAGTTCAAATGTATGCCTGGATTTTAGCCAGTGTAATAAATATACCCCTGTCGATTTTTTTCGCCAAAAACCTTGGATTAGGAACAATTGGTATTGTTTTAGGTACTATTTGTTCTATGATACCCCTGATAATCTTGTCTCCTATACAAGTAAGAAAAATTCTGTTACTCCGGGATAAGGGAATCTGGGGTAAATAATTCATTCGTAGCAATACTAGCGCTTGCTTTTATTGGTCCTTCCAAACGAATAAAAAACTAAACATTTTATGAGAATTGCAATCGTCACCGGTTCATCCGGCCTTATCGGCAGCGAAGCCTGCAAGTTTTTTCATGCACAAGGTTTTATGGTAGTTGGAATAGATAACGACATGCGAAGTTATTTCTTCGGTGCCGACGCTAGTACTCAACCTATGCAAAATAAGCTGCAAAGAGAGCTAGATAATTTTAAACATTATAACATTGATATTAGAGATACTCGAGAATTGGAACAAGTTTTCCTGGAGTATAAAACAGATATCAAAGTGATTATTCATACGGCAGCACAACCTTCACATGATTGGGCTGCTCGAGAACCATTTACTGATTTTACTGTAAATGCCAATGGTACATTAAATTTACTGGAGTTTACTCGACGAAACTGCCCGGAAGCAGCTTTTATATTTACGAGTACCAATAAGGTTTATGGTGACACACCTAACTTTTTGCCTTTAGTAGAAAAGGAAACCCGATGGGAAGTAGACGAGTCACATCCATACTTCAAAGAAGGAATCGACGAGCATATGTCTATTGACCAATGTAAGCATAGCATATTTGGTGCAAGTAAAGCAGCAGCAGATATTATGGTGCAGGAATACGGGAAGTATTTTGGAATGAATACTGTCGCGTTTCGTGGAGGTTGTTTAACCGGACCTACTCATCAAGGTGCAGAATTACATGGATTTCTGGCTTACTTAATTAAGTGTGCCCTCAGTGGAAAACCTTATACCATCTTTGGATATAAGGGAAAACAGGTAAGAGATAATATCCATAGTGTTGATTTAATTAACGCTTTTTGGGAATACTATAAAAACCCTCGCCCGGGAGAAGTTTATAATATCGGAGGATCGAGACATTCCAATATTTCGATGATCGAAGCCATTCAGGGGATTGAAAGAATAGCTGGTTATAAGTTAAATTATACCCTTTCGGATGATGCCAGAATTGGTGACCACATGTGGTACGTTTCGGATATTAGTAAATTCAAAAACCATTATCCGGACTTCCAGTATGAATATGATATTGAGCGTATTCTTAGTGAAATGATTCTATCTGCTGAGGCGAGCATGCAGCTTTCTAAGCGTCGGGCTTAAGGTAATAAAGCCTACACTTATGAAAGTATTAATGTTAATTGACAGCCTGGTCAAGGGCGGCCGTGAACGTCGTCTGATTGAATTATTGAAAGGGTTTGCAAAGTATGATGATATCGAATTGGCGCTCGTACTTTTTTCGAAAAAGGTAGAGTATCAGGAGATTCATGATATGGGCTTACCTATTTATTACCTGGAGCGTAAACCCAAAAAGGACCCAAGAGTCTTTTGGCGGTTTTTTAAAATTTGCCAGAAAGAACAACCAGATATTGTTCATTCCTGGGGGACGATGCCTTCGATTTATGCTATTCCAACTGTAAAGTTATTAGGGATTAAATTCATTAACGCGAGTATTGCAGATGCTCCCGAAAACCTGAGTTGGCGGGATAGCAGATGGTTGAGATCAAAATTGATTTTTCCATTTTGTGATGCGGTGGTTGGGAATTCCAAGGCTGGTTTGTCAGCGTACGAAGCACCCAAGCATAAAAGTTTTTGTTTTTATAATGGCTTTGACTTTCGGAGAGTTGAGACACTGGAGGACGAACAATCTGTAAGAGAACAATATCAGATTCCTGATGGAATGATCACCGGAATGGTAGGGGCTTTTTTTGATCGGAAAGACTACGAAACTTATCTGAAAGCAGCAATTCGTTATTTGGACCAGCGAAAAGATATGACCTTCCTTGCCATTGGAGATGGCCCTAATCTCGAGCGATTTAAGGCAATGGTGCCTACTCATCATCGTGATCGGATTCTTTTTACAGGTATGGTACATAATGTTGAGTCACTCGTCAATACTTTTGATATAGGAGTATTAGCTACTTATACGGAAGGAATTTCGAACTCTATTATGGAATATATGGTTTTGGGTAAACCCGTTATTGCAAGTGATGGAGGAGGGACTAAAGAATTGGTGATCAATAATGATACAGGTTATCTGATACCACAAAGAGATACAGATAGCTTATTTGAAAGCCTGAATATATTAAGTAAGAGTGAGGAACTAAGGGTAAAGTTTGGAGCTAATGGTCAACATCGTATCCACTCCGTTTTTACCCTGGATCGGATGAAAAAAGATTATTATCGGTTGTATCAACAATTGATGAATAATGAAGCCTTAGACAAACAAAAAAACACTGCTTCACTTAGTGAGGTAACAAATCTTCAATAAATGATTTCTGTATTTATCAATTCTTTGACTTCAGGAGGCGCCGAAAAGGTGGTCCTTACCCTGGTCGAAAGATTCAAGCGAAAAGAAAAGTCGCTGGAGTTGATAATGATCGAAAAAGAACGATTTTATGATCTTCCTCTTGGAGTTCCGTCTAAGTATCTGACGACATATGAGTCGCTGGAAAACGGACCGCTTAAGTTTCCTTATTTATTCGTTTGTGCCTGGCGCCTAAAGCAATCAATAAAAAAAGAGGGGCAGATTATTCAAAGCCATCTTTTGAGAGCAAGCTTTATTAATGTTATTGCTAAATGGTTGGGTAGTCAGCATCACGCACAGATTGTGATACATTCCAGAATAAATTTTGAACATAAACCCTGGCCGATTAAAGTCATTTCCAAGTGGCTCTATAAAAAAATTTTTACTGGAGCAGATTCAGTTATCTCTATTTGTGAGACGATGAAATTAGACCTGGATGAATACCTGGGATTGGCTAATCATCCTAAGCATATAGCGATACACAATCCACATGATTTAAAAGCCATTGCGCTTAAGGCAAAAGAACAAGCTGAGGGTTTTGAATTTGACTCAAATAAAAAATACATCATTTCAGTTGGACGATTGGTGAAAGGTAAAAGGATCGATGATCTGATAAATGCTTTTTCTAAAATAGCGAATGAACAAGCTAATGCAGAATTAATTATCCTCGGGGATGGTGACCTGCGGAATGAGTTAGAACAACAATCAGCAAACTTAAACCTTCACAGTCGAATACATTTTGTAGGCTTCCAGCAGAACCCCTTCGCTTATGTAGCAAGATCCACTATCATGGTCTTGTCCAGCGAGTGGGAAGGTTTGCCAAATATTATTATTGAAGCGATGGCATGCAAAACGGCGGTCTTATCCTCTGATTGTATCTCAGGGCCCAGGGAAATCATTAGCCCGGACTCTGATTTGCAAAAACAACTTACATCAGATTTGGAGTTAGGTGAGTATGGGATGCTTTACCCGGTGGGATCAGTTGAATTACTAGCCCAAGGCTTATCTCAATTATTAACAGATAATAAATTGAGGTCAACAATAGAAACAAAAGGATTAGACAGAGCTAGTGATTTTGACGAAGCAAAAATCGCAGAACTTTATCTTAAGTCTTTCAATTCAAAATAACTTCATACTTAAAAACGAGGCCGTTGAATGGCAGCATCGATTACAGTTGCCGTAGAAGAATGGTTGAATGAATGCGTTCGGGTCAATGCCTTATCCCAGGTCGGTCGAACGTGTAGAATACTTCGTTCTTTATATTCCTTCTCTGTGAGTACTTCAATTTCATTTAGATGAAAGCCATAGCCGTACTTTTGGCTACAGTCCTGAGAAGGTCGGATTATTTTTCCATTTTCTATATAGATGTTTCCTGCGGGTCTTGCCTTTCTAACATCAGAGACAATTGGATTTTGAGGATGGCTCGTCCAATGCTCTGTAAATGGGGTATCTGCAAAAAATAAAAACAACTCATCATTGTGCCCACTACCTTCTTCTGCAATAGCGGTAAACATCCACCACTTGTCCTTATAGAAAAATAGAGTAGTGTCAAAAGCCATTACATCCGTCATCAAATCCATTTTGTGTTCCCATTTATAAGGAAAGGACTTGGCTTCAAAGACTTGGATGTTTTTCGCTTCATAGGATTCAGGAATCATATAAAACCTATCCTCAAAATTGAAGATAAAAGGATAAGAAAGATGATATGGTAAATCCAGTATTTTAACGGCCTCACTAAGGTTTCCTTTTTTGTCAACTTCGGCGACACTCAGATGTCCTTTGTCCGTCGCAAAAGGAAGCTCTTCAAAAAATAAAAACTGTTGATCTCCTTTTTCTACTAGAAAAGGATCGGCCCAAAAAACTTCCTTCGGAGGTAATATTTTTTTGAACTGATTGAAATCTTTAGAGATGCCGTCATTCATTTTTAGCAAGAGAATCCATTGTTCTTTATGGCTTATTTTTCGCTTTACTTTTATGCCAAAACGGATAACATGTTGAACTAAACCTTGAATGGATTTTTTTGTGGAGACTATATTTGATTCATCGGATACTGTGCTTGGTAAGTCTATCCAAGAATTGATTATTTGATCGCTATACTCTAAAGTGGATAGTTTTTTTATTGTTCTTTTTAGTAAAACGCTGAGCTTCCAAAAGTGCTCATTTCTAGATATGGAAAGAGACATTGTTTGCAACATGGACCAGGTACGTTCTATCAATTTATATTTACCCTTGTGGTAGCATACAATGGCAGAACTTAAGGTTTCTTTCTTTTCTAGAAACCCTTTGTAACCATAATTTTGACTATCGAAAGTGTTTTTAGAACTGTGGACCAGAGATATAATTGGTACTGTTAGTTTGGATGCAAGATTATTAGAGATTGCTTGATCACTTAACGAAAGTGCGTAAGTAAAATTAATATTGATCTCTTCCTGTTCTGTATATTTTTGAACGGGAATATTATAATCAGTCCAATTTTTTTGGCTTAAGGCAAAAGCATCTGGAGTAGGTCTAAAATAGAAACGATCAAGACTCATATGGATTTGTTGAACCCTATTGTTCGCTCCTTTTTTGTTTTTAGGAATGACCAATACTCCCGCAAGTTTCGAAAAGGAACTTTTCCTTATCGTTTCAACTAACTTTTGTTTCCATGCGACTACCGGCATTTCATCTACAATAATAAGTAGAGAAAGTTGTTGCTTTAATTTGTTAAGGACCATATCATTGCTAATGAGTCTAAATATCGATATCTTGTAGTCCAAAGAGTATACCAAGCTCCCCTGTTACTCTGTCCCTCCACAATTAATTAATTCTGTGAACAATCTTTCAATTATGAATACTTTATCGAGTATTACTAATCTACCAATTGATCTTGGTAGAACAGTAGAGCAACCTACCTACACTAATAATCGCTTTAATTATATATCAGGCTTAATGATTATGGCCCTTAATAAGGTTCGCCACAAAGTACAAGGGTATACAAGTGCTCGAGGCTTTCGTTTTGAGGATACAGATCGTGTCATTAATTACGACTTGCGAGTCGTCAAGCGGTGGATGGATTATTTAGAGAATTACGAATCAGGAGCTGCAAATCTGGAGCATAAAAACATTTTAGAGCTAGGCCCAGGAATGGATTTAGGTATCGGCTTGATTATGTTAGCGGGAGGAGCAAATAAGTATAATGCCTTGGATGTTCATAATCTTGTAAGGAATGCACCGGATAGTTTTTATAATGCTTTATTCGAATACCTAGAAAAAGATCAATTATTAAAAGCTGAAGTAGAGCAATTAAAGGTTCAGCTTGAGGCTTTTAATAAAAAGAATAATGATCGGTTAAATTATTT
The DNA here is from genome assembly GCA_020631105.1 of Saprospiraceae bacterium. Taxonomy (GTDB): domain Bacteria; phylum Bacteroidota; class Bacteroidia; order Chitinophagales; family Saprospiraceae; genus JAHDHW01. The sequence goes on along the minus strand of JAHDHW010000001.1, from coordinate 115,785 downwards.
AGTTCGAAAAGACTTTGATCTCTCTGTTTTTGAGGAGAATAGCATAGACCTTTTTGTTAGTAACTCCGCTTTTCAGCAATTCGATAATCCTGCTAAAACGATTCAGCAAATTAGCCATCTCGCTCGCCCGGGCGCATATTTTGTGGCTTTAGTTGATTTAAAAACGCACACTCGATGGATTAGAGAGCGGGATCCACTCAATATTTATCGTTACCCTGACTTTCTGTATAATGCACTCAAATTTAAAGGCTCACAGAATAGAGTTCGCCCTTATGAATTTAAGCAAATGCTAAATGATAATGGTTGGGGAAATGTGAAAATTGAGCTGAGAAGTAAGCTCGATAAAAAATATCTTGATGCTGTTCAATCTTCTTTGTTAACTCGGTTTGATGTTACAGAAGCGCAAATGGAAGCCCTTACTTTTGTGATATGCGCTAAAAAAAATAATTAAATAATAATTTTTCTATAGATGTACCCTTCTTAATTAGAATAGTTTAGGATAGAAAGATTGAAAAACGAGTCTCTCGCTAAGCTTTAGTGAAAAAATAAAGTCGCTTATAATCTATGTCACAAGAGTTTAAGTCTTCATAAAACATAGTTAAAAATAATATTTGACTTAAATATCTTTAATGTTTACTTTTGTACTGTATTAATTGTAGAAATACAATCCCCTCAATACAAGTATCCTAGAAATAATTCGAACACTCTTCCTGTACCATCTTACAAACAATGCCAAGGTATTAGTTATTCCCTCCTGTACTAAGATCGGCTATTAACGAATTCTTACAACGGGCCAAACTTATGATACCAAAGAAACAGCAACTCGTGTTTTCGAATATTCTCATTGAGTTTTTCTTACTCAATTTAAGTATCCTTACTGTTCTTTTTCTCAGAAATTTTCTATTCGCTACAGATAATACTCCAGTGGTTTTATTTAGTGAAGTAGTTTTGTTCGCTGGGACATTCAACTTGGTTTGGGGCTTTATAATTTTAATTAATAGAGATCAGGATTTTTATATTTCTAAGGAGCGCAAGAAAAAAATAAAATCCTTTATTTTAAATGCTTTTATGTTTGTCGGAATTATCTCTACGATAGCGATTGTATTTAAAATTGAATACTTCAACCGTTCAACATTTTTGCTACCAATTTTACTCTTCTCATTTTTAAATATTATTTCTTTTGGTATCCTCTCGGATATTTACAGACGTAAGAACGCTAGCCTGGGCTTAGCCAAGGTGTTATTAATAGGTTCGTCGTCCAAATGGAAGAGTATCCAGTATATTACTCAATCCCTAGCAGAAAAGGGGCTGGATTTAGTTGGATTCTTAGATGCTGATGGAGGGAAAGCTAAATTAGAAAATGTAAATATCCTGGGAGATATTGATGACTTAGAAAATGTACTTAATCAGGAAGATGTGGATGAGTTATTCCTCATGGGAGGGACGCTTACAGATAAAATGACTAAAACCATTATCAAAAAAGCAGACTTTAAAGGTAAACGGATTAATATTATTCCACAGACTCCAATGCTTTCAGGGAGTGCACTTAAGCCTTACTCTTTTGATGGTTTACCATTCTTTCAATATCGTCAAACACCTTTAGATGAATTTAGTAATTACTTCCTAAAACGTGTTTTTGATGTATTCTTTTCGCTGACTGTTCTGATCTTACTTATGCCTTTCTTTATCATACTTGGGATTATTATCCTGTCTGATGGTAAAGGATCTTTGTTCTATACTCCGCACAGAAAAGGAGAAGCTGGTAATGTATTCAAGTGCTACAAGTTTAGAACAATGCGGATATGTGATGACCCGGTAAACGGTACAAAGTCAACAGTAAAAGATGATCCTAGAATTACCTGGATCGGAAAGTACTTACGAAAATTTGACTTGGACGAATTGCCTCAGTTTTTTAATGTACTCAAAGGAGACATGAGCGTAGTCGGACCTCGACCGCATCGAGTAAATCTGGATAAAGATTTCCGAAAAATCGTTAATGACTATATGGTTCGTCACTATGTGAAGCCAGGGATTACTGGGTGGGCGCAAGTAAATGGCTGGCGTGGACCAACTGTTACAAATGAGCAAAAGAAAAAGCGGGTATGGCACGATCTCTGGTATATCGAAAACTGGAATTTCATCTTAGATGTAAAGATTATTTTCCTTACGGTGTTTAGCAGAAAGACTAGAGTAAACGCCTTTTAATCGATTTTCGAAAGCAATCAAATAATGCACATTCAAGTAACACCTTTTGTTTTTTTTCTTATTTTTTCGCTGGCCTGTGGAGCGCCGATCAACTCTGAGGACGATGTCTTTAGAAGCGATGAATCCTCGGATACGTTTAAGGATATTATAAATACGGCATCAAACTCTAAATTGGAAATTTGGGATTGGACCAAAATGAATTTACCTGCTTCACCCTGGTCAGATGAAACCAAATTTGGGAATGACTTTTATGTCGACTCAGCTTATGATCCAGCAGCCGTTAGTTTGAAAAATAAAAAAATTCGATTTTATATTGATCCACTTAATCCAATTGCGCCTGCAGTAAATCTCTTTAATTATCGTGCAGAAATACATACGGCACCCTGGCCAATAAAACATCCTGTTGGGACAGAACAATGGTTAGGATGGAAATATACTTTTGGTAATGACTATGTAATAGATGCAACTTCTCCAATAACTATTTTTCAAAATCATCCTGGTGTTCGGGGTTTATCTCCTCAGTTAGAATTAGAGATCGCTGCACTCAACACTCCTAACCCTGCAGTTGGTGGAGAGATACAAATTATCAATGTACCGAATGGCGATCGGATCGTTACAGATGTAAAGCCAAAAGCGGGAGATCAATTAGAGGTAGTCGTGCATATTGTTTATGGACTGGAAGATCAGGGCTTATTTTCTGTATGGCTAAATGGAGCACTTTATTATAACGAAAAGGTAAGCACCGTTTATAGTGATTATCCCTGGGGTGGAAATAATAAGTGGGGGATTTATCATCATACTTTTAATGAAAGTCCGAATGATGTCTCTTCTTCTATCGAAAGTGGAGCAGGAACCATGGAATTATTTATGGGGCCTTTAAAGACCTGGACGAGGACTCCGAGCCATCCAAGTTATCTGGAAGACGCTTACGAACTCATTCGGCCCGAGAATTGATATAGTTTATAGCATAAAACATTGTTAAACCATAAATCACCACTGTTTTGAAAATTTTAATAACAGGAAATCTCGGCTACGTCGGCCCCGGCTTAGTCAAAGAACTTCGAAAATATCACCCTAATGCCACTCTAATTGGTTACGATATAGGGTACTTTGCAAAACATATTACGAGTAGCATGATTTGTCCGGAATCTTTTCTGGATGTACAATACTATGGTGATGTTCGTAGCTTTGATCCAACTATTCTTAACGGTGTACATACTGTGATTAGTCTTGCAGCTATTTCAAACGATCCAATCGGTAATCGTTTCGAACAGGTAACTTTAGACATCAATTATTTAGCAAATCTTGAAATTGCCCGAATGGCAAAAGAAAGAGGTGTGCAAAAATTTGTGTTTGCGTCTAGTTGCAGTGTTTATGGTGCAGCTGAAGATGCTCCAAGAACTGAAGACTCTACGCTGAATCCATTAACAGCCTACGCTAAGTCAAAAGTGCAATCTGAAGAGGCGCTTTCTAAATTAGCATCTGATGATTTTCAAGTGACCTGTTTACGTTTTGCTACGGCTTGTGGTATGAGTGAGAGATTACGACTTGATTTAGTACTGAATGATTTTGCAGCAGGGGCTTTAACTGCAAAAGAAATTACCATTCTTAGTGATGGAACGCCTTGGCGTCCACTCATCAACGTATTGGATATGGCTCGGGCTATCAGATGGTCTTTCGAAAGGTCAAATGATAACGGCGGTAACTTTGTGATTGTCAATACAGGAAGTAATGAATGGAACTACCAGGTTAAAGATTTAGCACTGGAAATTCAGCATGTTTTACCAGATATTAAAGTTTCTATCAATCAAAATGCAGAACCGGATAAGAGATCTTATCGCGTGAATTTTGATCGATTTAAATCTCTCGCACCTAATCACCAACCTCAATATGATTTGAACAATTCTATTATTGGCTTGATTGAGGGATTAGAGAATATCAACTTTAAAGATCAGAATTTTAGAAAATCTCAATTGATCAGACTTAATGTGATCAACGAATTGCTAACCAAAGGCGAGATGAATAATCAACTTGTCCTGGCTGCAGTATAATATGAAATTTCATCCGACAAATTTAGAAGGAGCATATAGTATCAGCCTGGAACCATTCCGGGATGAACGCGGACTATTTGCTCGTACTTTCTGTCAACGAGAGTTTGCAGAGATCGGTCATGAAAAAGAATTTGTCCAATTCAATCATTCTCTAAATACACATAAAGGAACAATCAGAGGGCTTCATTATCAACGGCCACCATATGCTGAAATTAAGTTGATCCGTTGCATCAAGGGAGCCGTTTACGATGTACTTGTGGATGTTAGGCAGGAATCTCCAACCTTTCTCCAGCATTTCGGAATAGAACTTAGCGCAGAAAATATGACAATGATCTATATTCCTGAAGGTTTTGCGCATGGATTCCAGACTTTAGAGGACGAAACGGAATTAATTTATCATCATACTGCCTTTTATACCCCAGGTGTAGAAAGTGGATTGAAATTTGATGATCCAACATTAGGCATTCGATGGCCGCTTCCTCCCTCGGTGATCTCCGATAAAGATCAAAATTACCCCTCCATCAGCCAGACTTTTACTGGACTCACACTCTAATGAATAAATTTTCTCCGGTTTATCCCTAATGACAATCGGAGTATTTAAGGCGTTTAAGCCTACTGGAATACACTCGTATACAGCATGCATTTGCTATTGATGCATTATTCAATAAGAACTATCAAATAAAAATTATATAAAAAACTAAACCATGTCAACTTTAGGATCACACCACATTAATAATAAAGTGAGTAAATGTCGCTTTTGTGCGACTCCTCTTGAGCATAGCGTCGTAGATCTTGGTACATCTCCGCTTTGTCAAAAGCATGTTAAACCAGAGGATTACAACAAAATGGAGAAATTTTTCACGCTTCATGCTTTTGTATGTGAAAAATGTTGGTTAGTGCAACTTGATGAGTTTGCCTCACCGGAAGAAATTTTTGCAGATGACTATGCATACTTCTCTTCCTTTTCAACTAGTTGGTTAAATCATGCAAAGCGTTACACGGACAAAATGGTGGAAGAGTTTGGCTTTAACGAAAACTCTTTAGTTGCCGAGATAGCTAGTAATGATGGTTACCTCTTACAGTGGTTCGTTGAAAAGAATATTCCTGTACTCGGAATCGAGCCTGCGGCCAACTGCGCAGAAGCAGCAAGAGAAAAAGGCGTTCGCTCTGAGGTACGATTCTTCGGAATTGAAACGGCGAAGGATTTATCAGAAAAATATAAAAAAGCAGATTTACTACTAGGAAATAACGTGCTGGCGCATGTACCGGATATCAATGATTTCGTCGGAGGAATGAAAATCATGCTAGCCAAAGAAGGTGTAATTACTATGGAGTTTCCACACCTGCAAAGATTGATCGAAGAGAATCAATTTGATACCATTTATCATGAGCATTTTTCTTACCTGTCCTTTACTACAGTCAATGAGATTTTTGCACACCATGGTATTACCTTATTCCACGTAGAAGAACTGCCAACTCACGGAGGTTCTATCCGGATTTTTGGTCGACATACGGAGGATGAGTCAAAGCCCGTCAGAACTACCGTAACAGAATTATTATCTCGAGAAGAAAACCTCGGATTCAAAACAGTAGACTTCTACACCCGCTTTGAAGAACAAGTAAAAGAAACCAAGCGAAAGCTAATTGAATTTTTGATTCAGGCAAAACGAGAAGGCAAAACAGTTGTTGGATACGGAGCACCGGGTAAAGGCAATACTTTATTGAATTACTGCGGGATCCGTACTGACTTCTTAGATTATACAGTGGATCGTAGTCCACATAAGCAAGGTAATTTTTTACCAGGAACCCGAATTCCTATTTACGCTCCGGAAAAAATTGCCGAGACCAAACCCGATTATATCCTAATTCTTCCATGGAATTTGAAAAAAGAAATTTCGGAACAGATGGCCTATGTAAAAGAATGGGGCGGTCGATTCGTCATTCCAATTCCGGAAGTAACTATACTTTAATTTTCAATCGGATAGTGGGGTTAAAATATTTTTATACGGCTAATTAAGCTCCTAAAAAATAAATATCATGAAAGTAGTACTCTTTTGCGGCGGACAAGGAACCCGACTTCGGGATTATTCGGAAACCATTCCGAAGCCAATGGTTAATATCGGCTACCGGCCGATCCTTTGGAATGTAATGAAATACTATGCTCATTTTGGGCACAAGGATTTTATCCTATGTCTTGGGTATAAGGCAGATAAAATCAAAGATTACTTCATTAATTACGATGAAACGATTTCGAATAATTTTGTCTATACACTAGGAGGTAATCGAATTGAATTACTCAATTCTGATATTGATGACTGGAAGATAACTTTTGTAGATACCGGAATTGAATCTAATATAGGTATGCGCTTAATGAAGGTTCGTGAATACCTTCAAGGAGAAGAAATGTTTCTGGCAAATTATTCTGATGGTTTGACGGATATGCATTTGCCGGATATGATTGATGACTTCAAAAGTAAACCTGATATGGTTGCGAGCTTTATGCGTTACCAGCCAAATGAAAGTTTTCATGTAGTGGATGCAGAAGAGTCAGGCTTAGTTAATTCAATCCACGTTATGTCGCGGACGAATATGTGTATCAATACCGGATACTTTGTCCTTCGCCAAGAAATCTTTGACCATATAGAATATGGGGACGAGCTAGTTGTAGAACCATTTGATCGCCTGATCAAACAGAAGCGATTGAATAGTTATAAGCATAAAGGTTTCTGGAGAGCGATGGATACATTCAAAGATAAAATGTACCTCGACGATTTACAGAAAAAAGGAAGCACACCTTGGACGGTGTGGAATGAGCGAAACCCAAATTTCATTAAAAAAGCAATATGATCCAATCTGGATTTAATTACGATAAAGAAAAAGGACTGAACATTTTTGCAGTAGGTGCACACTGCGACGATATCGAAATCGGGTGCGGTGCAACTTTGCTTAAGTTATTTGCAGAGCATAAAGTCGGCCATGTAAAATGGATCGTCTTTGCTTCAAATCCACAACGCAGACTTGAAGCCATAGCCAGTGCAGAAAAATTTCTGGAGGCGGTTGAAGATAAAGAAATCGTTGTGCTGGATTACAGAGATGCATTTTTGGAACAGTCCAAATTTGAGATTAAAGAACATTTTGAATCCTTCAAAAAAGACTTTAATCCCGATATCGTTTTTACGCACTATCGCCACGATCGACATCAGGATCATCGCTTATTATCTGACTTAGCCTGGAATACTTTTAGAAACCATCTGGTATTGGAATACGAGATACCTAAGTACGATGGTGACTTGGGTATTCCAAATATGTTCGTAGAAGTTAGCCAGGAGTTGGCTGATCGCAAAGCTCAGATTCTTTTGGATTGTTTCGAAAGTCAAGCCGGTAAGCATTGGTTTGATAAAGAAACCTTTTTGTCGCTGATGCGCATCCGAGGAATGGAAGCCGCAAGTAATGGGCGATATGCAGAAGCATTTCATGCTCGAAAAATAGTTTTCTAAAGTTTTATTAAACCTCTAGCCTGGAAGGCTAAAAACATTTTATTATAAAATGGTTCAACGTAGAAAATTCCATCAATCTTTAACCGTACAAGAGCGATTTCATAAAGCCATTCCTGGCGGGAGTCATACGTATGCGAAAGGAGATGATCAATATCCAGAATTTTATGCTCCTTACATCGAAAGCGGAAAAGGCTGCCGAGTCTGGGATCTTGATGGCAATGAGTTTATTGAATATGGAATGGGCTTGCGAGCCGTTAACCTGGGGCACGCTTTCGAACCCGTCATCGCCGCAGCACATCAGCAAATGCTAAAAGGGATTAATTTTAGCAGGCCTGCAATGTTAGAGTTAGAAACAGCAGAGGCTTTTCTAAACCTCGTGCCGGGGGCCGAGATGGTCAAGTTTGCTAAGAATGGTTCGGACTGTACAACCGCAGCGATCAAGCTGGCCCGTGCAGTAACCGGAAAATCAAAAATTGCAATTTGTGGAGATCATCCATTTTTTTCAATTGACGATTGGTTTATTGGCGCCACCAAAGTTAATGCAGGGATTCCTCAATCGACTAAAGACCTTACCTTAAAATTCAAATTCAATGATATCAAAAGTGTAGAGCGACTCTTCAATAAAAACGAAGGAGAGATTGCCTGTATCATCATGGAGCCCGAAAAATATGAACCACTTGATTTAGAATTTGCTAGTGCCCTACAAGAGTTATGCAAAAAAAATAATACACTTTTTATCCTGGACGAAATGATCACCGGATTCCGGTGGCATAAAGGAGGAGCTCAAACACTATATAATATTCAACCAGACCTTTCAACCTTTGGTAAAGCAATGGGGAATGGTTTTGCTGTGGCAGCACTAGCTGGCAAGCGAGAGTATATGGAACTTGGTGGACTTTACCATGATAAGGAGCGCGTCTTTTTGTTATCTACTACGCACGGAGCGGAAGGTCATGCCTTGGCCGCTGCAAATGCGGTAATGGACTTTTATCAACAAGAAGATGTGGTCGAACATATGCGTGTACAAGGCGAGCGCTTAAGAACTGGATTAGAGAAAGCAATCGAAGAACACCAGTTACAAGGTTTTATCGGAGTACACGGCCATCCTGCTTGTTTGGTGTTTTCTACCAGGAATCAGGATCAGCAACCTTCTCAACCTTTTCGTACACTTTTCATGCAAGAGTGCATTAAGCGAGGATTAGTCGCACCTAATATTGTAAATAGTTTTGCGCATAAATCAGCAGATACAGATTTGACGATTGAAATAATGAGCGAAGCGATGGCCGTTTATCGAAACGCGCTAGACGAAGGAGTTAGCAATTATCTTGAAGGCCGATCCGTTCAGCCTGTTTACCGAAAATGGAACCATGAGCACCGCAATAAAACTTAAAAGTACAACATCAGAAAATTCATTGTTTGCACTTTGCGAGCGATTGTTTCCTATCTGCCGAAGTATAACCGGCAATGGTGTCCGACAAACGTTAAGCATCCTGCAAGAATATATTGACCTTCAGGTTCATGAAGTAAAGAGCGGGGAAAAAGTATTGGACTGGACAGTACCCAAAGAGTGGAATATCAGAGAAGCATGGATTAAAAATTCAAAAGGAGAAAAGATTATAGATTTTGCAGATAATAATCTGCACCTACTCAATTATAGTATTCCTGTTCACGGGAAAATCGACCTGGCAAGTTTAAAGGATCATTTGTATACTTTGCCAGAACAACCAGACCTTATCCCGTATCGCACTTCCTACTACAAAGAAAACTGGGGCTTTTGCCTTACGCATAATCAGTATCAACAACTCGAAGAAGACACATATGAAGTCTATATTGATTCGACACTGGAGCCGGGACATTTGACTTATGGAGAATTATATATTCCAGGAGAAAGACAAGAAGAGATTTTGTTTTCAGCTCACATCTGTCATCCATCTCTAGCGAATGATAATCTCTCTGGGGTCAGCGTGCTAACGCACTTAGCAAGATACCTGCTGACGCGGCGCAATCGGTTTTCCTACCGTTTTGTATTTATCCCGGGAACAATTGGGTCAATTACCTGGCTTGCGAAAAACCAGTCGAAGTTGAAAAATATCAGAGGAGGATTAGTCGCTTCGCTTCTGGGGGACGCAGGAGATTTCACCTATAAGAAAAGTCGTCGAGGGACAAGTGAGATGGACTTCGTAGTACAGTATGTATTTACCAAATTAGGGGTGCCGTTTAAGCTACAGAATTTTATTCCTTATGGATACGACGAACGACAGTTTTGTGCACCTGCATTTAACTTACCAATCGGAAATCTTACAAGATCTCAGTTTGGAACCTATCCGGAGTATCATACTTCCGGAGATAACTTGCAATTGATTCGACCTGAATATCTGGAAGGTGCATTGGAAGTTTATCGGGAGGTGGTCCACACTTTTGAGCATAATGTTTTCTATAAAAACTTATACCCGCAAGGAGAACCTCAATTGGGAAAACGTGGACTATATGAAGCGATTGGTGGTAATAGCGAAGCAAAACAATTACAGATGGCGATGCTTTGGATATTAAACTATTCGGACGGTGAACATAGCCTGATGCATATCGCTAAATTGTCAGGCTTAAAGTATCGAATAATCGAACAGGCCGGTAAATTATTGGAAGAAAAAAGAGTAATCGAGAAAATATAAATAGGCTATACTAGCTTGCTTTCAATCGCTGCTTCCAAAAGACTAACTTTGTCAATATCGTTGGTGACAAAAAACGAATGATACTCGCATGCACCCGATCTTTCAAACCTGGCCGATCTTCACGCAACATTTTTTGATACACTTTACTCGTATCGTAATCTCTGACTGCTTTCAAATAATGCATAGCTTTCAGGCAACGCGTTCTAAACTGCGAAGTATTATACTTCTTAAGCACTTCCCAGAAGAAAGGCTCTGTAAGTAATTCCTTGTAAAGTTTTGCTTTTATTTTAAGGTCAGCATTTTGCTTTGCAGTTTCTCTGGGGCCGGAGTGATCCGTATAATAAGTGATTAAGTGCTTGTGAATATAGTACCGTTTTGCTTCTGCATCGACCTTATACCAAAGGGTGTTTTCCATGCCTGGGATATCAGGGTTTAGTCTTTTACCTTCTATAAGTTCGGACTTTGTCATTCCCCAAAAGTCGCCGTCGCAGTTGGCGACGATATCTTTCGGAGATAGGTACTGATCAGCGAATAATCCAATTCCAGAAGCAGCGTTTGTCGCACTGTCCCAGCCATTAGAAGAAACTGCAGTAATCGTGGGGTCAAAATCATCCACGATTCCAAACAAAACCTCAAGTGCATCTGGTGTAATAGTGTCATCATCGCCAACATTACAAAACCATTCGCATTGTATTTGGTCCAGACAGAAATTATAGCCACGAGCAAAACCGATGTTTTCCTCTATTCGAAATGTTCTAACATTTGGCAGGTCGCGATATCTGTCAAAGACTTTTTGAGTCTCGTCTGTACTGCCATTGTCAATAAGGACTAATTCATAGTCTTTGAATGTTTGTGCTAATACACTCTTAATGGATCTTTCAACTAGATTTGCGCGATTATAAGTCAGAATAAATACTGTAATTCTAGGGCTTGACTCTGTCATCTACTTAAATACTCTTAGTTTGTAATTACTTTTTTTCCTCGGTGTACAATAAAAGGTAACATACCACTGGATTGTAAATAAAGCACATCCTCGGTTGTCACGCGGTTTACACTGATGCGAGGCAGGCATTCAGTTTTATATCTATGTTGTGCAAAAATATTTCCAATTCTGGTGGTTACCCCGGTTTTAAAGCCAAGATTTTTAACCATCTCAAATTCCCTTATGGAGGACTCGGTAGGTTTTCCAAAAGGATATGCAAAGTGCTCTACGGAATCTACAATTTGCTTTTCAATGCGATGTTTTGATTCTTCAATTTCGTATTGCAGTTTTTCTTTTTCTAACTGACTTAATGGATAATGGTTGACGGTGTGTGCTCCAATTGTGCAAAGAGGGTCCGCGCTTAAGGTTCGAATATCTTCCCAACTTAACACTAACTTTTTTGAATACTCGTAAAGTTGAATTTCTGTTTTTTGAAATACACCCTTAAGTAAAGTTTTATAATCATTAACCCGAAACGATTGGTTAATTACAGTCCGAATTTCATCAAAGGTAGATTCCTTTGAAGCTTTAGTATCACAGGTGTATTTATGTTCAACACCTTGCCAGGTGAATTCGATTGAAGATCGGTTGAGTACCGCATCCTCTAATAAATACCACCATAATACAGCTCGATAATCTGGGAAATTGGTCGTAATATAAATAGTAAAAGGAATGTTGTGTGCCTTTAATATCGGATACGCAACGGTGTAATTATCGATATATCCATCATCAAAGGTGAAGGCCACAAACTTGGTGTTCGTCGCTCCTTTTTGAAGCAGGTCATAAACTTGATCCAGAGAAACAAATGTGTATCCTTCTTTTTTATAAAAAGCGATTGTTGCCTCTAGTTGCTCCGGACTGATCTCTAAGCTGAGGTGATTGTGGATTCGATCTTTATTATCCTTAGGAAGTACTCGGTGAAAGGTAAGTACCTGTCCAAGTCCTGCGTAGCCAGGCGCAAATAATTTATGTACACCAAGTCCTGAAATTACAGGGGCGACTACAGAGATAATTTTCTTTTTTGTATAGGAACTCATAGTTAATTATTGAACAACTTCGATAATTTTATTTGGAGAAAGCGTCTGCTCGTAAAGTTCGATGTATTCCTGGACGACTTTGTCGACAGTATAGTTTTGCTCAATAGTACGTTTGGTCTGTTGAGCTAGTGCCTGCATTTTGCCTTCATTGTTTAAGGCCCATTGTAGTTTCTCTACCAGGTCTTCTACATTTTTTGATTCAAAATAAAGGACTTCTTTGGAGCTAAGTACCGCTAGATTCTGAGGGATATCACTACATATCATTGGCGTACCAAGACAACCAGCTTCGAGCAACATCATAGACATTCCTTCCAGTTCTGAAGGGAAAATGAAATACTTCGCTCTATTTAGTAAAGCATTAAGTTTGTCCATGCCAGCTACGTAACCAACGAAATGGATATTTAGACCTTCTGAAAGTTTTCGAAGTTCTTTAGTATAATGAGGAAGCTGGTCAAGTTCGCCAGCGATGACTATCGGCCCCTGGTACTTTAACTTTTGTAGTGCCTTAATAAAGGTGTGACAACCCTTGAGAGGGATTACCCTTCTGGCAGCAAAGAATAAATATTCTCCTTGAATACCCAATGGATTTAGTATTTGATCTGCTTTGCTAGGATCCACTTCCTCTGGCAAGTGTATGCCATTTGGAATAAATCTAACGGGGCGATCGTAAGCAGCTTCAAAGTAGGCAACTTGAGTTTTTGCAATCGCAGTCAATACTGCTTTTGAGTGCATGAATAACCATTCGGTTATCCGAAAGTATAACTTGCCAAGTGCGGACCACTTTTCATTCAGATAAGGAAGCGCATGTGAAGTAGCAATTACCTTATACTTTAAGGACAATAGTGGAAGAAAGAAAGCACCATCTGTTTTATGCAAATGGATTAAATCGTAATCATTGTTCCAGAGAATATGGAAGCAACATCGGAGATAGTATAGAAAAACACCAAAGCCTTTAATTGGGATTTCAGCAAATTGAATAGTTTTTACACCTTCCATATGTGCCGATGCTTCCGGGTGTTTATAACAATAGATTGTAAAGTCATAATGCTCCCGCAAATCGCTTAATAGATTTTCTACCACACGACTTGTACCTCCTCTTGCGGGAAAGTACTTAACTCCAAATATGGCGATTCGTTTTTTGGACATTCTTAATCCTGTTTTATTTAAGCGATTTTAAGAAGTCCAGAATTTTAGGACCATACGTAAAATGATTAAAAGTGTTGAGGCCAAGCGCTTTTCCTCGTTGACCGATTACTTTTGCTTTGTCGGGATGGTCCAAAATGAATTTCATTTTTTCTGCGAATAATTTTTCATCATAGCCCTCAGCAATCAAAGCATTTTCTCCATCCTTGAAATAGTGGGCAACTTCTCCAAAGTTGGTACTGATCATTGGATTCCCAGATGCGACGTACTCCGCAATTTTATGAGGAAATCGTGCAGCATCTTGCAAGGTATCCCTTAGTGGAATAAGTAATGCTTTAGCAGGCTTGTAATGCTTCGGAATTTCACTGTGGCGAACATTTCGGAAAACCTTTACCTGATCACCTTTATTAAGTGTTCGGATAAAGTTTAATAGCTTATTATAATCATCGTCTGTCCCTCCACCCAAAATCAGATGAATGTCAACCGGATTATCTTTTGGTAATTGATCATAAGCTTTCAAGGTAAACTCGATTACCTGCTGGTAAGCTAATGCACCACAATAAGCAAAGTAGTCTCTTTGCGGTTTTGTAGCTTCAATATCGAATTTGTCAAACTCGCCGATTATCGGAATTTTTAACCATTTTTTACCGGGAGCGATTTTTTCAAATTGCTTGATTAAGACCTCGCTAATTGGAAATGCACCATCCATTGCAGGAATTAGTAATTTCTCAAATAGATAATCATTGACCTTGGTGAAGAACCCGTTTCTGGTGTTTAAGACTCGGGCCATCTCTACATAATTGTATACAATTGGAAAGCCTAGTAGTGAAGCGTAAAGCTTATACAGTAGAACATGAACAAAGCCATAGCATGAGACTATAGCAGCATCAAGTTTTCCTTCCTTTTTTATTTTTCTTAGATATTGGAACTCTCTATAGCTCCCTTTGATTTTTTGCAAGTTCCTTGCTAAAAAACTATTTGGACGATAAATGTCATTAGAAGTATATATATAATGAATCCCTTCGTAGAAACCTTCTGTGTCAACTTCTACTGTTTGTCCAGGTGTAAACTTACCCTTACGATTGATCACACTGACCGCAGCTCCTTCTGAAATAAGCGCTTTGCTTATTAGGATCATTTTTTGAATAGCTCCAAAACCAATAGGGAAGCCATTTTCACCTAGATAAACCACATGAAATGAAGGCTCATCATAGGTTTGTTCTGAGTGAACGAGTTTTTTTTTGTTTAGAACCATTGGAATTTGTGTTTAGCATTGAATAAGCTAAAAACGAGCCAAGGCCAGCCGTGACAGGCTATTTTTTTGAAAAACTATTGTTTTTCATTTACTTTTTACGCTATTTGCTGATTTTGAACGAGTTAGGTGGAGATTGGAGAGGGTTTAATTTTGGTCGAAGCGGAAGATAATACAACAGATTACATAAAAAAACCACCATGTTTAAACTTAAACATGGTGGTTTTTCAAAAAGGCTGAAATTAAGCTCTTCTGGCCATTTTGCCTTTGCGCTTAATAATTTGTCTACGTAGTTTTTCAGTACATTCGACAATAGCTTTTTCGTGGCTGTCGCAGGAGCTTTCTGCGAAAAGATCTGGTCCGGGCAGGAGCAGTTTTATTTCGGCAACTTTATCTTCAGTACCGACACTTTCTTTGTCTTTTAGGAATACCTCAGCTTTGATTACTCGATCATAAAAAGTCACGAGCTTATTTAACTTTTTCTTGATTAATTCAATTTGACTGGCCTTCAACTTCCAAGCGGCCTCGATTTTTATTTCCATAGATCAAAGGATTAAAAGGTGAAAAAATTATTTGCCCTATAAACGCTTGACGTTTGACAAATATTCCTTCTTTTAGACTAGCTGCTTCAGTTGTACTATGAAAAAAATCAAAAATCAGTCCAATAAAGAGCTACGCTAGTTAATCAAATTACCATCATTATCCCATTCTGCAATTGTCTCACGTTTGCTCTGATCTATACATTTTGCTGTCCACTCCGGATCATATGCGACATCAAGATCCTTTAGAACTTCATCTGGTACACCGTCCCAAACATTAGGACTATTTCCTTTGTATCCAAGGTCATCAAATCCCATTCTGGTAGTATAATATCCGGTTAAGGTTAGGTTACGCATTCGATCAAAAAAGGAAATTCCGGGGCCCATTTCTGGCTTTTTGCCTTCAGGGTCCGGGTAAGCAATATCCTCGATGATTTCTATTTGTTGCGCTGAGCTGGCGTCTTTGAAAACCTTGTTGAAGCGTTTATTAGACTCTGTATTTAACCACATTAATCCACCTCGTAGAGGCACTTGGTGACTTGGTAAGTCCTTGACAATAAACTCAATAAACTCAGGGACTTTCGCCTCTGTAGCAGAACCAGCAGTAGGGGTAGGCGGCAAGATAATATCGCAAAGCACCGCAATGCTTTCTAACTCCTGTTCATTCAGAAACGTATCTGCAAATACTTTTTCATCCCAGTCTTTTTCAGAGGGGGTTCGACCATAATCACCAGTAGTTGGTGTATTGGATTTGACCGGCTCTTTTGATTCTGTTTTACACCCAATGGTTCCTAGTGTTGCGCCACCTACGGTTCCGACGAGTAAAGTCTTTAAGGTATCTCTTCTATCCATTAGATATTTTGTTTTTTAAGTTGATCAACAATATAATCAGAAGCACGCCATGAAAGGGCCATGATTGTCCAGGTACAGTTTTTATCTGCTTGAGAGACGAAAGGTCCAGCGTCCACTACAAAAACATTTTCCGCGTCATGTAACTGCTGGAAGCTATTCGTAACGGATGTTTTCGGATCATCACCCATTCTTGTTGTACCAACTTCATGGATGATTTGGCCAGGTTTAGCTAATCCGTAATCTTGTTCCTTTGAAGGCATATCTCCTAATGGCTTAGCGCCCATAGAATGAAAAATTTCTTCAAAGGTTTCTTGCATATGCTTAGCCTGTAAACGTTCGTAGTCTGACCATTTATAATCAAATCGGAGTACAGGAATACCGAATTGATCTACTACGTTAGGGTCAATTTCACAACGGTTTTCATGTCTGGCGATAGCTTCTCCTCGTCCTCCCAAGCCAATCACAGAGCCATAAAATCGTTTTACATCTTCCCGCAATTTAGTGCCATAACCACCAACTGATCCGCCTACATATTCATTAAGTGCAGAGGCATTAAATCCAAATCCATAGGATGGCATACTCATGCCGCCCCAGACTTCAATATGATACCCTCTTGGGAATCCAAGGTTTTTGTTGTCCAGCCACCAGGGAGAATAGACATGCATACCACCAACGCCATCTTCGTTATAAGTCTTACGATTCATCAACTCAGGGATAAATGCTTGTCTGCTGGCTCCGGTAGAGTCATGTAAATATCGACCGACGACATCACTACTGTTTCCTAATCCATTAGGATGTTGTTTGCTTTTGGAGTTCATTAGGATCCTGGCAGAACTACAAGCAGAGGCTCCAAGTACTACTACGCGCCCCTTGATTTGATATTCCTGACGATCTTCCTTATTGATGTAGGATACACCTGTTGCTTTCCCTTCATCGTTCGTTGTCACTGTACGAACCATACAGTTATTGTAAAGGTCGATCTGCCCGCCATTTTGTTGGGCTGGGAAGATTAGACAAGATCCTGATGAGAAGTCAGCATAAGCCTGGCAAGAGCGATTACATTGCCCACAATAAAAACATACCCCACGATCTTTGTTAATTCGTTTAGTCAGGATCGACAAACGAGAAGGAATGACCGTAACGCCTGCCTTTTTTGCACCTTTGATATAATAAAGCTCGTGAAGCCTTGGTTTTGGTGGAGGCAGAAAATAACCGTCAGGTTCATTGGGTAAGTTTTCCTTACTGCCAAAAAGGCCAACTAATTTATCCAGTTTGTCATAATAAGGTTTGACATCATCATAACTTATAGGCCAGTTGTCACCAAGACCATCCACATCTTTATGCTTGAAATCTTTTGGTCCAAATCTCAAGGAGATTCGCCCCCAGTGATTGGTACGTCCACCAAGCATTCGGGCGCGCCACCATAAGAAATCAGTACCTTCTTTAGTCGTATAAGGTTCGCCATCAACTTTCCAGTCACCCCATGACATGTCAAAGTCTCCGAAAGCTCGTGTTGTACTGGCTCCTCTTCTTGGGGATTCCCAGGGGAATTTAAGTTGAGTTTGAGTCTTTGGATCCTTCGGGTCGAAGAATGGCCCTGCTTCGACAATTGCTACTTTGAGTCCAGCATCTGCTAAGACCTTGGCAGACATTCCTCCACCCGCTCCAGAGCCTACTATGACTGCATCATAAACCTTTGCTTGTTCTTTTATTTGCATTGAAATTTCAATTATTTGATTAAGTCAAAACTATTTTTCATCGCTCTATAAGTCGCCGCTAATGCGGATTCATTATCCATGTCATTAAGTACTTTGTTAAAAGGTTCTGCTCTAATCGGGCCATCATATCCGATTTGAACTAGCGCATTTAAAAACGCTTTGAGATCTACAAGCCCCGAATCACCAGGTAATTGTCGTTGACCATCAATCTGCTCAGCTGCACTTCGTCCTGCCGTTGCATCATTAAGGTCTACCGTAATGATATCATCATTCGTCAAAGTGAGCAAGTCTTCTACTGTTTCTTCTGCACAATACCAATGAAAGCTATCTAGCTGGATTTTTATATTGTCTTGCTCTGTTGCAGTAATCAACTCTTTTACTTCTTTCATCGTATGTAGAAACGGGAAGCGATCTCGAGCCATTAGGGTTTTGGGTCCTACATATTCTAAACCTAAACGGATATTATAATCCTTGAGGACTTTACCTATTTCACCTAAACGTTTTGCATGCTGCTGAAAATTTTCTCTGTATGATAAGGTCTTATGCGTTGGCATAATCCAGGTGTTCATACGAGTTACGCCCATTTGCTGCAAGGCTTGACAAAGCTTTGGAAGTTTTTTTATTCCCTGATCGTAAACCTCCTCTGATTTTCTGAAATCCATGGGTAAGCCTGCGGAGCCCCAGATAATATCGGCTTTCGCCATCTTATCGATGAAGGACTTTTGAGTAGATTCTTTCCAGGTAGCTAACTCTTCCGGGAATGGAACTATAGCTTCGAAACCATAACGATTGGCAGCATCAAGTAATGCATTTTGATCCAGGCTGACACCAATTGCCCCCGGATTCAGACTCATCCTGAAATTTCTTTTACTTGTATTTGTGCAGGCAAGGATTGGAGAGGCGAAGTATGCGCCTGTCAGAAGAATGGTGCTTCTTTGGAGAAAAACTCTTCGGTTAAGGTCAGGCATAGTGGTTTTCTATTTTGAAATATTAAAATAGAAAAAAACTTTAATGCCTCGAACTATTTAGACGACTAATTGATAATAAGCCAAAAGGTTGATATTATAAAAGATGGATTAAGTTCTTTCAAGTATGGTGGCATAACCTTGCCCAACTCCGATACACATTGTAACTAAGGCATATTTCTCCTTTCGTTTGTGTAATTCGAGCGCAGCCGTGTGAAGAATTCTAGTTCCTGAAACGCCTAAGGGATGTCCAATGGCAATTGCTCCACCATTCGGATTTATTCGAGGGTCATTATCTGCAATACCTAAGGCTCGTGTACAAGCTAATGCTTGTGCTGCAAAAGCCTCATTGAGTTCAATGACACCGATATCCTCTAGAGTAAGGCCTGCTTTCTTAAGTGCTTTTTGAGAGGCACCGACCGGGCCAATGCCCATGATCCGTGGTTCAACACCAACAACTGCAGAGCTAATAATTCGAGCCAACGGTTTCAAGTCATAACTTTTGACAGCATCCTCTGAAGCAATCAATACTGCTGCGGCCCCATCATTTAAGCCTGAAGCATTTCCAGCGGTTACACTTCCACCATCTTCTATCTTTTTGAAAGCAGGGCGGAGTTTAGCCAGGATTTCCGTAGTTGTTTTTGGCTTTATAAATTCATCCTGGTCAAAAAGAAGAGGATCCGCCTTTCGTTGAGGAATAGAAACTGCAGTAATTTCTTCTGCCAATCGCCCTGATGCCTGAGCGGCAGCGGCTTTCATTTGTGACCAGTAAGCAAATTGATCTTGGTCTTCCCGAGAGATGCTATACATCTCTGCTAAGTTTTCTGCTGTGGTACCCATACCATCTGTACCATATAGCTCCTTCATTTTTTTATTCACAAAACGCCATCCAAAACTACTATCGTGCATTTGAGCATCGCGTCCAAAGGCCGAAGAAACTTTTGAGATTACCCAAGGCCCTCGAGTCATGTGTTCAATACCTCCGGAGATAAATAAATCTCCGTCACCAGCCTTAATTGCCCGATTGGCGTGGATAACTGCAGACATACCAGATGCACAAAGTCGGTTGACGGTTTCGCCCGGAACACTCCAGGGAAGGCCTGCTAAAAGAAGGGCCATTCGTGCTACATTACGGTTATCTTCGCCAGCCTGATTGGCACAGCCTAGGATAACTTCATCATAGGCATCCATTGGAATGTTAGCAAATTTTTCGACTAGTGCTTTGATTGGAACTGCGGCTAAATCATCTGTTCTTATCGTAGAAAGGCTCCCTTTGAATTTACCAAAGGCGGTACGGATGCCGCCTACTAGAAATGCTTCTTTGGACATTGGTTCTGGTTAAGATCTTCAAGAAAAAATAAAACACCTTCCAGGTTAGAATGTTTCTGGAAGGTGCTCTAAGTATGTTTTATCGTTTAACGCTAGTCGGAGTAGGGCTGGCTGCTTTGATCGCATCCGATGCTTTTTCCGCATATTTCTGGAAGTTTTTGATAAAACGTAGCGCAAGGTCTTCCGCCATTTTATCATAATCTTCTTCGTTTCTCCAGGTATCTCTTGGATTAAGAACTGCATTCGGTACATCCGGACAAGTCTTTGGAATTTCTAAACCAAAAACGGGGTGCGTTTGATAATCCACTTTGTTTAACGCGCCAGTAAGTGCTGCCTTAATCATTGCACGAGTATAGCTAAGTTCGATTCTGCTACCTTCTCCATAAGCACCACCGGTCCAGCCTGTATTCACCAACCAAACATTGATGGTTCCATCACCTGTGCGACTTCCTTTTTTGATTTTTTCACCAAGTAAATCCGCATATTGGGTTGGGTGTAATGGTAAGAAAGGTGCTCCAAAGCAAGCAGAGAATGTAGCTTCTGGCTCGTTGATACCATCTTCCGTTCCGGCGATTTTTGCGGTATAACCACTGATGAAGTGGTACATTGCCTGCTCCGGCGTTAGTCGGCTGATCGGAGGCAATACGCCGAAGGCATCACAAGTCAAAAAGAAAATATTCTCAGGGAGATCACCCCGGGATTTGAACATGATATTGTCAATGTGATAGATAGGATAACTTACTCGGGTGTTCTGAGTAATATCCACATCTGAATAGTCCACTGTAGAGCCATCCTCTTCGAAGCCTACGTTTTCGAGAAGGGCACCAAATTTAATCGCATTAAAGATTTGAGGCTCTTTATTAGAAGAAAGATCAATTGTTTTTGCGTAGCATCCGCCTTCAAAATTAAATACACTTTCTTTTGACCAGCCATGTTCGTCATCACCAATTAAGCGACGCTCAGGGTCATTCGATAAGGTTGTTTTACCAGTACCAGAAAGGCCAAAAAACAAAGCTGTATCCCCATCAGATCCGGTGTTGGCAGAACAGTGCATTGGGAGTACCCCATTTTGTAAAGGCAGTAAATAATTAAGAACAGAAAAAATTCCTTTTTTGATTTCTCCGGTATAAGCTGTTCCCCCAATAATAATTGCCTTTTTGCTGAAGTTGATAATCGCAAAGTTTTCCTGTCGAGTCTTATGCTCTTTTGGATCTGCTTTTACGTTAGGGAATGCAAAAACTTCCCACTCCGGTTCAAAGTTTTTTAAGTCTTTTTCAGTAGGACGGAGAAACATATTGTAGGCAAAAAGGTTTTGCCAGGGGAACTCCGTATGGACTCTGATGTTAAGACGATAATTCGGATTTGCGCAAGCATAAGCATCTCTGACATAAATTTCAGAAAGACCATCTTTATAGGCAATCATTTTATCAAAAAGAGCGTCAAAACTACTTGCTTCAATCGGGATGTTTATTGTTCCCCAATCTACTGTGTTTTCTGTGATGCTATCTTTGACGATAAAACGATCTTTAGGTGATCTACCGGTAAATCTGCCGGTTTTTACGACCAAGGCGCCGGTGCTGCTTAGCTGTCCTTGATCTCTTCGAATAGTACTTTCCACCAGCGCGGCTGGCTGTAGGTTAATCTTTTGATTGGACATGGTAGTTACTTGATTTAATATTTGGTTAAAGTTAAATGTGCCGCAAAGTTATGCTTTCTTATGGAAAGAGCCTAGATGCAGCTGATTACTTTTACGTTGATATTTGCCTTAGGGTTCAACTTATGTGAGTGTTTAATGTTTTACTTCTTGCCAGATTAGGTAGCAAAGAATTAAGCGAAGCAGGATAAGTTTGTAAATTTGCTGCCGCTTTTATGTTTAAACCAAATATTACCAAATTAAACTAATTATGACTGACCAAAATAAGCCAGTTTCCCTGTTTAAGGACTATTTAGAAGTTGCAGAACCTTATAAAGGAGGCAAAACGATAGATGAGATAAAGACAAATAAATCAAAAATTTATAAGCTCTCCTCCAATGAAAATCCAATTGGAGCTTCTCCGAAGGCTGTTGAAGCCATTAAAAACCATCTAGAAAACTTACACATCTATCCGGACCGTACAGATAAACGCTTAAGGTCAGCATTGTATAACTTTTATGAGGAAGCAATTGATGAAAGTCAGTTTATAGGAGCAAGTAGTGGTTCAGAGATTATAGACCATATTGCGAGAGCTTTTGCTGGAGTAGGTTGCGAAGTGATCGTTTCAAACCCGTGTTTTAAGCCCTATGATATGTTTTCAAGCTGGTGTGGATCAAAAGTAGTGGATGTACCACTTTTAGCGCCGAATTTTCAACTTGATGTAGATAATATTATTGCGGCTATCAATGATAAAACGCGTATTATCTTTTTAACAAGCCCCAATAATCCTACCGGTACACATATCCCAAAAGGAGATATTGATCGTCTATTGGCAAAAATTCCAGAACATGTAGTTGTTGTTCTGGATGAGGTGTATTACCATTTTGCAGATGCGGAAGACTATGTATCGGCTATGCCTTATGTAAAGGAAGGCTATAATGTTATTGGAGTTAATAGCTTTTCAAAAACGTATGGTCTCGCAGCGATGCGGATTGGCTATGGTTATACGACTAAGAAACTGGCAGATTATATCCATACGATATGCAAACCATTTTTGATAGATGCTTTATCGCTAGAGGCTGGGATCGCTGCTTTGGGAGACAAGGCATTTGTAGAACTTACCGTAAAAACGGTTAAAGAAGGGCGTAAATACCTTTATGGAGAAATGGATCGACTTGGGGTTAAGTATTGGAAGTCGCAAGCTAATTTCATTTTGATTAAGCCGGAGATCAGCCCAGAATCATTTGAATCAATAATGCTGCAAGAAGGTGTAATGGTCCGTCCAGTTGGAAATTTTGGTGCGCCGGGCTGTATTCGTGTAAGTGTTGGAACACAGGAAGCTAACGAGGCTTTTGTAGCTGCGTTGGAAAAGGTATATTTGCCTAAGCTTACAACTTAACTTATAATGTCTGAGGAAAAACAATCGAGGGCTTATGGAACGCTTATCGATCGCACTTTGCGCTTGATAAAACTTCAATTTATTCAAGCCTTCAAAAAAGCCGGGGTAGACTTGACACCTGAACAATGGGTTATAATTGATGAATTATATCAGCGTAATGGTATATCCCAAACAGATCTCGCTAACGGCTCCTTCAAAAATGCTCCGACGGTTTCCCGTATTATTGATTTATTAGTCAAAAAGGAGATGGTCGAACGGCAACGCTTTGAAAACGATCGAAGACGGTACAAAATATTCTTGACGGCAAAAGGAAAAGAAACATTTGAGCTGGCTAACCCAATTGCTCAGGAAGTCCGCCGCCGTGGATGGGAAGGCTTGAGTGATGATGATTATGACCATTTTCAGCGTATCATGAATCAAATCTTTACCAACTTCGATAATATTTAAGCTTATCTGGAATTGAAACCCCATTTCCGGGGCGGAAGATCAAAGAATAAAAATTATTTCTTAGTTAAAGTAATTCCAAAAGTGGATTAAACCAACGAATAAACATATATTTGCCTTGACAACTATTATTTAGGCAAATAAATTGATTTTACGATATGAAGACCCTGACTGTATCAGAAAAAATGGCTCAAGCACAAGATTTCCTTCCTCTATTAGGTACGGATTATATTGAGCTTTATGTGAGTAATGCAAAACAAGCTGCGCATTATTATAAGACAGCATTTGGTTTTCAATCACTGGCATATGCTGGTTTGGAAACAGGCCGACGGGATAGTGAGTCGTATGTGGTTCAACAAGGGAAAATTCGCTTGATCCTTACTTCTCCATTAAAAGGGAATACAGAGATTGGCCGCCATATTGATGAACATGGTGATGGTGTTAAGCATATTGCGCTTTGGGTAGATGATGCACGGGCAGCTTATGAAGCGGTAGTGAAAAGAGGTGCGAGTTCTTATTACGAACCAAGAGTGGAAGAGGATGAATACGGAAAGGTAATTACTGCGGGGATTAATTTGTACGGAGAGACAAAGCATATTTTTGTGGAAAGGACTGAGTATGGAGGGGTATTTTTTCCAGGGTTTACAAAATGGGAAACGCGCTATAATCCAGCACCAACTGGCTTGAAATATGTTGATCACATGGTCGCAAATGTAGAGCTAGGCGAGATGAATAAGTGGGTTGATTTTTATGAAAATGTAATGGGCTTCTCTCAGATTCTATCTTTTGACGACAAAGATATATCCACAGAGTACAGTGCTTTGATGAGTAAGGTGATGAGTAATGGGAACGGCCGAATTAAGTTTCCGATTAATGAACCTGCTCCAGGATTAAAGAAGTCGCAAGTTGATGAGTACTTAGAGTTTTACGGAACGGCCGGAGTTCAGCATATTGCGGTTGCTACAGATAATATTGTAGAAACTGTACGAGATTTAAGAGATCGTGGTGTGGAATTTTTGAGAGTGCCGGCGACCTATTATGATACTTTGTTAGACCGGGTAGGAGAGATTGATGAAGATATTGAACCCCTGAAAGAGTTGGGCGTATTAGTGGACAGAGATGATGAAGGGTATTTACTTCAAATTTTCACCAAAACAGTGCAGGCAAGACCTACAATGTTTTTTGAGATTATTCAACGAAAAGGCGCTCAATCGTTTGGAAAAGGAAACTTCAAAGCACTTTTTGAAGCACTGGAGCGAGAGCAGGCGAACCGAGGAAATTTGTAAAATGAATGGCTCTGAAAAGGAAGCCAAATTAAACCATATAAAACCAAGAAGACCGTCATTGCTAATAAGCATGACGGTTTTTTTATCTTTGACCAAAATTTACTTTTATGAAACAACCACTTGTTGATCCTTTAGATAGAGATAGTAATCCAGAATTACAGGAAATGGTCGACTTTTATAATGAAACCTTAGGCTTTACACCAAATAGTTTATTTACCATGATGCGTCGGCCGAGGATTGCAGAAGCATTCCTGGAAATGAACCAAGCGGTCATGGAAAACAAAGGACGTGTAACGAGCGCCCTAAAAAGAATGATTGCTTATCTATCGAGCATGACCACGGGATGCCGTTATTGTGAAGCACATGCCATTCGAGCGGCTGAGCGATACGGAGCGGAACAAGAAAAAATGGATAATATCTGGGAGTACAAAACCCATGAAGTTTTTTCTGACGCTGAGCGGGCAGCCTTTGATCTGGCTATCGCCGCTTCGCAAGTGCCTAACGCCGTCGACGATACCGTCTCTGAGAATATGCGAAAGCATTGGGATGAGGGAGAAATTGTAGAGATTATGGGCGTGATTGCGCTATTTGGATACCTTAACCGATGGAACGATAGTATGGGGACTCAGCTTGAAAAAGCTGCGGCAGATTCTGCTGAAAAACTTATCGCTAAAAAAGGAGATTGGAATATTGGAAAACATACTTACTAGGGATTGAACAACTTCAGTAAGCGAATATCTATAATAGAAAAGCGGCTTAAGATTTATGATCTTAAGCCGCTTATTCGTTATAGCATATAGCCTAATGTGCTATCCCAATACCTTGGAAGATTTTACATAAGGTTGGCTGTATAGACGCTCGCCGGATGCTTTAAATAAAGCGTTCGCAACAGCTGCACCTGCTGGAGGGAAGGAAGGTTCACCCAAGCCCGTTGGGTTGTTTTCATTCTTCACGAAGTGCACTTCTACCTCTGGTGCTTCACCCATTCGAATCATTCGATAAGTATTAAAGTTACTATGTATGGCTTTTCCATCTTCGAAACTAAAGTCTGCAAACATAGAGTGTCCAATACCGTCAATGATTCCACCTTCTACCTGATTCTTGGCAGCAATTGGATTAACAACAATACCGCAATCAACTGCACAAGTCATCTTTTTAATAACAGGTTTTCCATTTTCCATAACCATGTCCGCCACTTCAGCGACGTAAGTATTATGAGAATAAAAAACACTAAAACCCTGATGAACGCCAGCACCAGCTTTACCCCAGCCAGATTTTTCCGCAGCTAGTTTAATTACGCCGATGAACTTTTCTGGTTCATAGTTTCCTTTAGGTAGCAGATCCTTTTTGAGTGCTGCGATTTGTTCCTCGGTTTTAGGCTCGATTCCTTTTTTCTTTTCGTCCTCAAGATCTGCATCAATCTTAGCATGTTTTGCATAATTTTCAACAGCCTTCTCTAACAGATCTAAACGCATTTGAACGGCGTCCTGACCAAGTTTTTCTGCCAACTCATCAAAGAAGCTTTGCTCTGCGGAAGCCAAGAAATTGGTATATGGTGCGCGCCAGGCGCCAGTTGTAATATTACTGGATACTGCATGACGATCTACGCGATAATCCTCAATCGCTCCTGCGGGAAAACCATCAGCGAGGGCATCCCACATATTTCCATTTACGCCTGCTTCACTTAAGTGATAAGCAGTAACTTTATTGTCCTTAATGGCTGCTCGGATTCTGTACTTCGTCGAAGGGCGATAAGTACCTGCGAGCATATCATCTTCTCTAGTGAAAACAACCTTAATCGGAGCCTTTGCTAGCTTAGAGATTTGC
Organism: Saprospiraceae bacterium; assembly: GCA_020631105.1. GTDB lineage: Bacteria > Bacteroidota > Bacteroidia > Chitinophagales > Saprospiraceae > JAHDHW01. The sequence goes on along the minus strand of JAHDHW010000001.1, from coordinate 88,957 downwards.
GCCGCTTCAATTACAAAATCACCATAAAGTCGACGACCAAAGCCACCGCCCATTCGGGACATTTGAAGATTTACTTTTTTGAATGCTTCTTCGTAAGCCGCTTTGTCTTTTTCTTCATCTCCGGTTTTTTCCACCATTCCCAGTAGGTCCACTACACGGGAGCGTGTCCATTGAGGAGTTTGTATTGGGCCGAGGAGTTCAATCGTTGGACCATTGACATCAGCGAAGAAGTTCATGGGTTCCATACAATTGTGCGGAAGGAAGGGCGCTTCGTAAGTACGTTCTAGTATCTCATCAGCAGCTTCAAAAGCTTTTTCCGGATTTCCATTACGGCGTACAGGTTCTTTGGTTAAAGTACCAATCACATCTACCATTTGTTTGTCATGGTCCACCGTATTTTCGGCAGGAGTATCGGCCTCCCATACTGCCTTGATTGCTTTTTGACCTTTCATAGCAGCCCAGGTAGAAGAAGCAACGATGGCAATTTTATCTACTTCGCGTCCTTCTTTTAAAGGAACACGCATTTGATAAATGGCCTCAACACCATTAATTTTTAATGCGTCACTATCGTCGAAAGAGATCAGTTTTTGACCAAAAGATGGAGGGCGAATCACCGTAGCGAATTTCATTCCTTCCTTTTGAGTATCTAAACCGAAAAGCGGTTTGCCGGTAATAATATTATCGATGTCAACATTTGGTGTATCGTGGCCAATAATTTTAAAGTCTTTGACATCTTTTAAAGGCACTGTTTCCGGAACTTCTAAAGTAGCTGCTTCTCCTGCAATTTCGCCATAGCCAATTGATTCTCCTTTTGCGTTAGTAATCATACCATCGGAGGCAGTTAGTTCTGCTGCATCAACACCCCATTTTTTTGCTGCCGCATTTTTAAGCATTTGCTTAGCGGTTGCACCGGCCATTCGGAGACTTTCCCAGCCTTGTCGGATAGACTGGCTACCTCCAGCTACCTGCCGGGTGTACCATTCGGTATTTAAGCCTGCCTGTTCAACAACTACGTCTCTCCACGGTACATCAAGCTCTTCCGCAATAAGCATAGGCATTGAAGTTTTGACGTTTTGTCCAATTTCAGGGTTAGGAGACATAATCGTTACGAGTCCGGTATCTCCGATTTTAATGTAAGAATTCATATCGTACCAGGTGGAAGGAACGGCTTTAGCTGCTTCTTCTACGGTAGCAGGCTTGCAACCTGCAAACCAACTGAAGCCAAGCATCATACCTCCTCCAGCTGCAGTCGATACTTTTAAAAAAGATCTTCTATTATGTTTAGTGGTAATCAATTTCATGATAATAATTTTAATGCGATGAAAAAGGGATTAGGATAATTTCGAAGCAGTTTTGATAGCTGCTTTGATTCGGGTATAGGTCCCGCAACGACAGAGGTTGCCCTGCATAGCCTGGTCGATATCCGCATCGCTTGGATTAGCATTATTACTAAGAAGAGAAGCTGCATTCATAATTTGTCCGGCTTGGCAATAACCACATTGTGGTACATCGTGCTGTCGCCATGCTTCTTGTAAAGGGTGGTTTGCATCTGCAGATAGGCCTTCAATAGTTGTAATTGACTTTCCTTCAAGCGCAGATATTGGGATGGAGCAAGAACGCATTGCAACTCCATCTAGATGAACAGTACATGCTCCGCATTGGCCGATTCCGCAACCGTATTTTGTTCCAACTAATCCGAGATTATCTCGGAGTACCCATAAAATGGGCGTGTCAGGATCAGCATCGACCTGATGAGATTCATTATTGATTTTTAAATTGAATGTTGCCATGATATCAGGGTTTAAGATTTGACAGAAAATGTGGTGAGACTGCTTTTGTCTAACAAGCCTCGATTTGTTTGTTTACTGGAAGGTTCCTAAAAATAGGAAATTATCGACGGATGCGAATAAATTTTAACAAGGGAATGCTAAACGGTTATTTTTTTAGCATGAATAACATAAGAGAGCAGACAAATGAGAAAGGAGGACCATGAGAACAAAAAGATAATATTTGTTCTCATGGCCTCTTGGTTGTTGAAACTTTAATCAGTTATAAACCGACCTTTGCACCGCATTTTCGATAGGAGGAATAGTTTGTAAGTATTGAAAAATGGCTTTCGCTTCCTTATCCGTCAATTGAGCGTAAGGAAACATGGGGTACTGCAATGCAGTGCCTCCTTCTTTGATGCCATATTTAACAGCCTTTACGAATTGATCTTCCGACCAGTTGCCGATACCTGTTTCAGGGTGAGGGGTAATATTTGAAGTAAGCATTACTCGACCTTGTTTGTCCAGCGGTTTGTTACCTCCAGCGAAGTATCCAACACTTTTTTCAGGTTCCAAAAAGTTATTAGACTTGAAATCTGCAGAATGACAAGAGAAGCAATCCAGGTTATGAGCTAAATAACGACCCAGTTCTAACATGTCCGAAGTGTCAGGCATAGGGATGGCCGCTTCAGGCATTGAAAAGGGAAGGAAAGCGACACGGCTCAAAGCTTTGGTCAAAAACGAAGGTTCGCAAGCTTGATCAGGCGTTGCGTCTGCTCTTACCAAAGGATGATCTGATCGCAGGAAAGCAACAATCGCATTAATGTCTTCATCCGCCATGTTGGGTAACTTTGCCATATAAGGAGGAGCGTACTGACCATCTCTTTTGATACCTGTCCGAAGTAGATAGACGATTTCTGCATCTGTCCAGTTTCCGATTCCATGCGTTTTATCTTGTGTAATATTAGGCGCATAGATTTTACCAAATTCCGGTGGGGCATCTGCCATAATCGTTCCTGTTAGGGATTGAGTTTTGGTATTCATATGACAGCCGGCGCAAAGCATACTTGCTAATTTTTCCCCTCTTGCAACGGCTTCTGGTGACGATTCTGCTTTGTATTCGAAGTCTGCGGTAGCATAAGAAGGAATATCACTAGCGTTGATATAGAGAAATCCAATTCCGATAATGGCAATAATACCAAGTAGGACAAAGCCTAAGATTTTTAATACTTTTTTCATTTTTCATTTGATTTTGGTTATTAAATAGATGAAGCGTTACTCTGGAGGGAATCCAAATGTATTATGCTCTTAAATATTAATGCGTGAAGGATAAACTAACAGTAGCAGGATTTGCTCTGCGTAATTGACGTGATCTTTAATTCGATATTAAAGATAGTAAAAAGCTAATAATTATCAATTACTTATTCCTACTTTACTAACCTCATTATTTATCTTCACCTGTGGCCAATCAGTTGAAATAATTATAGAAAGTACTAAGGCTTTTGTTTTATGAAAAATGATGTTTCTTCTAGACGTTTAGCGGCTATTATGTTTACGGATATAGTAGGCTATACCGCTTTGATGCAAAAGGATGAAGGATTAGCGATGCAGATTCGTGCCCGACATCGGGAGGTGTTCGAGAATACACATGCCAAGCATACAGGTGAAATTATCCAATACTTTGGAGATGGTACTTTGAGTTTGTTTCAGAGTGGAGTAGAAGCGATAAACTGTGCAATAGCCCTTCAAAGGTTACTACAAGAAGAACCTGTTGTACCTTTACGAATTGGAATTCATGTGGGGGATATTGTCTTTGATGGCACAGAAATCTATGGAGATAGTGTCAACGTGGCATCTCGCATAGAAAGCATGAGTGTACCTGGCGCTATTCTTATTTCTGGAAAGCTAAATGATGAACTAAAAAACCACCCCGGGATTCTAACACAATCACTCGGAGACTTTGAATTTAAGAATGTTCAATACCCGATCACTTTATATGCGATTGCAAATCAGGGGATTCCAATCCCCGAGGCAAATGAGCTACAAGGAAAAGGTAAGCGCCTTTCCAAAACGATTGCGGTTCTTCCTTTTGTTAATCGTAGCCCCGATCCGGAGAATGAATATTTTACGGATGGGATGACAGAAGAAATTATTAATGCACTTACTAAAATCGAAGAGCTTAAAGTAACTTCCCGGACCTCGTCTTTTTTCTTTAAAAACAAACAAGTCTCTATAGCTGAAGTGGCCAGCCAACTTAAGGTCTCCACGATCCTTGAAGGAAGTATCCGACTCGCAGGGAATAAAATGCGGATTACTGCTCAGTTAATTGATGTCGAGAATGATGTTCATTTTTGGTCTGAAACTTTCGATCGCGCTCTTGATGATATTTTTGCGGTACAAGATGAAATCAGCTTACTCATTGCTGATCGTCTGCGAGAGTATCTGGGACACTTTGAACTTGCCGATCAATTGGTGAAAGCCCCTGCCGTTTCTGTTGATGCTTACAAACGATATTTACAAGGGAGATACCACTTGTTGAAGATGACCCCAGAGGAAATGCAAATGGGGATGATAATTTTTCAGGAATTAATTAAGGATCAACCTGATTACGCATTGGCACATATCGGTATTCACTTGGCTTATACCTTATTAGGTACGATTGGGTTAATACCTGCGCAGGAAGCTTTTATGAAAGGTAAACCGCATCTTGATAAAGCCATAGAAATAGATGAGTCACTACCGGATTGTCAACTGAATCTTTCCTATATTTCATTTTTGCAAGATTGGGATTTACCGCAGACTTATATACATCTGAATAATGCCCGCGAAATCCGACCGACAGTTGAGTATTATCAATCAATGGCATCGACCCTAAGTGCGGAAGGTAAAATCAAAGCTGCGTTAAATTATATCGATACTGCTATGCAAATCGATCCTTTCTCCGGGATTAACTTTCATATCAAAGGGTTCTTGAATTATGCTGCGGGGAATTATGAATTAGCGATTGAAAATTTCAAATCCAGCCTTCGGCTTAACCCCAAATTTATGGCTTCTCCATTATACCAAGGCCAGACTCTAATCTTAATGGGGAAAGCGGAAGAGGCATTAGCGCTTTTTAAGCAATTACCGGATGATGATGACCTGACGAAGATAGGAGGAATGACGATGTCAGCTGCCGCGATAGGAGATGTTAGTACAGCAAAAGCCGGGATCAAAGTTTTAGAGGATGCCTTACAGTCAGACAAAATGGAAAGGGCGATTAATATGCTGATCAACTGCCATGCGTTACTCGGCAACGAAGAAGAAGCCTTATCAATGATCGGAAAGGGTATTGAATATCGTTTACCTATGATGGTATACCTAAATATCGAGCCTATTTTAAAACCGCTCCGCGAGCTTAGTCGTTTTCAGGAGTTAATGAAGCTTATTCTAGGATCCTCAACGACCACTGATCCCACTCCGAGGAAATACAAAAAGACTTTGTTTACGCCGGCTGAGCTCAAAAAAAATCGACAGGCCCTGGAAAAACATATGGCTGAGGAAAAACCTTACCTTGACCCGGGACTCACCCTCAGATCACTTGCAGAACAAATGGGCTTATCTGCAAATCAACTTTCCCAGTTGTTGAATGAAGGTTTCGACAAAAATTTTTCAGAGTATATAAACTCCTATCGCCTCATATCCTTTAAAGCAAAAGCTGCTGATCCTACTAATCAGAATCTAACGATTCTTGCCTTAGCTTACGATAGTGGATTCAATTCAAAAACGGTATTCAATACCTTCTTCAAAAAATCAGAAGGAGTTACCCCAAGTAAATACTGGAAAAGCCTTCGATCCTAAATACGTTCGGATTTATAATCCCGAACGACTGGAGTGCTGTATACATCTACCTTTGGTATATCAAAAGAAATGAAGGGTGACCTTCGTATTATTCACCTAAGAGCAATTGTTAAGCTTTAAACATGCTCTCAATACTATTTTTATGAATACCACTCCAGCAATGAAAGCAGTTATCGTAACAGGTTATGGCGCTCCCAGTGTGCTAAAAGTAAAAAGTATCCAAAGGCCTGTTCCTAAAGCCAATGAAATATTAATCAAAGTCATAGCGACTACCGTTACTGCTGCGGATACTATGATGCGTAAGGCTGATCCATATATTAGCCGCTTCTTTTTAGGTTTTAACAAACCTAAGATTCCGGTGATTGGGACAGGCTTCTCCGGAATAGTAGAAGCGATTGGAGACCAGGTAATTGGTTTTCGTAAAGGAGACGAAGTTTTTGGTGAAACCGGGGTGAGCTTTAGTGCAAATGCAGAATATTTGACAGTAGCGGAAGATGGCGTAATCGCCGTTAAGCCTGCCAACTTAAGTTTTGAAGAAGCAGCTACCTTATGTGATGGCCCCTTAACTTCGTTGAACTTCTTGAGAGAAGTTAGTCGTGTACGTCCCGGTATGAAAGTACTAATCAATGGCGCTTCCGGTAGCTTAGGAACGGCTGCTGTACAAATCGCACGATTTTATGGAGCGGAGGTAACCGGAGTCTGTGGACCGAATAATATAGCAATGGTAAGAAAACTAGGTGCAGATAGAGTGATTGATTATACCACTTTTGATTTTACCAAAGAAAGTCAACAATACGATATCATCTACGATACGGTAGGTAAAAGTACTTTTCAGAAAGCTAAATCTGTTTTAAAACCCGGAGGTGTTTTCATCTCTCCTGTACTATCACTAAAGTTACTTTGGTCCGTGCTTTTTACTACTGTCTTTGGAAGTAAGCAGGCAAAGTTTTCAGCGACAGGCCTACGGCCCGCCGGCGAATTAAAAAAATTACTTGAGGAATTATTCCTCATTATTGAATCCGGAAATTTTCGGGTGATTATTGATAAACGATACTCCCTTGATCAGGCAGTTGATGCACATCGTTATGTCGATACAGGACATAAGCGAGGTAATGTAGTACTTAAAGTCGGTTAATATATATCAGCAGGTTAGTATTGAATACTTCCTTCAGTGCTAGCCTGCACTTTTATTCTAAAAGTACCTTTTCAAAAAACGCTTTTCCATCAATGACCACACGTAAAATGTAAACGCCTTTTGCCTGTTGATTAAGGTTAATCGCTTGGGTAGCTAGTCCACTTAAATTTGTATCCAATACACTTTGACCCAAAGTATTGAAAATCTGTATTTGCCCGGATTTTGAGTTCGGGTTTTGCAAGAATAGATCACCAGTTGAAGGATTAGGAAAAATGGACATTTGCGCCGCAGCAAGTTCTTGAATGGAGGTGTTTATCTCTACCGGGAGTGTACCACAATATTCATTATTGCCCAGCTCCGTCTCTCCGTCAATTGCATCAATCTTAATACAGTATTCGTAATCTCCTGCCATCGGGAAAGTATGTGCTTCGGTTAAGTTTATACTCGAGCCGCTATTAAGGTCCTGTACCACATCTGTGTAGAGCGTTGTCCCATCAATTTGGTATTGTACCTGAATGTTTTCGATTTCAATGTTGCTATTGTTCGTGATTCGACAACGTAGGAGCATTTCCTCTCCTGCAATTATCGGATCAACGTTTGTAAAAATGGTATCCACTAACATATCAACAACTAAAGGTGTGCACTGCTCTTCAATATAATCTGCTACCGCCTGGCGAACATCTGTAAGCGTAGGGTAAAAGGCTTCTCCCGGACACTCCGTAGCACAGCCATCACGATGCCCCGAAATTCGATCTAATGTTAATCCTGAACTGCTGTGATTACCGGAGCCCAGCGGGTCTATATTTTCTTCGCAGCTGTTCCAGGCAAGCATTTTTGTTAGGGTCTGAACGGCCGTATCCTGTGGCTCAACATTAGTGTAAGTGCCGATCATGCAGACGCCCATCGTTTGTGAGTTGGTACCACAGAAATGCGCACCTAATACTCCTTGTCCCCGGCCTTCGTAAAGATTGCCTGCTGGATCAACCAGCCAATTATATCCGACATCACTCCATCCGAGAGTGTTAACATGGTAATCCCAGATACTTCTTACCACAGCGGACCAGTCACTGGATTGGTTAGAGCCGGCGGAATGGTGTACAATCAAAAACTTTACACTAGTCATGCTAGGAGAAGGATTCGGAGGACAATTACCATTAGGACACCATTCTCCCCGATCCTGGAAGTCAGGTTCTGGACAAGGACAGATAAGTGATCGTTGGGTTGGCGTATTGGCCGCAGAGGTACTGGAGGTATGGTCAGGATTAAAAAAGTGGGCAACAAAGTTTAGCTCACTAGTACTGGTAGTGATAATTTTAAGGCTTAAAGTTTTTGTTCCGGCAGTTAGGTAAGCCAGTTCGCTTTTTTGGGCATCCGAAGGATTTTCAATATGATGGTTGAGTGGTAACGTATACCAGGTCTCTTCAGAAGAATACTCGAGCGCATGGACTTGGTTACTATTTCCAGCTTGTGCCCAATCCAAGGAAAAAGCAGTAAATGGACCTTCGCCTAAGAAAGGAACTTCTAGTATAGTATTGATTTCAAAATAACCATCGCCATACTTTTCTGATGGGGTGTACTGGTTAGTAGGTAAAGTACCTCTGAGAACTTTTCGGGTGGTTTGCTCAGCATTTTGACTAAAAGCAAATTGCCCAAAAAATAAAAGAATAGCTAAGGGAGAAAGAATTTTACTTTTCATGGATTTGAAGTTCTTATACCAATGAAAGTAATAAAAAATTAAGAGTTGAGCCTTCTGTTGATCAGCTAATTCAGAATGATAACAGTTTTTTCCCGTTGTACGCAGGCTTTTGGTTACTCTAATTTATACTTAAAATGAAGTAGGATTAAGCAGCAGGCTCTTTTGCTTGGAGAGTTTTCTTGTTCAGTAAATCCATATTTACAATTAAGGCCAGATTGATAAAGTAAAACGTCCCCATCTTATCCGTTTCGATCATATCATTGATTAAAAGGAAGGCATCAATGACAATAAGGGATAACATCGCAGCCATTACAAGATCTTTACGAGTTTGATTTGGCGATTGATGATACACGCGCTCTCCCCTTATTAAAGCATAATAAGTGAGAATGATAAAGATGATCATGCCAGGAAACCCTTGCTCCACCATCATCAGCAGATAATAACTATGGATACTGGATTGTTCCGGATTATCGCTAACGTAGGTACGCCAGGTATTGAGCGTGTAAGGTTTGTAAAAGTTGTAGAAATTCCCTGGCCCATATCCTGTCATTGGTCTTTCTTTAATCATTCTAAAGCCTCCGATCCAACGGTAAAAACGTTCCATGGTCGAGATGTCTTCTCCGGCAACGGTGGCTTCAACCAGGTTGTCAAATTGTTGATGAACTACCGTATGTTCAAAGTCGGGAGCATACTCCATGTAGGTGTTATTCTGATACATATAAGCAAAGCCAAGGACTGCTGCAATCGTTGCAGCAAATAGCGTGAGTTTGACTAATCTGAAATGAATCACGAAGAAAGCACCTACGGCCATTACCAGGGTGACATAGGCGGTTCGGGTATAAGAGAGTTGAATAGCTATTAATAAAAGTAGGATGATTCCGTTGATCAACCAGCGTAAGCGATGACCTTTTGGATACCACTGTCGGGCAAACCAAACGAATGGAATAAAGAGTGCCAGGAGGGCAGCGTAATTTACATGGTTGCGATAGAAGGGGCCAAGTGTTTCGGCTACGGTGTCAAAAGAAAATCCATGAGTAGCATGTCGTCCGGTTACGATCAGGACAGTAGTCACAAGTGGAATGAGCACAACCCAGAACGCGGTTTTCCAATTCTTCTCCGTTTTGATAATGCTACCTGTCATAAAGAAAAAGACAACGATGTACCATAGTTTTGCTAAGGAGAATTTTACGGAAACATAAAGTAAACTTGAAGTGATTGTCGTCGCAAAAACCCAGAGTAAATGTAGGAGTATAAGCACGGTCAAAGGGTGTCGAATGAAGTTACTGTTCAGGTCTTTTCCATGTCGTAAGACATAGAGAAAGTATACCCCCATAAGACCGATCATTAAGGGCTCTGTAGGTAGATCAGTAGCTAAGCCACCTGGAAACGCAAACTCAATAGAAAAAGGAATACAAGCCAATAAGAGTAAATAGACCTTTCGAAAATCTACAATCGTAACATAGGCTAGTAAGAGTCCTGCAGGTAGTGCAGCCAGATATAGCGCATCCAGGGCAACGCCTCCCAGAATGCTAACTAAGGTAATTCCCGCAAACCAGCGAAAGAGTAATTGGCTTTGCTCCGGAATAGAAGGTGATATGCTTGATAGCTTATCGGCCATTATAGATTTCTCGCCAGTTAACGTCCTTGTAGGTGTCTAGCAATAATATGGCAATCACACTTAGGATGAAGGCTATGAATACTGCTGCCAGACAAATGATTGAACGCTTAGGTCGGGATTTTCGTAAAGGAATCTCTCCGGCTTCTACCAAAAATATCGTATTGATATAAGAATTATTGATGGCTTCCAATTGTTTGAGTCGTTCCTGATCCAAGCTCAATTGCTCACTCGCTTCTTCGTGCATTTTGTCCAGTAGTTCAACTTTAGCAACTCCCTTGTTAAAGGTGTCAAGGATTTGATTGAGTCGGGTGATTTGCTCTTCTGTCCCACGGATAACCGCATCAATCATTGCAAGAGTGTCACCAACTCCAGAAAAACGCTTTTTGGACAAAATATCTCGCCGGGCACGTTCTCTTGCTAAGAGTCCTTCTGCTTTAGAGATTTGCTGGGATAAACCTTCACTTTGTGTAATGGTATTATAAACACCATACTTCACTCGTACATTTTGGATGCTATCTCCAACTTCAATGAGGTATCTATTCTTCTCATCAATGGTTGAAGTCATTGTCTGCATCTCCAGTTTCTGATTGCCTTTGATGATGCTTTGAGCAATATTAACCACTTTCTCTCTCGCATCGTTGACCATATTGGCAGCCATCACGGGATCTTTATCTTCCATAGATAACTCAATGGCACCAAACTCGGTTTTCTTTACATCATAATGCCCACGAAAAGCTTTCATGACGTTAAAAGCTGCCAACTTATGTGTGGTGTCAATATCGTAGTGCTCGTAAAGGTTATACTTGTCGATAATAAAATTAGCAACAGCTCCGGATTCACAGATTGTTAGAATACGATCAACATCTTCTGGTTCTCCGTAGTATTTTCGGTCGGTATCTTCAACTCCGACAGGCTTAGGTAAAGCCTGGTCTGGACTGGCCGCGTAGAAGATGGTAGATGATTCAAACCAATTGTCCATTAAAAGTGTAATGGCTACAGCTCCTACTCCGGTAATTAAGCAAACATATAATAGTTGCTTCTTCCATCTAAAAAGTGTGCTCAATACACTCAGCAAATTGTCTTTATGCTCCATGTAAAACGAATTTTCGCGCAAAATTAAGAAATTCCCTTCTAAGGCAAATTATACGAGAGAGGATTAGCCACATTTATTTGAATGAGCTATTCAGATCTGTATATTAGCGAATGGTCTTCGGCCAAGGTTTTATCCTTTTTCCCAATTCAATTGTCGTAACCCTCTTAGATCTATTAGGCGAAATCCTACGGCCAGAAGTAGCCCTAGCATGATCGTACCCAGATAGTTAATAATCCAATCCAGCGAAGAGTATCGTTGGATTAAAATACTAAGGATCGTAAAGCTTACGGCATAGAAAGCGACCTGCGCTATCCCCCGGTAATCAATTTTCAATTCAAAGGTTCGGAGCACTAATCTGATTTCCGCCAATAACACAAAAGATTGCGTTATTACGGTAGCCAGAGCAGCTCCCTCTGCATTCAACGAAGGTATTAAAATGAAATTGAGTAAAACATTTAAAATAACACCTATAAAAAAAATCAAATTGAGCTTCATTAATGCTCCCTCCGCTGTCATAAGCGTACCGAAGATATGAATACCACTGATGGCAATGAAGCTGATCATTAAATATTGTAAAATTAATCCCCAATAAGGAGTAGCTTCTGTATAGAGCAACTCCATAATTGGTGTGCTATAAAATATGGTGGCAACTGCTACACTGATCGCTCCGCCCCAGATGAAGAGCACGCTAAACCGAAGCAATTGCTTAATTGCTTTACCTGCTTTTATCATTCGTGCAAACATCGGTAGTAATAAACCGGCAAAAAGGAAACCGACCATATTGCCAGCATCGAGCAAACGGAATGCGGAAGCATATACTCCTGCCTGAAAAGCCCCGTCAGGAAGCAATTGCTCGATCATTATGGCATCAATCCTTGTGTAAATCATCATCAGGAAAACAACCAAAGCATAAGGGTAACTCTCCCGGAGGATAAGCATTAAGAATGCGGGGTTAAACCGAAAACGGAGCTTGTTGATTCGTCGGTAGACAATACTAAAGGCGACTATGGAAGTAATGACGAGTGCCAGCGTTTGGCCATAGGCAAAGTACTCTATGGTAAATTGGTCAGCGAACGGAGGACACCAGAGTAATATTCCACAAAATATAACCATGAGTAATTTATCCATCGCCGAAAGGATGCTATCGGTTCGATACATTGCCAGGCCAGAAACATTGGATCGGAGATACATGATCAATGAAATCAGTAATTGATTAATCGTTATAAAGAAAAGAAGGTGATACCATTCCTGATACCCATTAATCATAGCAACAAAAAAGACAAGCCCAATGAATACAAAACTCAAAAAGCACTTTAGGACTAGTACGTTTGGGAGATATTTTTCTAATAGTTGACCATGGCGGGCGATATTTCGATTGTTGAAACTATGAATTCCAAAATCATTAAAAATCTGCAAAAGGTAAGTAAGATTCAAAAGGGTGAAATACATACCATAGGTATCCGTACCTACCGTATTTTGAACAGTCCGATCTATTCCAAAAATGAAAAAAGGCTTGATCAGAAGATTGATCGAAACCAAAAATAAGATGTTGATGAGAAATTCTCGATTCATTATCACCCGCGTCAAAATACCTTTATGTATTTCGTATTGCCCTGCAAAAATACCTATTTTATCTTTTAATAAATTGCAGCGGCAAAAAAGCTAAAACTTTACTCGAGTGTTGTTATCATGTCAGAGCTGAAAAGCTCAATTATATTAAAGTTTTAGTTTTAAGAGTAAGCCACAGTGATCAGAGTGCTTGTCTTCGGTAAAATGATAAGATTCAACGAGTTTGTCTTTTAAATTGTCACTGACAGACTGGTAGTCGATTCTCCAGCCTTTATTGTTCGCTCTGGCATTTGCCCGATAGCTCCACCAGCTATATTCTACCTTTTCAGGATTGAGGAAGCGGAAAGCATCCGTAAATCCGTTGTCAAACCATTTAGTCATCCACTCCCTTTCCTCTGGTAAGAATCCTGAGTTATTTTTATTCCCTTTGGGGTTGTGAATGTCCATTTCGGTATGGGCAATATTATAATCTCCTACAATAATAAGCTTCGGTCTTTCTTTGCGGAGCTCATTGATCCATGCAGTGAAGTCATCTAAAAAATCATACTTGAAGGCTTGCCGTTCATCTCCACTGGTTCCACTTGGGAAGTAACAATTCAAGAGCGTCCAGTCTCCAAAGTCTGTACGAATGATTCGTCCCTCACGGTCATATTTTTCTATACCACAGCCTGCTACGACAAGGTCGGGAGCTTTTTTTGAAAAGGTAGCCACGCCACTGTACCCTTTTTTCTCCGCTGAGTGCCAATGATGATGATAACCCATTGCGTCTAATTCTTCAATGGGGCCTTGCTCTTTCATCGCTTTGGTTTCCTGGACACAAACGATATCGAGATCATTTTTTTTGATAAAATCGAGAAACCCTTTCTTCGTTGCGGCACGAATTCCATTGACATTATATGAGACAATACTGATCATGTAGCTGATAATTTAGACGTATTCTATAAAACTTTGATGAGCGAATCCTGTTGTATTCCAGGATTTCATCATGATGGCAAAAGTAATGAATATTACGTTCGCAGGAGAATTTTGGTCGTTCATTGATTATTTGTGCGATAAGCTATTAAGGATTGTATTTTTGAGATTCAATTTAAACAAGCAAAAGGTCTCTTTACAGAGATTAATTTTCCTAAAACGAATTACCAGAAAATACTAACGATGTTAATTAGTCGTATAGCCAAAAAGGGAAGTACGTCATTCAATTCTATTTTCAAAAGACAACTAATGATAAGATTATTTACATGTTTGATTTTTGCGCTGTTGTTGAATACTAATCTTGCGGAAGCCCAACGGGGCGGACGAGGGCAAGGTGGAGGACCTCCAATGATTATGGTTAAAGGGAAGGTTGTCGACGGTAATGTTGGTTCACCGCTGGAGTTTGCAACATTGACTTTCTTTTCGAAACGAGATAGTAGTATAAAAGGTGGTGGAATCACCGATTTGGATGGAGCCTTTAACTTGGAGACGCCTCCTGGTACCTTTGTCAAAGTAGAGTTTATAGGATTCGAAACCCGGACTATGGATATTCCTTTTGAACGAGGTAAAATGGAAATAGATTTAGGAGCTATCCCCTTAGTAGCAGATGCAGCAGTACTTAATGAAGTAGAGGTTGTAGCAGAGAAAAGTACTATGCAAATATCCCTGGATAAAAAGGTATTTAACGTAGGGAAGGATTTATCCAGCCGTGGAGGGTCTGCCGAAGATATTCTTGATAATGTACCTTCAGTAGAGGTTGATGTTGAAGGGAATGTTACCCTTAGAGGAAGTTCTGGAGTACGTATTTTTATAGATGGTAAACCCTCCGGTTTGGTTGGGAATGGAAATACCAATGGTTTACGAGCTATCCCCGCCAATTTAATTGAAAAAGTAGAAGTGATTACAAACCCTTCAGCGCGCTATGAAGCGGAAGGAACAGCAGGGATTATTAATATTGTTCTAAAGAAAGACCGTAAGAAAGGGATTAATGGCTCCTTTGATTTGACACTTGGAATTCCGGAAACTTATGGTGCGGCAATCAATATGAATTTCCGCAGGAATAAGTTTAATTTCTTCCTGAACTACGGCTTACAATATCGAACCAGCTTTGGTGGAGGATTTACGGACCTGACTACTTTTAATGGAGATACGACGTATTTGTCGAATCAGACCAGAGACTTTAACCGTAGCGGAATAAATAATAATATCCGATTCGGAGCAGATTATTACTTCAGCGAGAAAAGTACTTTGACCACCGGAATGACTTACCGCTTCGGAGAGGATAATAATGATAATGAAGTAATCTACCGAGACCTGGTAAATAATACACCGCTGGGGATAACGGTTCGTAAAGATGACGAATTTGAAGATGAATCCAATCTCGAATATTTTGTAACACATACTCAGAAATTTAAAGGAAAAGGACATGAACTCGTAACTGATATCCGTTTCTCGGATAATACCGAAGTTGAAAGTTCAGACTTTACCGAGACCTATTTTGACGCAGATTTAAACCCTACGGGAATCGCTAATCTTTTGCAGCGCTCCCGAAATGATGAAGGAAATCAGCAGCTTCAAATTCAAGTTGACTATGTCAAACCGTTAGGAGGTAGAGATCAGAAATTTGAAACTGGAATCCGAAGTTCTTTGAGAGATATCAGGAATGATTATTTGGTAGAAGAATTTGATGACGTTAACTGGAAATCCTTAGAAGGCTTGAGTAATGATTTTATCTATGATGAAAATATTCATTCCTTGTATGCGATCTATGGAAATAAGGTGAAGAAGTTTTCTTATCAGGTAGGTGTACGGGGAGAATTAACAGATTTATATACAGAGCTGGAGCAAACCAATGAAGTGAATGATACCATGTACGCCGGACTTTTTCCGAGTGTATTCTTAGGATATGAAGCAGGGGGTCAAAACTCTTTTCAGATTAGCTATAGTCGTCGTTTACGTAGACCGAGATTCTGGGATTTAAACCCTTTCTTTACCTTTAGTGATGCACGTAACTTCTTTAGTGGGAACCCGAATTTAGGTCCAGAGAATACAGATTCTTACGAGTTGAGTCACATTAAATACTGGGGTAAGGCTTCTTTAACGACGAGTATTTACTATCGCCATTCTACGGATGTAATTCAGCGAATCACTTTTGTAAACCCGGATGGAACATCAATCACTCAGCCTCAGAATCTTAGTACCCAGGATAACTTTGGATTAGAATTTACTTATAATATTCAACCCTATAAATGGTGGAGGCTTAGTGGAAACTTTAATTTCTTCCGATCGATAACCGATGGAGGGAACTTAGGAGACTCTTTCGAGGCAGATACCTATTCCTGGTTTACCCGGATGACTTCTCGTCAAACACTCTGGAAAGATTTGGATATTCAACTTCGTGGGAATTATCGCGCTCCGCGTGAAACCACTCAGGGCCGAGCCAAAGGAATTGCTTCGCTGGATATAGCCATGAGTAAAGACCTTTTCAAAAAGAACGGAACAATCACCTTTAGTGTGAGAGATGTATTCAATTCTCGTAAAAGGGCCTTTATCACAGAAGGGCCAAATTTCTTCCGAGAAGGTGAATTTCAGTGGAGAGCACGAACGGCTATGCTTACCCTTAGTTATCGACTCAACCAAAAGAAGCAAAGAGGTGGTGGTAGACGAGGTGGCGGGGGCTACGGCGGTGGCGGCGGAGAAGGCGAATTTTAATACAAAAAAACTAAAATCAAAAGGTCAATGGTGTTTTCCATTGGCCTTTTTTAGTGTAGAGTATCAAGTTTATTGATAAATTTAACCTGTTCGTTGACTCGAATTGGACTTTAGTAAAACAACTTGCATATTAAGGCTTATGAAGATTCTTGGTAAAAGAAGT
Source organism: Saprospiraceae bacterium (assembly GCA_020631105.1). Lineage (GTDB taxonomy): Bacteria > Bacteroidota > Bacteroidia > Chitinophagales > Saprospiraceae > JAHDHW01. Next base: position 72,393 of record JAHDHW010000001.1, on the reverse strand, counting down.
ACGTGGTTGCAGCTCTTGTTTTGGAGTGTGATTTGGGTATTATTTCCCGTGATATTAATCGGAGGGGAACACCCTGAACGAGCGATGGTGCGCAGTCTTCAGATTTTTATAGCAGTATTCATTGTTGTTTTTATCAATCTTGAATATCTCTTACCACATCTATATTTCAAGAAGCAAATTTTCAATTACATTTTAGCAAGTATAGGCTTAATTCTACTCGTCTATTTTATATTGGAATGGGATGGCATGCCATGGGCTGATTTTTTTGATCAGTACCAGAAAAAACGAAGATTCCGTAATGCACCAGCCTATTTAAAGTTTGTTCGATCCCTTGCAGAAGTTTCTCCTTATTTGTTTTCCTTAATTGGTAGCTCTCTTTTTGCAATTGCAAATTTTGCGGCGAGTAAAGAAAAAGAATCAGCTTTGCTGAGAAGTGAGAAGTTAGAGGCAGAAATGAAGTTTTTGAAATCTCAGATCAACCCACATTTTTTCTTTAATGCATTGAATAATGTCTATACCTTATCGGTTATTAAGTCAGATGATGCTCCAGAGAACCTTTTGAAATTGTCCGAAATGCTACGTTATATGCTCTATGATTGTAAAGTAGATCGGGTGCCATTACGAAAGGAACTGGACTATATCGATAATTTTGTCGACCTCTATCGTCTAAAGGATAGTGAAGGATTAAATATTCAGTTAAACCTGGATCGCAGCCAACCAGATTTAATGGTTGCACCCTTGATCTTTGTACCATTTATTGAGAATGCATTTAAGCATAGCAAGATCGAGGACCTGGAAAAAGGGTGGATAAAAGTTGACTTGGCTATTAGTGATAATACTTTACTATTTGAAGTTAAGAATAGTGTGCCGGATTTAAAGTCTACCAAGGATAAAGTCGGCGGAATCGGTTTGAAAAATGTGCAGCGTCAATTAGAGTTAGTTTACCCAGATCAACACCAACTAACAATCGATCAGCAGGAAAATGAATTTAGTGTGGTGCTTAAAATTGATATAGTATGAAAAGCCTCAGATGTATAATTGTTGATGACGAAGAGCTTGCTCGGACATTACTGGAAAATTATGTTTCTAAAATGCCAAACCTGGAGTTGGTGGCAAAGTGTAAAAATCCATTGGAGGCAATGGCTGTTTTGCAATCAGAAAAGATTGATCTGATGTTTTTAGATATTCAAATGCCGGAACTTACCGGTGTAGAATTTTTGAAAACAATGAATGATAAGCCGATGGTTATTTTTACAACGGCTTATGCAGATTATGCACTGGAAGGCTATGCGCTCGACGTAGTCGATTATTTACTCAAACCCTTTGGCCTTGATCGTTTTATTCAAGCAGTGAACAAAGCAGTGGCTCGGACGTCAGGAGAATCGGAGAAGGAGACGACTTCAGCGACCAAAAAAAATTACCTTTTGGTCAAATCAGAGCATAAGGTGCATAAAATTTATTTTGAGGACATTAATTACATACAAGGTATGCGAGAGTACGTCGCTTTTCATACTCCGGAAGGACGCATTCTTTCGCTTAATGCGCTCAAAAAGTTAGAGCTTGAGTTGCCCTCTGATGAATTTATCCGAATCCACAAATCCTATATTGTACCTATCAAAAAAATAAAAACTTTAGAAGGTAATCTCCTACACATCGGAAAAGAGAAGCTACCCATCGGCGCAATGTATAAAGATGCTGTCCTGTCCAGAGTGTTCTGACTGATAAAAGACACAAAAGAAAAAGCTATTAGGATGCTTGGCTAAGCTGGGTTAACTTTGATGAAATTTACCTGGCTTCTTATGCAACGTGTTTTCATCTCTATTCTCTTATTATGTATTGCCTGGTCTCTTTTAGGGCAACAAACCTTAGGCGTCTTCCAAAATGATTCGGCAGCCTTTAATGGCTATACTTTGATCGCGCCAGAATTTACCTCTACTTATCTGATTGATAATTGTGGAAGAGTGGTGAATCAATGGGATGCAGAAGAACGCCCAGGAAGTAGTGCTTATTTACTAGAAAACGGTGACCTGCTCCGAACGGCGGCGATCTCAGGAATCTTCAACGCAGGAGGACAAGGTGGCCGGATTGAACGGTTTGACTGGGAAGGAAATCTGATATGGCAATATGATTACGCTTCTTTTGATTTTCATCAACATCATGATATTGAATTGCTTCCGAATGGGAATATTCTGCTTTTGGCCTGGGACCTGAGGACGACAATGGAAGCGACGAATAATGGCCGAAACCCGGATTTGACAAGCGAGCTTGGAGTGTGGTCAGAGCAAATTGTTGAAATCGAACCCACTGGATTTAATAGTGGAAATATAGTCTGGGTGTGGAACCTCTGGGATCACTTAATTCAGGATTTTGACAGTACCAAAGCAAATTATGGTGTCGTATCGGAGCACCCGGAGTTAGTGGATATTAATTTTGAAGCAAATGCCGGAGGTGGAGCCTCTACTGGGCCTGACTGGATACATTTTAATGCAATCGATTATAATGAAGCATTAGATCAGATTATCGTTAGTTCCAGACATCTGCATGAGTTTTGGATTATTGATCATAGTACAAATATTGCAGAAGCAGCGAGTCATTCCGGTGGCAATTCGGGAAGGGGAGGAGATTTATTATACCGTTGGGGGAACCCACAAGCCTACCAGCGAGGAACAGCAGCCGATCAAAAACTATTTGGCCAGCATGATGTACACTGGATTCCGGAAGGATTAGAAGATGAAGGAAAAATTATGGTTTTTAATAATGGCTGGAAACGGCCGGGTATTGATTACTCCTCTATTGATGTCTTGACGCCACCGATGGATACGGAAGGCCAATACCTGCTAGCAGAAGGAATGTCTTTTGGTCCGGAACAAGCTGATTGGCAATATATCGGCAACCCTCCAGAATCCTTTAGCTCTTTAAATGTTTCCGGAGCGCAGCGACAGCCTAATGGAAATACCTTAATTTGTAGTGGGCGTTCTGGATATGTTTTTGAAGTTACTCCTGAAGATGAAATCGTTTGGGCTTATCAAAATCCGGTACGTACAGGAGTCGGGCCTCTTGCACAGGAAACTGATATTTTTAATACTCCACTAGTGCTCTTCCGAGCATATCGTTACGGACCGGATTATCCTGCTTTCGAAGGCCGAGACTTAAGTCCGGGGGATCCGATAGAACTGAACTCAGTAGACTATGGTTGTACTATCAATGACATGACAACCGACTTAGATCTGCGCTTTGAAAATGATCAGGTTTATCTTTTACAAAATCCGCTGAGCTCAACGCTGAAGATTGTGAATGAAACAGGCGCTTCACTCTTTTACGAAGTTTATAATGCTTCCGGGCAACTAATGATGACCTTCAATTCCTCCGAGGGTTATATACAAAAGGATATATTAAATTGGCCGCTGGGGTTCTACGTACTTCGAATTTCCAATGTAGAACAATCTAAAGTGTATACCGCACCTTTTATTAAATTGTAGAATTAAACATAGATTTTCAGCCTGTTTTTGTTGATGAATTCCTTGTGTTCGTTGAACTCAAAGCTCTCGCTATTATTTTCATTGAGAATTATTCCCCATTCGTTGACTATCCTTTGGTATAAGGAAACTTTGCTGCAATTTGTAGATGTAACTAATGGAGATATTGTTAGTCAAAGCAATGGTTAGTTACCCAATTTTCAAACTGTTAACTAAAACATTCAACAATGAAAAAGATCCTGCAAATATCAATTCTAATGCTCGCTTTACTGGTGAGTGTAAGCATTTTCGCACAACGAGGTAAAGGCGATCCGGAAGCTCGCGCTACTAAAATGACAGAACGATTAACGGAAGCCCTCAGCTTAAGTGATGAGCAAGCAAAAGAAATCAAAGCGATTCATCTAAAGTATGGCGAACGGATGAAGGCAATGCACGAACAAGAAGATCGGGATGGTATGCGCGCAGCAATGAAGCAAATGCGTTCTGATGCGGAGCAAGAAATCAAAGCGATTTTGACCGAAGAGCAAGCTGCAAAATTTGATGAAATGCCAAAACGAGGTCATCGTAAAGGTGGAAAAGGGCACAAGGGCCATAAAGTAAGTAAAGAGCAACACGCAGCAATGAAGCAGATAAAAGATGAAAAGGTTATGCCTATTCTGCTTGAGCAGCGTGCTAAATTAGAGTCAAAGATTAGTGCTACAGATAAACAACGAATTGCTGAGTTAAGAATAGAGGTGGACGCTAAAAAGGAAGCGAAAAAAGCAGAGATGAAAGCACGTCGAGCTGATCGTGAAAAAGGAGAGCGGCCGAGTGAGGAAGAAATCGCTGAACGCAAGGCTGCTCACAAAGCGAAGCGTGAAGCAATGAAAAACGATCCTTTACGATTAGAGGTTAAAGCTTTAGTAGAGAAATATCAATCAGATATTGAGCCTCTTTTGGCAGAAGTAGAACCCGAGCTAAAAGCAATCAAAGAAGAAGCAAAAGCAAACTTCAAAGAAGGTCGCGGAGGAGAAGGAGCAAAGAAAGGAAGGAAAGGAAAAGGTAAGCGCAAAGGCAAAAATGAATGGTCGGAAGAAGAAAAAGCGGAGTACAAAGCTAATAAAGCATTGCGCCATCAGGCACGCTTTCTCCTGCTTGATCCTAATGCGTCGGTGCAAGTATCCGAATCAAACTTAATTAGTGATATTAAAGTTTATCCAAATCCTTCTCTTGGAGAAAGCCAATTGGAGTATACTTTAAAATCAGCAGGAGAAGTGACGATCGAACTGCATGATAAATCCGGAAACTTGCTAAAGGTTGTTGATAACTTACAGCAAACTGCGGGTAAGCACAAAACAACAATTAATTTCTCTCAGTATACTACAGGTATTTATTACGTTGTCGTGAAAGATGCTAATGGTAAAGCGATTTCAACAAAGGTTATCCGCTAATCCATAACTAATAAAGATCGACTTAAACCGAGAGGGGCAATCTAAATAATTAGATTGCCCCTCTTTGATTTAGGATCAGGATAATGGAAGCCTAATTAACCTTAATGCTTTCATTCCATGCAAAGGTATTAATCATATGCATGATATCTTTTTTGACAAAATCAATAACCGGAGCTAAAGAGTCAGGGCGTGCCTGAGTATTAAAGTATAATGATCCCCGGACAAAATGATTGGTAGAGTCCGTAAGCACAAACTGAAAAGGAGAAGCTACGGCCCCCTCCAGGTTAAAGGCAATACCACTCACACCATTCGGTTTTTGAATAACGTAATCATCAATATAATTTGCTTTTAGATTATGCTTACTTGCAAGATCAAAAGCATCTGCATTTAATTCGTCAAAGGGATTTTCTTTATCAATCGGAATATAGCTGCAATGCACTCGGGCGTCGAAAGCTGGAATCAATAAATCAAACCAGCAAGGGTCAACAGGTTTTCCTTCAAAGAATGCAGTGTCCTGCTCAATAACGGCATACTCAGGATACTCAAAGGTGAAGGAACAATAATTGGCATCAAAAGCCTGATAGTTTTTAGCCGGATAATCTACTTTAGGATAACCACGTGGTTTTGGGGTATAGACAGGTTCTTCGCAGGCGCTAAGCCCAAGGACTAGAGAAATGGCTAAGATGATTGCTTGTCTCAATGTAATAATGATATGCGACCTCAGGGGTCAATGGTGATAAATTATTTGTTCGAAAACTAATCTTCCGGTAAGGTGATTTGTATTTCTTTGATTCTTCGATCATCAACCGAAACGATTTTAAACCGATAGTCATTGTATTTTACCTCGCGATCTTTTTTAGGGATTTGTCCCAATACTTCTAAGATCAAACCTGCTACAGAATCGGCATTTCCTTTTATGGTATCAAAAGTATTAGTGTCTACACCGATTACCCGACAGACATCATTCAGTAGTGTTTTACCTTCGAATACATAATTGTAATCGTCAATTTTACGGTACTCTAACTCAATATCATCATCAAATTCATCTTTGATCTCGCCGATCACCTCTTCCATGATATCTTCTAAAGTTACGATTCCTGAACTTCCCCCAAACTCGTCAACCACAATCGCCATATGAGTTCGGTTTTGCTGAAACTCTCTTAGGAGATCATCTATTTTTTTTGACTCCGGAACGAACATGATGTCTGTTCGAATAAGTTCCTGCCACTCATACTCTGAAGGTTCACTAAGATGGTCGAGCAAGTCTTTTACGTATAAAATACCAGTGATGTTGTCAAAGTCTTCATCATAAACAGGGATTCTTGAAAATCCAGCGTCCTTTACCGTGTTGAGCAAAGTGGAGTAACTGTCCCGAAAGTCAATAGCAATGACATCAACTCTGGATCGCATGATTTGTTTTACGGCAACATCCCCAAACTTCACGATTCCTTTAAGGATATCCATTTCCCTTTCCGCATGTATTTCGTCTCTGACGGTTAGTTCAATAGCCTGATCAATTTCTGCTCTACTGGTCATATTGCCATTTGAGTTTCGACCTTGTAGCCTGCGTTCGATAATATCTGTTCCTCGGATTAAAGTCCTGCTAATTGGTTGAAAAATTCCAGAAAGAAAGAGGAGTGTTCCGGACATGAGTTTGGCGAGGCTAACGTTATTGATCTTGGCATATATCTTAGGTGCAACTTCTCCAAATAACACCAATAGAAAAGTGACACCAACTACCGTAATCAGAAAGTGTAACATTTGCCCCGATAAAAGACTCGAAAGCCAATCCGGTGCGACCGACATCCATCCTTCACAAACGGATACTTCAAGGATATAGCGGAGTAAGTACTCCGAAAGGATTACAATCGCAATATTGATGAAGTTATTGCTAATGAGTATGGTGGCTAATAAGGCTCTGGGACGTTCCCTTAAACGAAGGATTCGCTCAGTGACTTCAGAATTCTCTTGGGTGATCTTTTCCAGGTCATTAACAGTTAGACTAAAGAAAGCAACTTCCGAACTGGAAATTAAAGCAGAGCAAAAAAGAAGTATTACAATGATGATGCCCCCAATAACTAAGCCTGAGGCAGAGATTTGTAAAGGAAGGAATAGTAATTCGTTTGCTAGAAAGTAGGGCTCAGGATCCAAGTTTGCGAGATTAGCTCAAATAAATGGAGAACGAGTACAGGCTTGTAATAGTTGCACTCGTTCTCCGATTAAACTAGAATGGTAAATCATCATCCGCAGCCTGCATAGGTTCTGCTGCTTGCGGAGTAGCAGGATTTGTGTTTGTAGCAGGCTGTGTATTTGGAGTGTAGTTGCTACCTCCTTCACCGCCTTCTCCTTCTTCCCGACGACCAAGGATTCGAAGTGTATTTGCAACGATCTCGGTAGTATATCGGTCATTACCTTCTTTATCTTGCCACTTGCGGTGTGTTAGTTTACCTTCTACATATACTTGTTTACCTTTTTTGAAATTACGTTCTACGATTTCGGCAAGGTTTCTCCAGGCTACCACAGTATGCCATTCCGTCCGTGTCTGCCATTCGCCATTTCGGTCTTTATAACTTTCATTAGTTGCCACAGAAAATCTTGCTACCACGGCACCATTTTCAAGTCTGCGAATTTCAGGGTCTTGTCCCAGGTTTCCAATTAATGTTACTTTGTTAATCATTGTTCTAATGTGTTTTGGATGTAAAAATTTTTGTTCGCAAACACTTTTCAAGCAAGCGTTCACTTATATAGACTCCAAATGGTTGAAAATTCCACAAAAATAATTGAAAAAATTTTCTCCTTCTGCTGCTTCATTGTATTTCATACAATGAAAAAAAGTCGGAAAAAGCGGATTTTTGATATTTTAAACATCTTCATCCTCAGTATAAATATAACGAATTATCCCCGAAATACCAATCGATTATCTTAGGGAATGCAAAGGTAGGAAGCTTATCTTTTTGTGCAAGAAGAAAGCCTAGATTTTTATCAAAATCTATGGTTTCAATGCGGTACTCCCAAAACCGAGCAGTGATCTTTTGATGTGTCAACGTTTGCTGGAATGGCTTGGATACCTTCCAGAATTCAGCGGAATTCCCCAGCGTTTTATCTTGATTATTCACGGATCCTAGCCAGTCTAAACGACTGTCGTCGATCGCTGATCGATCCAGGAGAGCCTCCGTCTCCAAAAGGGGGAACTCATATAGATTCGCCCAGATATCCTTTGCACTACGCTTGTGTAAGAGTACCTGCTCACCTACATATAAAACGAGGTAATTAAAGAATCGATTTTTTTTGATAATCTTCTTACTCTTTACCGGAAGCTCAGTAATTCGCTTTTCAAGTTTAGCGGAGCATTGATCTGTAAATGGACAAGTATTACACTTTGGACGCTTAGGTGTACATTGTGTGGCACCAAAGTCCATGATCGCCTGGTTATAAGCCGCAGGCTGTTTTTTGTCGAGTAACGTCAGGGCCAGCGAATTAAAAAGACGTTTCCCTTCGCCTGAGTCTATCGGGGTATCAATTCCAAAATATCGAGAGAGCACGCGATACACGTTTCCATCTACTACTGCATGTGGCAGATCAAATGCGAAAGAAGCTATTGCTGCAGCGGTATAAGGTCCTACTCCTTTGAGTTTTAATATCTCTTCGTGTGTATTTGGGAAAACACCATTATGCTCTGTAACGATTTGCTTTGCTGCAGTGTGTAAGTTCCGCGCCCGTGAGTAATATCCTAAACCTTCCCAGGATTTCATAATCGCATCCTCTGGTGCTTTAGCCAGATCAAATACTGTAGGGTATTGCTCAATGAAGTGCTCGTAATAAGGTAAGCCCTGCTCAACGCGAGTCTGTTGCAGGATAATTTCGGATAACCAGATGAAATATGGATTCTTAATGCCCTTCCATGGCATAGGGCGGAGGTGGTTAGCAAACCACTTTAACAAACCAGGTGTAAATAAGGCTTTCTTTTCCAGCATCAGGGTGCAAAAATAAAAAGAACGATGACAAATCAATTGCATCGTTCTTCTTATTAGTAGATTGTATAGATATGTCTAACTTCTGAGTAATTTTTGTCCTTCTTTCAAGTCATAGCGTGCATGAATCTTTTCCTTTAGCTCTTTGCGTGCAAAGAAAATTCTGCTCTTGATCGTTCCGAGCGGTAGCTCTAACTCATCAGCTATTTCCTGATATTTGAATCCCTGATAATGCATCATGAAAGGGATGCGAATGCTGTCATCTAATTCAATAATCATACGATCCAACTCTTGCATCATGATGTTAGAGTCTCCTCTGTTACTGATCGTAGCTCCGCCAGAGTTGATGTAAAACATATTATCTGTAGAATCCATGATGGTATTCTGCTTAACTTTCTTGCGATAGTTATTGATAAAGATGTTTTTCATTATAGTGAAAAGCCATGCTTTAAAGTTAGTTCCTGGACGGAATTTATCTTTATTCGTAATGGCGCGATATGCTGTCTCTTGAAATAAATCCCTTGCGTCTTCAACGTTTTTAGTCAAATTGTAAGCGAAGGCATTTAAAAGAGAAGCCATGCTATTGAATCGATTATTAAATTCTAATGTTGACATAATATTAAGAGGGTTTATAGCTTAAATAAGAAGTATTTGCTTGCTTTGTTGATTCAAATTTAAGACTTTGTTTAACAAAAACCAAATAATAGTTAAACAGAAAATGATGTATATACAATTAAAACTTAGACAATTATTTTTAAAATTAATGTAATTGATTGATAATCAGATTTTTGTGTTTGTTTTTTGGTAAAAATAAAAAATATTTAATTTTCAATAAAAAATGAAAATAGGTCGTTTGGTAAACAAATCAATCAAAGAAAAGAGTGTAAAAGCACTGTATTTTTGCTTTTGTACTTGCATATTCCTGAAATGTTAAACAAAATGGTAAAGCTTAAACAAGAACTATTTCTGAGCCTTGGAGATGAGGTATATAGCGACAATTAGAAATGCGACATTAGGGAACCAGACACCAACAATAGGCGGTAGACTCTCATTGGTAGCAAAAGTGGCAGAAAACTTAGATAGGAATATATAGATAGCTCCCAATCCTATTCCGACAGCGAGATGAAAACCAATACCGCCTCGCACTTTACGAGCAGCAATGGTCATCCCAATTATAGTGAGGATTAACACAGTTAGTGGTTCGGCTGTGCGCCTATGGAGTTCTACCCGATATCGTTTGGTGTTGCCAATTCCCCGGTTTTCCTGAGTGTGAATATAGTTAAGGAGTTCGGCAGTATGCATCATTTCATCTTGATTGACATATTCCACAAAATCACCGGGGGTAATATTAAGTGTAGTATCTATTTCTTCTTTTGCGCCAATCTTGAAGGTCTCTTTCTTGCCATCAAAAGTCCGTTCTTCATAATTCTTGAGTTTCCAATGATTTGGAGGGCGATCCCATTCGGCGACTTTGGCTTTTAGCAGATAGACTAATTCATTGTCTTTGTATTGTTCAATAGTAAGATCTCTGGCAGTTGAGTCGACTTTGCGATAGTGTTTTATATAAGCTGTTGTTTCAGGGCCTATAAATAAGTGTACATCATTTGTTTTTCCCTTGTCATTATATTTCCAGATATATTGATGCTGGAAATCGTAATGAATCTTACTACCTAAGGGGATGAAGTAATGATTGCCAACCAAATGAAGGCAGGTAATCAGACCTCCGGCCATCAGATACGGAACCATTAATCGTCGAAAGCTTACTCCTGCATTTAGAATACTAATGATTTCAGAGTTATATGCCATCCTCGATGTAAAGAAAATGACAGCGATCAGGGCATACAAAGGGATCAGCAGACCGTTAATCCAAAGGACCCAGTTGAGGTAATAATCAAAAATAATCTGACCGTAGGTGACATCTTCTTCAATAAAATCCTCCACATTATTGCTAAAATCAATGATCACCGAAATCATCGAGAATAGGAGCATTGTAAAAAAGAAGCTCGACAGATATTTTTTGATGATGTATTTGTCAATTTTCTTGAGCATACTATTATGACTAACGTATTTTGGGGCCGAAAGATATACATTAAAGCATAAAGATGAAGTATTCCAAGGGGCTTCCTGTAATATGATTAACTATCATAATGTGTTAAATGCATTCCCTTTGCATTTCTTTATGTATTTTTGTTGCTCTGCAAGAAGCAATTCATTTCTTCATTATTTTTAACACAGCACCTATGCTATTATCCATGACCGGTTACGGTAGGGCATCCTCAGAATTTCAAGACAAAACTATTACAGTGGAAGTCAGGTCTCTCAATAGTAAATTTACAGATGTCCGCATCAAAATGCCCCAGAATTACCGGGAAAAAGAGCAGGATATTCGAAAAATCGTGATTGACCGTGCGAAACGGGGGAAGCTGGATTTGACGATTGAAGTAAAGTCTGATAGTGGAGATGGGGAATACGCTCTTAATCGACCTTTATTCAAAAAGTATTATCGAGAGCTGGTTGACTTATCAAAAGAACTGGGAACAGGAACAGATGATGTTATGCAGGCAATTCTGAGAATTCCTAATGTTGTGGCCAGTGCTGCTGATACACTTGATGAGGAAGAATGGAATGCTGTAAAAGGAACTTTACAGCAAGCAATGGATAAATTCAATGATTTTAGAGGAACTGAAGGGGCAGCAATGGAAAGTGATTGTCGGGATCGTACGAGTACAATTGTTGAATTATTGGATCAGGTGGAACCATTCGAAACACATCGTGTTGAAAAGCTTCGTAAGAAGATACTAAAACATATGGATGAATATGTAGGGAAAGATAATATTGATGCTAATCGTTTCGAGCAGGAGATTCTTTATTACTTAGAGAAAATTGATATCACAGAAGAAAAGGTTCGTTTAGCACAACACTGCAAATATTTTGATGAGGTGTTGGATAAGAATGATAGCCTGAAAGGGCGAAAGCTTAGTTTTATTAGTCAGGAAATGGGACGTGAGATTAATACACTAGGATCTAAAGCAAACTCATCAGATATTCAGCGGATCGTCGTTCAAATGAAAGATGAACTCGAGAAAATTAAAGAACAAGTCGCAAACTCTGTTTAAACTATCCATAATCACATAACTATATCATTTAATTAGATTACGTTTAATGAGCAAATTGCTAATCTTTACGGCACCATCAGGGGCTGGCAAAACAACAATTACAAGGCATCTGCTAAAAACTTTTGATTTTTTAGCTTTCTCGGTTTCTGCGACCACCCGCGACCCGCGACCACATGAGGAAGAAGGAGTGCATTATTATTTTTTAAGTAAAAAAGCATTCAAAAAGAAGATCAAAACGAAAGAGTTTGTAGAATGGGAAGAAGTATACGAAGATCAGTATTACGGGACACTAAAGTCAGAGGTAGAACGACTTTGGAAAAAAGATAAGCATATACTTTTTGATATTGATGTGGAAGGTGCAAAAGAGGTTAAGAAGGAATATGGAGATCAGGCATTAGCAATTTTTATCAACCCTCCTTCCAAAGAAGTACTGATTGAACGGTTGAAAAGCCGGAAAACAGAAGACGAGAAAAGCCTCAAAAAACGAATTAAGAAAGCAACAAAAGAATTGAAATACGCGAACAAATTTGACAAAATATTGGTTAATGATGTATTAGAGGTCGCTTTGAAAGACGCTGAAAAGCTGGTCCTCGATTTTGTAAACCAAAAAGAATCATAAATTTACTTTGGAAACGCTTACCACAAATGGCATAAAAATCAGCGTAGAAACCTTCTACCAAAAAAACTATTCTCGTCCTATGGAGAATAAATACATCTTTGCTTATCGTGTAAGTATTGAAAATCGTAGTAATAAAGTGGTTCAAGTATTACGTCGACATTGGTATATTAAAGATTCAAGTGGTGTTGTTCGAGAAGTAGAAGGAGAAGGTATTGTCGGAAAACAACCCGTGATCTACCCGGGAGAAGTACATCAATATGTTTCCTGGTCCCCACTAATCTCTGACATCGGTAAAATGTATGGTACCTACCTACTCTTAAATAAGGATGCCGATAAAGAATTCCGGGTATCCATTCCGCATTTTAGTTTAATTGCTCCTTTTAAAAATAATTAAAAGGTCACCTCATTGCATTTCGTGAAGACTAATTGCACTTATTCGTATCGTAAGGATTCGATTGGGTCAAGTCGCGAAGCTTTCAATGCAGGATAAAGACCGGAAATTAATCCAACAATCATACATACACTGATCCCAAGTGTGATCCAGGCCCAGGGTATGAAAAAGCTACCACCCATTAATTTGGCCACTAATAATCCGATCAGTATTCCAAAGAATATTCCGATTAGACCACCGAGTTGACAGATAACCACTGCTTCGGTTAGAAATTGGATGAGGACATTATTTCTCGTTGCGCCCACCGCTTTTCGAATACCAATCTCTTTCGTACGCTCTGTAACAGAAACCAGCATAATATTCATTAGTCCAATGGCTGCTCCCAATAGTGTAATCAGCCCAATGGCAATTGCAGCAAACCGGAATTTGACCGTGTTTTCTTTAAGGATGGATATAAAGCTATCACTCTTGAATATTTCAAAGTCATTTTCCTGCCCGATTTTCAGATTTCGAACTTGTCGGAAAGTACCGATCGCAACCGCCTCTGAAGCTTCTAAGTCTTCCGGTTTGAATGCAGCCACGGATACATTATAATTCCGTCTCCGGGTTCCATAGTATCTCTTGACATTAAGTAAAGGCGCAAAGATGATTCGATCTTCATTAGAGTTGAGGGTTGCTCCTTTAGATTTTAATACCCCAATAACTTTATATTTTATGTTCCCAACACTAATGGTTTCACCTAGGGCCTTTTCGGGCTTTTTGTCAAAAATCATATTGACGATATCCATTCCGATAATTGCTTTATGACTTCCGGAGGAGACTTCATTGGTTGAAAAATTTCGACCATAATCTATTTCATAACCTTTTACCGCCATATAGTTTTCATCGATTCCACGAAAACGAACATTCGGGTTTGTTTTTTCATCCTTATACTTTGCCGTAGCTAGGCTGGTTCCAAATACATTGACGGAGACTAAAGCGGGGAAATTGTATTTTTCTTTAAATTTCATCGCTTGCTTAAAAGTGATAACCTCCCCACGTTTTGATTTTTTACCATTTCGGTTTCCTGAAGCGCCTTCATCCGCTGGAGAAATTTCAAAGGAGTTGGCCCCCATTCGAATAAAGTTATCCTGTAAAGAGAAGATAGCAGCATCAATAGCTGTAAGGATTCCAACCAAGGCCATTATTCCAAAAGCAATGATTAAAATTGTAAGAATGGCCCGTAATAAATTAGAGCGAACAGACCGTAGTGCAATGATGATATTTTCAGAAACATTCATATGGTGTCAGATATACTCAAAACGAAGTGGATTGGAATTTTTATTTTTCCAAACTATTCGTTTTGAGAGTATGCGGATAGATTTTGGGTTAAAATTATTCTCAAACCAAAGTCTCATCAGTATAGCTGTTCAAAGCTAACTTTAAAACTTTAAATATTTTGCACTCTTCGATTAACGATACACTTAATTAGACTAAGCCAGACAGAATTAAGGATTTATTTAAACGGATAGAACGCTTCTTTGATCACCTTCTGAAAGGCTTCCGCGATTCCGTCACTCGTTGCTATTAATTGTTTTCCATGCAAAAAGTCGTCACCGCCGCTGAAGTCGGTTACCCGACCTCCGGCCTCTTTAACCAGAAAAGCACCTGCTGCTACATCCCAGGGATTGAGGCTGTATTCGTAGAAAGCATCAAAGCGGCCACAAGCAACATAAGCTAAGTCCAAGGCTGCAGCGCCCAGTCTTCGGATGCCACGGGTGGATTGCATAAAATGCTCCAATGCACCTAAGTAGGCCTTCATCGGGCCATAGTCATAATATGGAAAGCCGGTAGCGATTAAGGACTCGGATAGCTGATTGTTAGAAGAAACAGAAATTGGAGTGCCATTAAGATATGCTCCTCCATCTTTCCAGCCATAAAAACATTCTTGCCGATTAGGTTCATAGATAATCCCCATGATTAGTTCTCCTTTGTGCTCAAGACCAACACTTACACAGAAAAAAGGAATTTGATGGAGGAAGTTAGTTGTGCCATCAAGTGGGTCGATGATCCATCTATAGTCGCCAGCTTTTTGTTCTATTGTTTCTTCTTCCGTTAGGAAGGCAGCTTCGGGGAGTAGTCCACTCAATCCCGCGACTAATTGTTTTTCGGCTTCTTTATCTACATAGCTAACCAGGCTGTTGAGTGCTTTTACCTCGATCGCCCCGATATTTACTTGCCCCAATTCTTTCTGGATAAATGCTCCGGTTGATTTTACCACTTCACAGGCTTTAAGACAAAAGGATTTTGACGGAATCATAACCATGATGGATGTTGTTTTGACTTGTAAGAATTAATCGTTTACAAAAGTATTTAAAACTCTATTCGAAGCAAACTAATTGACTACTAATGCGTTTAATGTAAAACTATCTTAAATTAAAGTAAAACTATTAAAACACAAAACTATGTACACAAATATGAAAAATGCCCGAGTAAGACTAAACTTTTATTTCTTCTTCATTTTAGCTTTCATTTTGTTGATGTTATTTCAGTCATGTCAGCCGGCAGGTACGGGAACAGCAGCGTTAAATCAAAAGATAACGGAAGCGGAAGTCATTGCAGCTCAAAAAGCCTGGGGTGTCGGAGTAATAGGAATCGGAGTAGCTCATGCAAATAATGGAGACTACATTGAAGCCGCAAAAAAGCATATTGAAAAATTTTATGGCTATGACATGGGGAAGGTATTATTTAAACCAACCCTTGCTGCAGAGAAACAATTTAGAAATACCTTCGATGGTGCGCTTTCGTACTTCGTAGGAGGAAATGAGACTTACCCGGAAGATACCGGATTTGCATTAAAACAATGGAAAAATGTGCGCTGGGAAAATGCCGGAATTTTAAATAGCGATAGTAATATGGCGGTGGCAATGGGTAATTATTATTTTTCAGATCAAAGTGGGGATGAGACCAAGGTAGAATATACTTTTTGTTATCGTAAAGATGAAACGGGGGCAGTGAAGATTGTCGCTCATAAGTCAGCCATCCCTTTTGTAGCCAGTAATGTTGAATAATAATTAAACAACTTCATTCTAAACTAAGTACAATAGTTGTTCGTTGAATGGCTAAAAGGTTCTTATTTGCTTCATAATTTAAAAAGCATAAAAACATTGACAGAAAACCAACAGTTAGAAAACGAATTGTCGAAGATTTATAAATTACTAGTAGACAATGAATCCATAGCAAGCAAACTTGCTAATAAGACGAATAAGCGATATCGCTATAGTGCACGCAATTTATATCGATACCTCTTGTTGAGATCTCACGATCTTCGGAGCTTACATGACGCACTTTCTGACCTGGGAATTTCTTCCCTTCGTTCCAGTGAAGGTTACGTTTTTAGTAATGTGGCCAATGCATTGAAGCTAACTAGATTACTTAATGGAGAAAGTTTTGAAGCGGACAGTTCTGTCCTGACCATCGGCTATAAAAAAAGTAAAGCCCTTCTACGCCGTCATGCCAGAGATCTTTTTCAGGCAAAAGGCAAAAGACATCAAACAGAAATCATGGTAACTATGCCTGATCATGCCGCTGAAGATGTTGTATTTCTTCAGGACTTGATTACCAATGGGATGGAGATCGCCCGGATTAATTTAAGTCATGGAGATATTGATCAATGGAAAGCGATGTTGGCAAATCTCCGAAAAGCGAGCGAAGTGGTCGGTATGCCTGTCAAGATATACATGGATCTTTCTGGACCTAAAATCCGCACAGAGAATATATCCGTTAAAAATAAAAAAGGTGTCCCAAAGGATTTTGTTAAGCTGAAAAGTGGAGATGATTTAATCCTGACGAAAAAGAATTCAAACGGGAAACGTGCTAAATATGATGAAGAAGGAAACCTCGTCTCACCGGCAAAGGTAGGTGTCTCTTTACCACAAATCATTGATGATGCTAAAATCGGAGACCGTATATTTTTTGATGATGGAATGATCGAATCAAAGGTGATCAAAAAAGAGAAGAACGAACTTACGGTCTCTATTACAAAAGCGCATAAAAATAAATTAAAAGCACGTAAGGGAATCAATCTTCCGGACACACTGCTGAGTTTGCCATCTTTAACAGAGGCGGATATTCAAAATCTGCCTTTTGTAGTACAGGAAGCAGACATCATTGGCTATTCTTTTGTGCGGACAGCAACTGATGTCAAGCGATTATACAAACGACTGGACGAGCTTGGTGCAAAAGGTGTAGGTGTGGTCTTTAAAATTGAAAACCAGGAAGCTTTCGAAAATCTACCAGTTATCCTGCTGGAAGGAATGAAGCGAAAACGAATCGGAGTGATGATCGCAAGAGGAGACCTTGCTGTTGAAATTGGTTTTGAACGAATCTCTGAAGTGCAGGAACAAATTCTTTGGATTTGTGAAGCAGCGCATGTTCCGGTGATCTGGGCAACACAGGTTTTAGAAAACCTTGCTAAAACAGGAATGGCTACCCGAGCGGAAGTTTCGGATGCGGCGATTAGTGCTCAGGCGGAATGTGTGATGCTCAACAAAGGGCCATACATTGTAGATGCAGTCCGAACTTTGAAAAGTATTTTGAAGAAGATGGAGAAGCATACTTCTAAAAAGAAGAATACACTTCGAATGCTAAATGTTGCTAAACAGAGCCTGAAGAAAATCCATAAGAAAAAATAATGCGCTTAATGCTTTAAGCCTAAGAGTAACTTGATCGTTGGCAAAACCAGTTCAGCTCGCTCTTCATTGAAGTGATGGTTCTCTTGCGATTCGTTTGCTGTGAGCTGGCCATGTTTGGCCAGTGTTAGCATCTTGGCACGTTCAGGTCCGGAGAATGCAGAAAAAGTTCGTCGAAGTATAGGCAAGAGTTCTTTAAAGTTATCCATAGGCAATTCATCAATCCAGTCGTCCAGAATATTCCATAGATCAGGTTGATGGATTAATAATAAACCACTACCATACAAAAATCCTTCAATCCATCGGGCTGCATCCATCGTCTCGTTAGCTGCTGAAAGAGAATATCGCATTTTGGTGACGGTATCAATAATGTCGAAGTACTCTTTGTCGAATAACATTCGGGTTGAACTACCTCTTAGGAGACCATTGACTTTTGGGGTACTCACAATTCTTTCCAGGGCCTGATACCATGATTTTAAATGGTCTTCATTATTTAGAATGTTGAGTTTATTGTTGACTTCAATGATGGACTCAAACAAATCTTTCGTAGCCGCTTCATCTACAGAAACACAGGCATTGGGTAGTGCTATGCAAATCCGTGGCACCATGTTTTCGATAACCGCTTCGAGTGCGCTGATATCTATTTGTCGCGTGCTACCATAGCGTACGGCGTCGACTAATGCAGGCATAGCGAGTAATAAATGTTCAACATCTTTTGTTAAGGCAGACCGATCTCTTAGGTAATGAACCAGTTCTTGCACGGCGTCAGGGAGGTCAGCATTAAGTGCGTTACCCACCAATGCGGTAAGTTCTGGAAGTGTTTTGGCATCCTGGGCCTTACTCACCACATAATTATTCGCTGCAGCGAGCACAGTATTTCCCCACATTCCCGCTTCAATAATGCTAATTGCAAAATCAGGGAGCCATTCTAATTTCCAGATTTCTTTAAAGCTTCCGGTTGAGCGTTTGGATACATTCTGTTGCCTTCCCCAAGGGATACCCAGGATATGGAGACGATGTAGAAGGTGACTTGCAAGGAGGTTAGAAGCCTTTCTTAAATCTAATTCTTTTATTACCTCATCCGTTGATTTCCACTCTTTGCTTAGGCGAGCGGTTTTGATCTTTGCTTCTAAATCTTTCTGTAAGGGGATGACTGGAATTACGGAAGGTACATCTCCAATTCGATCGCCGACTATTAATTTTTTTTCGATGAGTTTCATCTTAGAATCGTGACCTTCGCAAAATATAGAGATTGCTGCTTCATATAGTTCATCCAGGCCAGCAACTGCATTGCCCCGAATGGTCGAAAGCGTATTTGCTAAACGGACGGCCTCAATGGCATGTGCAGAAGAAGCGTCGAGATCTTCACTTCTCAGGAGCTGTGCAACTTTGGACATCCAGCGAATGACAAAATCTTCGGAGTTGTTAAACAACAAGTCATAATAGGCCGGAGAGATGACGCCCGAGTTATAGCCGCTTTGCATAGCGAGTCTGTTAAAAGTCCATGGGACCCAGGTCGCAGCAGTTTTAATTTTTTTAATACCCTTGAGCAAGGCATTGTCTGACTTTTGGGTATAGCGGTTCAAATGTTGTAAGACGGGAGCATGCCATGCTCCACAGACAACTGCTATGTTTTGGAAACCTTCTTTTTCTGCTTTTCGGATGACGTTACGCATATATGCTTCGCGTAACTGTTCCCGCTTGGATTTGGCAGGTAAATCTGCGCGCATATTTTCAATCAGCTCTGTAATCGCTGGAAAAATATCATCGGTATTTTCTTCTCGTTCAAAAAGCATTTCCCACCAACGTTCACTATCGGTATAGCCTGATGCTCTTGCGGCAAAACCCATAGGGTCTTTGCGCATCGCAATTTGCTCCGGGCTAAGGGCGGGTTCGTTACGGTAGAGTTGATCAATAGGTAGCTGTATGTTATCCTTCTCCATTTGATTCAAGCCGAAATGCATCGCTTGAGGTAGATCCATAAAGCGAACAGGTAGTTTCCGTTGTAAGGCGAATTTCATCGCTTGCCATTCAGGAGAAAATGCTGCAAATGGATAATAAGCGGCTTGACTTAAATCTTTTGGATTGTAAACGAGTAAAGCAACAGGTGGTTTTAGATCTGGGTTAGCAACATATTCAATTTCTTTATCGGCATCAGGGGGACCTTCTATCAATACCAGATCTGGTTGCAGCTTGTCAAGTGCTCGCAACAGACTTTTGGTTGAGCCCGGACCATGGTGTCGTATGCCGAAAACTGAAATCATAAGTAATTAAAAAAACGCCTTTTTGTTTATCTAAAGAATCTCTTTACATGCGCGATATAAATCTTTCCAATCTTTTCTTTCCTTCACAATAGTTTCAAGATACTCTTGCCAGATCATTTTATCCTGGACTGGATCTTTTACGATGGCTCCAGTTATACCTGCTGCCAGATCATCTGCTTTTAAGGTGCCATCACCGAAGTGAGCAGCTAAAGCTTGTCCACTATTAATGACAGAGATGGCTTCTGCAGTACTCAATGTACTACTCGGAGACTTTAACTTTGTCCGTCCATCTGCTGTAGCCCCGCTGCGTAATTCTCTAAAGATCATAACCAATCGTTGGATTTCTTTTACAGAGGCCGTTTTGGCTGGAAGATCCAAAGTGCTGCCAATTTTTTCTACTCTGGTTTTGACGATGTTTACTTCTTCGTCCAGTGTTTTCGGTAGCGGCATCACTACCGTATTGAATCGTCGACGTAAGGCACTGGACAATTCGTTCACACCTTTGTCGCGATCATTGGCAGTTGCAATTAGATTGAAGCCTGGTTTTGCTTGAATCTCTGAACTTAATTCTGGTACTGGTAGCACTTTTTCGGAAAGTACAGTGATGAGTGTATCCTGCACATCAGAAGGTATACGTGTGAGTTCTTCAACGCGGGCTATTTTTCCGTCTTGCATAGCATTCAATACAGGACTTGCAACAATTGCATCTTTTGAAGGGCCTTTTGCCAGGAGTTGTGCGTAATTCCAACCGTAGCGGAGGGCGTCTTCATTCATTCCGGCAGATCCTTGAACTAATAATTTAGAATCACCAGATATAGCTGCTGCAAGGTGTTCGGATACCCAGGTCTTCGCTGTCCCGGGAATACCTATTAGTAGAAGCGCGCGATCTGTTACCAGTGTGGCAACGGCAATCTCAATGAGTCGTCGATTACCAAAATACTTTGGTTCAATGACGGTACCATCTTCCAGAGTGCCGCCCATTAAATAGGTGACTACTGCCCAGGGAGATAAATTCCAGTTAGAGGGACGTTGCCGATCATCAATCGCGGATAGTTTTTTTAGTTCTTCTGCATAAGCGTCTTCAGCATGTGGGCGAAGTACTTTGGTGGATTTCTTTTTTGCCATGGGCGTATTTTTACGATCTGCTAGTTTAGTTATTTTGCCAATTCTTCAATCATGTCTTTCCTGAATTTCAGAATGGATAGAAAGCGTTCTACTTCTTTTTCCCAGCTATTCCAGGCATACGAATGCGAGGACCAGCCTTTGACCAAGTGGTCAAATAATTTTGGGTTAGTATAGATTGCTGCTTTTTTGAGTATTGGCCTTAGGTGCCAACCACTCCAGTAATGAGAAGTCTCCCCGGCTATCCACGCTTGCATAGCCTGGATAAACGATTTAGAAAGTAAATCCTGCCAGGGTAAATTTACACTTCTTAGTAATAAAGACAAAGGAGATTCTTCATCAAGTAAAACGTTTTTTTGTTTGATGTGAATTAGAGCGACTTTATTAAATACTTTTTCGTCAATACTTGCAATCAATTGAATTGGGTTAAAGTATTGCCAACGTGCTTTTGAAAAATTCTCGAGCCAGAATAATAAGATTGCTTCTGCCCATTCCATGTCTTTATGAGTGATTGTTGCTTCTGTAATTGCCTGTAGGAGTAGTTCTGACCATTCCGTTTTGACGAACATGTTGAGGACTGCTGGAGCATCTTTACTAAAATAATCCTCCCATTTTTTGGGAGGGACAATCGCAAGCATTTGACCTAGACGACTTGCTTTTACGCCACCTTTAAACCATCTGCTGGCCGGGTCGATTCCATCTCGAATTAATTCAGGGCTTAATTCTTCGGGGAGCTGTATTTTTAGTTTTTCTTTTTTGCCATTGTCTTTTGCCTGGTAAGACATGCTATTGATTAGACGTTGGAAGATTCGGTCCGTACGTTTTGAGCCTGGGATTAAAGTTAGAACGGAGGCTGCCGCTATCCGAATCTCTTTACGTCGGTCATCAAGCTTATCTTCCAGAAACTCCTCATCGTATTCGGTAGTGTTGATTCGGAGTGTTTTTACAAACCTTTCTCGGCTTTTTAAATCATCTTGCTTCCAGGTTGAAAGTAGAAGTTCTCGGCTTTTAGCTGGGTCATTTTCCCGGAGATACTCAAGTAAAGCAATGCGTTCGTCTCTGGTGCCAGTTTCCCAGTCAACCAAAGTTGGGTCAAATGCCAAATCCTTCCAGGCAGCGTTTTGTTGAATGAGCCAATGTCCTCTGGAGCCGACTGCATCTTTTAAAGTGATCCAAAGTTCTCTGTTGTTTTTACATTGGTCGAATAAGTCCGGTAAAAGGTCAAGCGGTAATAGCTTCTGATGATCCACTAAATGCATGATAAACTCTGGTAAGATATCTAGATATTCTCCTTTTAGGATAAGTTTAAGATGGCTTCGTGATTTTTTAGAACAAGGTGAACCGGATTCAGCTGGTGCTTTTTTGGGAAGCGCTTTGTTCCAGGGTGTTGGATAACTTCCTGACTTATGAAGATGAGCATATAATGCAGCAGCATCCAAGAGTACTTGAGTTGGCTCTTTTGTAGTGTCTATCCCTTTTTTACGGAGTGATTCCTGAACCGCTTGGGGGAGCTTAGATCTATCTGTACCTATCAGGGCCGCTTTGACTATTTCATCCCAGATCATGTGTGGTGCATTATGTTTACCAGCAACAAAAATAGGGAAAAGTTCAGAGAGGTACGAATAGGATTTACCTTACAAAAGTAAGTGGAGATTAGGTCTTGTTACTTGCGTTTGTTTTTGCTTCTCTTTTCTTGATTTGCCGATTAATAAATCTACGCATTGGATGCTCTACAAAGTTATAGGTGAAGTAAGCCACAAGTAGTACAATAAGAATAAAAATGAGCAAACCTACCCAAGCCACCCATGTAGTAAATAAGTTAGGCGAATGAAATGCAGCTTCGCTAAGTGAGGTCCCTGGTTCGTCCGAAACAGAATAATGTGATTTGATAATTAGTCGAAAGGTATGGTAGGCAATAATTATTGGTACATGTACCATATAAACGGAGTAAGAAATATCACCAATGAAAGTAAGGCCTCGATTATTTAGTACTCTCTTTATCCGGCCATTATTATAAACAGCCATTAAGATTGCAAAAGCAAAAATTAAAGCAGATACAATATCCGGCAAAACGTTAAAATACCAACCAGTCATTAGCCCTAATCCTGTAGCAGCCATTAGGTAGGAATTGGATAGAATACTTTCTCCCCATTTATTTTCATATGCCTGGTAAACCAACATCCCTAAAAGGAATCCACATATACATCGAAGAATACTGCTACCTACCATCACATCAATAGTATTAGGCATTTCGGAGAGATGCATATACGTTTGGCGGTCGATGTATTGTTGAGGCTGGAAATAAAGCATTATAGATAGGTACCCCAAAATAACGAATGCGCCTGCCAGCCATTTACCTAGTGCCTTGGTTCGGGCAAAAAACAGAATGAAAAACGGGAAAAGCATATATGTCCACCATTCTACAGCAATGGACCAGGAAGGACTGTTCCAGGTTGGTTCCGGAAAAATTCCGGAGGCCTGCAGTAAAAAGATATTCGCCAGAATCGCGTCCGGCCTAAGCATTATCTGTATGAAATCATTGCTCTGTTCAAAAACATTAAAACTTACTAATGCAATGTAAACTATCACAGCCATCAACAGCGTAAACAAATGCAATGGGTAAAGACGAGCAAATCTTGCAATCATAAACTTCTTAAATGCAGGCCATTGAAAGCCTTCCTGAAAGTAGTTTTGATAAACATGCATGATGATGAATCCACTCAGGACAAAGAAAAAATCCACCATTATATACCACTTGTTAATCAACACCGACTTATTAGGGTTGATCAGGGGCATAACCATTACCTGATAATGATACACAAGTACCATCATTGCTGCGATGCCACGTAGTGGCGTTAGCGTAGGTAAATAGTTTCTCGGCATGGTTTATATGTCGTTTCCTTTACTCTGATTTAATTGGAGAGGGTGAAGAGGGGATTGGTGACTTTTTAATGTTATGCAAGTTAGGCCTTTTGAGATAGATTCACAGAAAAAAAAGGCTACTTTTTGCCAAAATCCCCGGATAATTACAAACAAACCTAATTGCAATAGCATATTTTGATATACAGATTAAATGAACAAATAATGTGTGTAACAATAACGGCCTCTTCGCCTAACAAAAGAAAAAGTAACCTTTACCCAGTTCGAGATTCATCTTTTCCAATTGCTGTTGTATTTGTTGCCGTGCTTGCGGAGCCGCAACTGCAATAATGACCTGAGGGCGCTTTAGTGCCGGTAGGTCAGCGGTGGAGACGATCAGCGAATCATATATATTATGGCCAATTTTCTTAGGGTTATCAGTCATCCAATGGAAAAAAACGTTCCGTTTTTTCAACTTTCTAGCTATTTCTTTCCCTTTTTTGCCTGTTCCCCAAAGTACAAGGGGGTACTTTGGCCTATAATCCAGGGCAACAAAGTAATCTAACTTAAGATCAAAAAAGTGAACATCTGCGTAATTAGGGTCGTTTCTGGAAGTGCGTTTCGGGTGATCTCGCCACAAATGTAAGGTTTGATCATTACTTCTAACTTTTAAACCCAATTGGTAAAACCTAAAACACAAATCATAATCTTCAGGGTATCGATTGGCGTTGAATGCTCCACAAAGGTCTAAATCTTTTCGATAAACTAACCAGCAAGGAGAAGGAATTACACATTCTTTATAAATATGCCGGTAATGATTGTCATGATCACATAGGGTATTGAGCCAATCTTGATATTTTTGATACCCATCACCTAAGGCCTGGGCTGAGAAATACTTGACTTTACCTGTTGCTAAATTCCCCGGACCATATTTTGTTAAGGTTTCATGTAATAGTCCCAGTTTGTTGACTGGCATTCGATCATCTGCATCCATCCGGGTAACAAATTCGCCAGTACTGTTTTTATAAGCCAAGCGCAGTGCTTGAATGATACCTTTTCCCTGGTTGTTAATCTTTTTTATTCGCTGATCCTGACGAGCATAATGATCCAATATTTCCGCACTATCATCCCCTGAATGGTCATTGACGGCAATAAGCTCCCAATTAGTAAAATGCTGATTTCGGATAGAATCAATGCAATCCCTAAGATAGATTGCAGCATTTTTTACAGGCATTAGGATGGAAATCAAAGCTAAAGTTTAATTTAAAAAAGAGGGTTTTGTCGCTCATGTATACGATATCTGTACAAAAGGTTTAGGAAGTATTTGCTTGTAACGTACAATAAGTTTCGGGGATAAAAAAAATAAAGCGAAACCTAGTATCCCTTCATTTGTTCTAAAGGTGTAAAATTTATCGCAACAGAGCACCAAATTTTCTTCCGTGTTTATAAAAAAGGTGTATCTTTGCAGCGTTTTTTAAGAAACCTAATTAGAAAATCTAAATTTTCCTATATAATTATGGCGAATATTGGTCGTATTAAACAAGTTATTGGACCGGTGGTAGATGTAAGCTTCTCCGCTGAGGGTTCTAAGTTACCTGAGATTTTAAATGCATTAACTATTAAGCGCCCAAATGGTGAAGAATTGGTACTCGAATGCCAACGTCACTTGGGAGAGGATAGCATTCGTGCAATTGCAATGGAAGCTACCGATGGTTTAACCCGTGGAATGGAAGTTGTCGATACTGGGAAAGCGATTGCAATGCCAGTTGGAGATAAAATCAAAGGGCGATTGTTTAATGTGGTAGGTAAAGCTATCGATGGTATCGGTGAGGTAGAGAAAACAGCTGCTGCTTACCCTATTCACCGTAAACCACCTGCATACGATCAGCTATCTACTGAGACAGAGGTGCTTTTTACAGGTATCAAAGTAATTGATTTGATCGAGCCTTATGCTAAAGGAGGAAAGATTGGATTATTCGGAGGAGCTGGTGTAGGAAAGACAGTATTGATTATGGAGCTCGTAAATAACATTGCGAAAGGATACGATGGTATCTCAGTATTCGCAGGTGTTGGTGAGCGTACTCGTGAAGGGAATGATTTACTTCGTGAGTTCTTAGAATCCTCTGTAATTGATTACGGTGAAGAGTTTAAGCACAGTATGGAAGCTGGTGGATGGGATCTATCTAAAGTAGATCTAAAAGCACTAGAAAACTCAAAAGCAACATTAGTGTTCGGACAGATGAATGAGCCTCCTGGTGCACGTGCCCGGGTAGCACTTTCTGGTTTGACCATGGCAGAATACTACCGTGATGGAGATTTAAATGATCCTTCAGGTGGAAACGATATCCTTTTCTTTATCGATAATATCTTCCGATTTACTCAGGCTGGTTCTGAGGTATCTGCTCTTCTTGGACGTATGCCATCAGCAGTAGGTTACCAACCTACACTAGCTACAGAGATGGGACTTATGCAGGAGCGTATTACTTCTACTAAGCGAGGTTCTATTACTTCTGTTCAAGCGGTATATGTACCTGCGGATGATTTAACGGACCCTGCTCCAGCGACAACATTCGCTCACTTGGATGCAACTACAGTATTGAGTCGTAAGATTGCTTCTCTTGGTATCTACCCAGCTGTGGATCCATTGGACTCTACTTCTCGTATTCTTGATCCGGCAATTATTGGAGATGAGCACTACGATACTGCGGAGGCAGTGAAAAATATTCTTCAGCGTTATAACGAACTTCAGGATATCATCGCTATCCTAGGTATGGAAGAACTTTCTGAGGAAGATAAATTAGTAGTTCACCGTGCACGTCGTGTACAACGTTTCTTATCTCAACCATTCCACGTTGCAGAGCAGTTTACAGGACTTGAAGGAGTATTAGTACCAATCGAGGAAACTATCCGAGGATTCAAGATGATCCTTAATGGTGAGGTTGATAAATATCCTGAGGCTGCGTTCAACTTAAAAGGAAGCATTGATGATGTAATGGAAGCTGGGGAGAAGATGTTAGCAGAAGCTGCAAACTAATAATTATTAATAATTGAACGGAAAGCGTCAGCGATTAAGTTCTCTTTTAAATAGTAACAATGAATATTACGGTATTGACACCAGATAAAGCAATCTACGAAGGACCAGTAAAGTCGGTAAAGGTACCCGGTGTCAGCGGTCAGTTTGAAATATTGAATAATCACGCGCCTATCGTTTCGGCTTTAGGGGAAGGAACTGTTCGATTACAAGTGGAAGGGAATAGCGATATGACCTTTGGGATTGAAAAAGGATTCATTGAAGTCTTGAATAATGAAGTGTCCTTGTTAGTACAGGGATATAAAGAATAACACTTAAGTCATTTTGCTGAAGGGGATAAGATTTTTCTTATTCCCTTTTTTTATGCTCTTTCTAAAGGTTGGGATAAAGAGGTAGACGGTAATAAAAAACCCTTTTCGCGACAAACGAAAAGGGTCAAATCATATAAAAATGACTAAAGACTATACAAATTAAAAGACGGATACCTCTCCGTCAAGCTAAGTAACTTCGAAGTACACTTAGTTAAGCACCTTCTCATTCATGGCCATTTCAATCGCTTCCGCCTCAATCGGAATATTTGCCATCAAATTATAAGGACCATGATCAGTGACCAGGATATCGTTCTCTAAACGAATACCTAAGTTTTCTTCTGGGATATAAATTCCGGGCTCTACTGTAAAGACCATTCCTGCCTGGATAGGAGTGTAGCGACTACTTAAGTCATGTACATCTAAACCCAAATGATGTGATGTGCCATGCATAAAATATTTTCTATAGGCTGGCTTATCTTTATCTTGATTTTTGATGTCTGTTTTATCTAATAAGCCTAATCCAATCAACTCACTCTCCATCATCTTCCCAACTTCCTTGTGATAATCTTCAAGGTTAACACCTGGTAATAACATCTGTGTAGCTTCCTGTAGTACATGTAAGACAGCATCATACACAGAACGCTGCCGCTTGGTAAATTGACCGTTGACAGGGATTGAACGCGTTAAGTCTGCGGCATAGTTAGCATACTCTGCTCCAAAATCAAGCAGTAAAACTTCACCATCCCGGCAGGGTTGATTATTGTCATTATAGTGAAGGATACAAGCATTTGATCCACTTGCTATTATTGGTGCATAAGCATGGCCCGTTGCTCTGTTTCGAAGAAATTCATGAATGATTTCTGCTTCAATTTCGTATTCCATTACTCCCGGTTGCACAAAATTGAGCACACGATCAAAAGCTTTTTCAGTAATATCACATGCTTGTTGAATCAGTTCGATTTCATGGTTTGATTTGATCATCGCCATTTTTTTCAAAATGGGTTGAGATCGATGATATTTATGTGCAGGGTAACGGTTTTTTATATACTGTGCAAAGCGTAAATCTCTGGAAGGAACATCCGTATGGAACCGCTCGTTCTCATAAGTATTTACATAAATACGCTTGGATAGATAAATTAATTCTGGTAGCAAAGTCTCCAGATCATCCAACCAGAAAATCTTTTTAATGCCAGAGATTTGACGTGCTTCCTCCTTCGTCAATTTATGACCTTCCCAGGTAGCTATTTTGTCATTGCTCTTTTTAATAAAAGCAACTTCCTGATAGCCTTCTTTGACACAGTCTGGAAAAAGTACAAGTACTGTTTCTTCCTGATCAAGGCCACAAAGACTAAATAAGCTTGAATTTTGACGGAAAGGAAAGTATTGATCAC
The DNA here is from genome assembly GCA_020631105.1 of Saprospiraceae bacterium. Lineage (GTDB taxonomy): Bacteria > Bacteroidota > Bacteroidia > Chitinophagales > Saprospiraceae > JAHDHW01. The sequence continues at coordinate 43,742 of JAHDHW010000001.1, read as the reverse complement.
CATTACGGGGCATAAGGTCATTCGAATGGAAAATGGCAATAGCGTCAGCCTTCATCTGACTTGCAAAACGCCTCCTATTTAGCCGGAATAGCTCCGGATTAATGGGATCATATTTCATGGTGTCGTTTTTTGTATGTTTAGCTTGCTCTATTGCCGAATACCACAACAGGGCAAAACAATTAAGTTAATTTTGCGCGTACTGAAGTCGTAATTCGTACTTAATGTAATAGGAAGTTTAGAAGGTTCTCTCGTAGAAATGTCTATTACAATACTAGCCAAAATAGTTGGGATAGGCAAGCACTTATTCTGTAATACTTATGTATTATCTTATCTCCTTATGGACAAGAAATTGAAGATCAATGATTTATTAAGTGAAAAATAAAAATGTTAAAATTAAAGTTGTTTGTCGATAGGTTTGAGGTCTTCTTCATTGTAATCTTTAAACCACTTTTTGAGTTGAGCTTTTGCTTTTACTTTAACATCATTATTAACATAACAAGCAATAGTGACTAGTCCAAAACTTAGTACACCCATGTCATCTGTATAACCAATTACCGGCGTTAAGTCAGGTAGTGCATCTATTGGAGAAATAAAATAGCCAAGGGTTCCAAGGATAATGTTTTTTGCCCAAAGTGGTGTATCACTTCGTCGATAGGCATAAAACAAAAGTAAGACAGTGTATACAGTCTGCTGTCCTGCTTTATTCGCATAGCTTCGAATTTTTTTCCAAAGATTAGCTTCGCTAAAGCGTTTGATATATTCTTCAAAAGGATTTTTCATGATCTGATTATTGTCAACTTAAAGGAAAGACACCAAGTAAAGATAGCACCTCCTTATTAAATCTACTTATTGTTTCTTGCTGATCTGAAATTCAGTCAGTCTTTATAGTCAATATATAAACGCAGGAACATAAGGGTATTGTTTTACGACTTTCGTAAAAGGAAGTTCGACGAATGGGATTTACTATGATTCTTTTCTTTTATTCGCCGATCCTCACGAACGCCAAAATGGGGCTCCTTAGCATCTTTATGTTCAAATGGATGGGATATATTTCAGGTCCGTTTTTGTCGTCGAAGCTCAAGTATACTACACAAATAACATTTTTATCAACTTAAACTTTAGCTTATGTCTAGTAAAATGCAACGACGTGAACGTCCCGAAGTAAATGCCGGGAGCATGGCGGATATCGCTTTTCTGCTTTTAATTTTCTTTTTAGTGACTACTACGATTATGGAGGATCAAGGCATCCGGGTCAAATTGCCCAGGTGGGAAGAGAATCCCGGAACGATGGTATTAAATGAGGACAATGTCCTATCTATCAAAGTGAACGCTGAGAATAATATTCTCCTGGAAAAAGAAGAAACCACAATTGATCGGATACGAGAAAAGACCAAGACCTTTATTATGAACCCAAAGGGCTTAGATGAGCTACCTAAAAATCCTAAAGCTGCCATTGTTTCTTTGCAAAATGATCGTGGGACATCTTATCAGCGCTACCTTGAAGTTTATAATGAAATCAAAGCGGCCTATAACGAACTTTGGGAAGAAGCCTCGCAACGTCGTTTTCGAAAATCTTATGCAGAGTTGAGCGAGGCAGATCGAGTGGATGTGCGACAAGATATCCCCTTAGTTATTTCTGAAGCGGAACCGACAGATAATCAATCCTTGCAATAAGGTAGCTTCATTTCATGGGGCGGCCAATATTTATCGGGACGATAAATATTGGGATCAGCGAATAAATAAAAAAGCCTCGGGCATATGCACCGAGGCTTTCGTTTATATCAACATTACAGAATAAATCATAAAGGTTTAGGCTGACTTGCCATAGCTAAGTGCTCTGCTTAGATTACTAGGTGAAAGCGCTTCGAATCGATAGCCTTGTTTGTGAAAGTGCTCCAAAAATTTTGGTAAAACATATTGGACTTTATCGAAGGCTTTTATGCTATCATGAAAAACGACAATTGATCCGGATTGTGTTTTGGTTAACACATTTTTTAGGCATTGTTCATTGCTAATTGAAGGATCAAAATCTCCACTCAATACATCCCACATGATAATTTTATAATGCCTTTGCAGGAATTGAGCTTGTTTAGGTGTAAGTCGGCCATAAGGTGGTCGGAACAAATCGGATTGAACCATTCTTGCGCACTTACGTACATTGTGAAAGTAATTGATGCTTTCTGTTCCCCATCCGTTGTAGTGATTAAAAGTGTGATTGCCGACTTGGTGGCCCTGATCGATTACTTGCTGAAATACCTCTGAGTTTTTTTGAACGTTGTCACCAACACAAAAGAACGTAGCCTTGGCCTGGTATTTAGATAATTGATCTAATACCCAGGGTGTTACTTCAGGGATGGGACCATCGTCAAAAGTAAGGTATATGCTTTTCTCACTGGTTGGAATGCTCCAATGAAAGTTTGGAAAAAGTTTTTGAATAAACTTTGGCGTTTTTACTAGATACATCTCAAAAGGTACTACAGCTGGTTTTAAAAAAATAGGGGTTTACTACTATATATTTCTAAAGTGTAGTTTCTACCGGTAAAAGAGGGACTCCTGTAAAGAGAAAATATTAGGAATCGGAAGCCTTGTAAAATGTTATAATAATTCTAAAGGCATACTTACCTTTGTGTCCCTATATCGGGAACTTATACATGGAGTTCTTGAGTTAACGCTAGATAACAGCATTTCGCTGCCAAGAAATAAGAAATAAATCTAATAATAAATGAGTTCAGTTCGAGTAAGATTTGCGCCAAGCCCTACTGGAGCCCTTCATATCGGAGGTGTTCGTACGGCATTGTACAATTACCTGTTGGCGAAGAAGACAGGAGGTACCTTTATCCTAAGGATAGAGGATACCGATCAGACCCGTTATGTGCCAGGTGCGGAAGATTATATAAAAGAATCTTTACAGTGGTTAGGGATCGAACCTGTAGAGGGGCCTGAGATTGGAGGTGAATTTGGACCTTATCGTCAGTCGGAGCGAAAGGCGATGTATGGGCAATTTGCACAGCAACTGATCGATAGTGGCAATGCTTATTATGCCTTTGATACACCAGAAGAGCTTTCAGCATTAAGAGCAAGTTATGAAGATCGTAAGGAAATATTTAAGTATGATAATTCAACCCGTGACCAATTAAAGAATAGTTTGACGCTTCCACCAGAGGCAGTACAGCGTCGCTTAGATAGTGGTGAACCTTATACGATTCGACTCAAGATTCCTAAAGATGAAAATGTAACGTTCAATGATCTGATCAGAGGCGAGGTAACTTTTCAGAGTAATGAGCTTGACGATAAAATTATGCTAAAAGGAGATGGGATGCCTACTTACCATTTGGCAAATATTGTTGATGATCATTTCATGAAAATTTCTCATGTGATCAGAGGAGAGGAATGGTTGAGTAGTACACCGCATCACGTATACCTTTACCGCTTTTTGGGATGGGAAGAAACAATGCCCGCATTTGCACATTTACCCTTAATCCTTAAACCAACCGGAAAGGGTAAACTAGGAAAACGAGATGGTGCAAAATTTGGCTTTCCGGTTTTCCCGCTTTCATGGGAAGGTGCTACACCTGAAGATTCTTTTGAAGGATTTAGAGAGTTTGGATTTGATCCGGCAGCCGTGCTTAATTTCCTGGCGTTTCTTGGATGGAACCCAGGGACAGAACAAGAAATATTTTCATTGGATGAACTAAGCGAAGCTTTTTCTTTGGATCGCATTGGAAAATCAGGGGCAAAGTTTGATTATGAAAAAGCCAAGTGGTTTAATCAGCAATACCTTATGGCGAAGAGTGGAGCAGAGTTGGCAAAAGCTATAAAGCCTTTGGTAGATGATAAAGGATATACAGTAAGTGATGGGTATCTTGCTAAGGTTTGTGAAATGATGAAAGAAAGGGTACTATTCTTACCAGATTTTTTAGAGACAGGATACTATTTCTTTGAGCCGGTAAAAGCTTATGATGAAAAGACAATTCGTAAACGTTGGAAGCCAGAGCGTCAGGCACAATTTGATGAACTGGTAGAGGTTATCAATAAGGCTACACCATTCGAAGCTACAGTTATTGAAACTGCTGTTAAAGGCTTCATGGAAAAGCATAGCTTTGGCTTTGGAGATGTGTTACCGATATTAAGAATTGCATTGAGTGGAACTATGAAAGGCCCTTCGGTGTTTGAAATGATTGAAGTCTTAGGTCAGGCATCAACTACTGATCGATTAAAGAAGGCTTATGTATTTTTTAATGAAGTAAAGCAGGCTACTTAATGGTCTGTTGAAAAACTAAGGTCATGGATAATAAAAAAACACCAGAGCAAAAGCCCGATGTTCATCAGGAACTAGATGGCCTCGACATTAAAATCAATGAGTTTGGTGAAATCGTGACCAATTTCAAAATTGACAAGATTAACGACTTTCTCAATGATAATGTCGAGGATAAAAAGCTTCGCCATTTAGATGCTAAGAATGACTCGGAAGAAGAATAGATAAGGATTTAAGTAGAAGTAAACTGGTAATGATTAGCCGGTTTGTTTCTACTTATCTACTTATTTATAGACTATTTCTCTACATACGTATAACTTTTCTCCTTTACGCTTCTCTTCTCCCTAAATTGACCTTGTGGATGTTGTAATAATAGCAAAGTAGTGCTTGATTATGCTTGTTTTGCTATTTGGATCGCTAAAAAAGCTTTTTTTTAGTAAGTAATGCAACCCTTATCATTATCTTTTGTCTTTAAATCAAACGGACTCTAAACAATTGGAATACAACGAAATACACCGGGAAATTGTAGAAGCGTGTAAAAAAGGAAACTCCCAGAGCCAATATGAATTGTATGAGCTATACTCAAAAGCAATGTATAATATTTGCTTTCGAATGCTCAAGAATGAAATGGACGCGGAAGATCTTTTACAAAACTCTTTTATTGATGTCTTTACGAAAATTGACAGCTTTCGCTTTCAGTCTTCGATAGGCGCCTGGATAAAAAGAATCGTTATTAACAATTGTATTAACTTTTTGAAGAAGCGCCGGTTATACTTTGAAGAAGTAACCGAACAACTAGGGCAAATAGAAGAGCCCCAAGAAGTAGTAGAGTCTAGCTTAAGCGTTGATGCAGTCAAAAGGGCAATGTTACAATTGCCGGATGGCTATCGGGTCGTTTTCTCCTTATATTTATTTGAAGGGTACGACCATCAGGAGATAGCAGAAATTTTGAATGTATCTGTTGCGACTTCTAAGTCTCAATACAGTAGAGCAAAAAGTAAATTAAGAAGTATTTTAAGCGAGCAGACTAAAGGAGCTTAAAGATACTCAGAGATGAATAATTAAATCAGTGCTGTTTTTTAGACACTGAAAAGCTAATCAAAAGATGATGAATAAAGATAACCTCGAACAGTTTATCCGAGAACGGCGATCTGCCTTCGACGATAAAGAACCTCCTCGTTTGGCCTGGGATAAAATCCAGCAAGGACTAAACAAGGACAACAAAGTTCCCCGTCGCATTTCCCTTTGGAAGTTTACACGTATTGCTGCGGCTGTCGTCTTTTTAATTGGGATGGGCGTTGTGATTGGAAGACAATCAGCTTCGGTTGATTCAGACTTAGCCTATGCAGAAGAACATTTCCCAGAATTTGCAGAAGCAAAGACTTACTACGAAATGGAAGTTAATGAGCATTTGGCCAGGTTGGCAAGTTATTCTTATGACTCCGGCCTAGAAGATGACATGCAGCAATTAGATAAATTCATGGAAGAATTAAAAGCCGAATTAGAAATTGCTCCTAAAGGGAGTGAAGGGAAAATTATTCAGGCGATGATCAGTAATTACCAAACTAAACTAGATATCCTTGATCGGGTATTGAAAAGCGTAGAAAACACAAAAACAGATAAAATAAACTCACAAAAAGATGATACGGATATTTAAAATAAATGTACTGCTATGTTTTTTGTTAAGCAGTATAAGTACAATTTCAATTGCAGCAAACGAACTACCGGGAAAGAAAACGGAATATACTAAAGAGATTAAAAAATCTTTTAAAATTGCTTCAGACGGAACGGTTGATCTCTCCAATAAGTATGGAAATATAAACCTTAAAACCTGGAACAAAAACGAAGTAAGTATTGCTGTCACGATTAAAGTAAATGCACGCAACGAATCTGCTGCAAACGATATTTTTGATCGCATTAATATTGGGTTTTCGAATAGTAATTCCTTAGTAAGTGCAGAGACTCAAATTGAATCTCAAAAATCCAGTTGGTGGGGTGATGGTGACAAGGGAGACTTCCGAATTGATTATGTGGTAAGTATGCCGGAGTCATGTAACCTTGACCTAGCCAATAAATATGGTGATGCTTTTATTGCAGCTATTGATGGCTCCGCTGATATCTCAATCAAATACGGGAATTTTGATCTTGAAGGAGTCGGAAAAGCAAGTAAGGTTTACCTTGGATATGGTAGTGGAAATATTGGTTCGGTAAAAGGCCTGGATGCAGATGTTAATTACAGTAAATTTAAGGTGAAGAAAACAGATGAGGTTTCTCTAAATACAAAATACTCCAAAATATATATTGATGAAGCTACCGACATCCGGAGTTATTCTAAGTATGATACTTATGACCTTGGTTATATAAAATCCCTCAGGAATGAAGGGAAGTATGACCATTATGAGATTGAAGGTGCTGAAAGTGTAAGGGTAGAATCAAAGTATTCTCAGTTTGAGATTGAAGAATTAAGTGAGGAAGCTAAGTTTGATTTACGTTATGGAGGATTCATTATTGAAGACCTCAAGTCAGGATTTAGTTTGGTTGAGGTGGAAGGATCTCATACCAATGGTAAGATTTATATGGAAGACAAAGTAGCTTTTCGACTAGAAGCAAGCTGTGATTATGGATCCGTTAAATACCCGAGTGATACCAATGTATCTTATGAAAATAATAGAGATTCTAAGCATGATGTTAAGGGAAGCCGAGGATCAGGAGGAGGATTGATAAAAGCGAATCTAAGCTACGGAGGTTTGAAAGTACGATAAGGATAAGCGAAAAATTAAAATATATATAAGCCGCAGTAACCAGTAGAGTTGCTGCGGCTTTTGTATAGTGCTTAGCATAAGTGATTATTTCAATTGCCTAGTACTTTGCATAAGTAGTGAATTGTAAAAAAATACTTCTGGTAAAATGTAAATTAAAAAGACTTTTCATTTTGAAGGATCCTTGTTGACACTCGCATTAAACTATTTTCTCCAATCTAAATCCTATCACCATGAAAAGAAGTCTACTCTTTTGTTTTTTATGTACTCTTGTTTCTTTCACTACATTTTCTCAAAATATCTTAAACGTCAATGTCCCCGAATGGGGAGGCTGGAGTAACTATCCCGCAAATATTGTTGAAGCCGAATTCCAGGTAGAGCCTAAAGGTTTGTATATGGAAGTAGGCATGTTTTTAACTATTTCTGCGCCTGAGCAAATGTTTAGTAATTGGGATACCCTAGAGATTGTCCTTGATTTTAATTTACCATCTGAAGCTATTATTCATGATTCCTGGCTATGGATGAATGATAGTCTAATTGTCAAAGCGGATATCCTTGATATCTCTCAGGCTACCGAAATTTATGAAGACATTGTTGATCGTAATCAAGATCCGTCCTTGTTATATAAAAAGGATAACGGCGGATATCAAATCCGAATATTTCCCTTAGCAGGAGACGAAAGCAGGAAGATAAAAATCACATACCTGACCCCTGCTATCTGGGAAGAAGATGCGGTAAGCACTTGGCTGCCTTTCGATATCCTCAATGCAAGTGAAGTTCCTTTGGAAAGTGCCCGGATTATTAGTGTGCATGATGAACAATGGGGAGCACCTTATTTAAAAGGAGCTGAAGATGTTGTATTTCAAAGTACTGTAGATCCTGATATGGGCACCGTTTGGATTTATCAATTAGATCATACTCTTTTCTCTTCTCCGATTCAGTTTGCTGTAGAAAGTCCCCTGCTGAATCAGAGTACTTATTTTAAAATCCAGGAAGGAGAAAACGAATCTTTTTTTCAGATGGCATATCAGCCCTCGCTGCAAGAATATAATACGCTGGAAAAGCAAGTTGTAGTAGTGTTTGATCATGATGCTTCTATGGCTAAGGTTAATAAGTCACAACTTTTCGGAGTCGTGAAAGAAGAGCTACTCAAGAATTTTCAGGATAATGATCAGCTTAATTTTGTCTTTTCGGGTTTGAATTCAAATTTAGTTTCAGAAGATTGGATTTCTGGCCACCCCGATTCCTTAAATGCTGTATTTGCGGCACTTGGTGATGATCCGATCAGTGATAATTCTGACTTGCTCGCATCTATTGAAACGGCTATTGGTTTTATTCAATCTAATGATGGAGTTGGGGAGATACTGGTGCTTTGTACTAATTCCTCTTCTTACCTGAATGGTTATGTTAATGAAATCGAATCCGCAATTGGTGGAGATGATATCACTATTCATATGGTGAACTATCAAACAGAAGAATATTACTGGGAGAGTGTCTGGGATGGACCAGATGAAGTTGCTTATTTGAATAAATATTTTTTCCAGGAACTTACATCGATGACTGGAGGCTCTTATTTCAACCTTCCTGAAAGCAATATGTTTTTATGGGAATTAATTACCTCCTCTATACAATCGTTCAACGCTTACCAATTTCCTTTTGATGTAAATTTTAATTTCTCTGGAGGCTTCGTCTATGATACCTACTTCCAAACTTCAAATCAACAGTCACAAGCTCCCAATAAACCAGTATTGCAGGTTGGTAAAATAGTTGGGGATATGCCATTAAGCTTTGACTATTCTAGTTTTATTGATGGAAATCTCACTAATGTTGAAGTGGCTATTAATGAAGCGGAAGCAATGTTTAATGACACCTTAATGCGGGAAATGTGGTATGGTAATCACTTACAGTATTTAGAAAGTACTGCAGTTAATGCTTTTGAAATACAAGAAATTGTAGAACAGAGTATTTCGGAAAGAGTCCTTTCGAAATATACAGCTTTTTTAGCGCTGGAATTAAGCCAGGGAGGCGAACCCTGTATTAATTGTTGGTCGTATAATGATGTTATTCTACCTTTGGTTGAGGAGCTTCCAGATGAAGAAGAAATTATAATGGTTTCTGCCTCACCTAACCCTTTTGAGACAAACTGTCAAATCGTAGTAGAACTAAAGAATTCTAATGGAGTAGGTTTTGTCGAGCTTGCAGTTTTTGATCATCTAGGAAGATTACTAAAGAAAGATAAAGTTGATGCGGTAGAAGGTTCATCAATATTGACTTATCATTGGGATGGGAGAGATCTTAATAATCAGGAATTAGCTCCGGGGATTTACTATGTTCAGATAAAGAGTGGCACAAATATCCAAACTACTAAATTGATAAAGATTTAATAATATTTAGATCTTTCTTTAATCACGCCTAGCTACTTATAGACATAAAGGCCGTAAGGAGATGTTTTTCTTCTTACGGCTTTTTGTATCTTGCCAAGACCTAATAACATTCTTTTAGATTTTTACGTATCAAACTCTAGCAAACAAATAAAATGATATGGAAGTAAAATTTTGCGGCGCTGCTCAGGAAGTAACAGGAAGTTGCCATTTTATTACTCTCGATAATGGATTTAAAATTGTATTGGATTGTGGCCTTTATCAAGGCCGTTCAAAACATATGGAGAACTTTAATTCTACCTGGTTATTTGATCCCAAAGAAGTCGACTGTCTTATACTTTCTCACGCACATATTGATCATAGCGGCCGACTACCTAAGTTAGTAAAGGATGGCTTTCGCGGACATATCGTATGTACCCATGCTACACGGAGTCTATGTGCGATCATGCTTTTGGATAGTGCAAAAATTCAAGAACGTGACGCAGAATATTATAACAAGCGTTTGCTTAAAAAGAAGAATAAAAAATCCAATAGCAAAAAGAAGAGAGAGCCACTTTATAATAGTGATGATGTAGCGGAGACCATGAAGCATTTCATGGGCGTGGCTTATGATAAATGGTATCGCTTAAATGATCACCTTGAGGTACTCTTCCGGGATGCAGGTCATATCCTAGGGAGCGCAAGTGTTACGCTCCGTTTACAGGATGGCGAAAAGACCGTTGACTTTGGCTTTACAGGAGATATTGGTCGTCCTGATCGTCCGATTCTGCGAGATCCGGTTCCAATGCCAGAGGTTGATTACCTGATTTGTGAATCAACTTATGGTGCAAAGGATCACTTAAATAAACCTGCGGAGACAGAGCGCTTCCTTGAGATCATCAAGCATACCTGCATTGAGAAAAGAGGTAAGTTGATTATTCCTGCTTTTAGTGTAGGGCGTACTCAGGAGATTGTTTATATGCTCGACCAAATGGAAACCAAAGGTTTGCTACCACGAATCCCTGTGTATGTTGACAGTCCTTTAGCGGTAAATGCAACCCAGGTCTTTGGCGCTCATCCAGAATGTTTCGATGAAAAACTTAATGAATATCTGCTTATCGATGATAATCCTTTCGGTTTTAATCGCTTGACTTATGTGCGCTCGGTAACTTTATCTAAGCGTCTAAATGAAACTAAAGATGCATGTATAATCATTAGTTCATCCGGAATGATGAATGCAGGTCGGGTCCGACACCATTTGTTTAATAGTATTGATCAAGAGAAAAACACTTTGCTGATCGTTGGTTATTGCTCTCCGGATACTCCTGGCGGAATGCTCCGAAACGGGATTAAAGAACTCAAACTATTTGGCGAAATAAAGCCGGTAAAAATGGAAATTGAAATCATGGATTCTTTTTCTGCTCATGCCGACCGTAATGAAATTCTGGAATTCATTAGCAATCAGAAAAAACTAAAGAAACTTTTCTTAGTACACGGGGAGAAAAAAAGTCAGGAGGCCCTCAAAGGGATGCTTAATGAAAATGGCTTCCCGGATGTTGAAATCCCTAAATTAGGGCAAAAGTTTGAATTAGCTGATGAAGCACTTGAGTCGAAGTAATTCAGGCGAAATTGACCAACATGCTCTGCAAATTTGGCAACTATCTTACACAATTGGAAAAGTATCGCAGTACTTGAAGCGTAAGTCGGCTTAGCGGCGTTATAGTTAGGCAACAACTATGAATAGTTGTTAAATTGCCGTTAAACTTCCTCGCGTAGCTAGAATTTACACTAAAAACAATCTTAAATCAGTTATCCATCAGGGTTTTACTCTATGGATTAGAGTACCTTTGCAGCGCAATACCAATTGATATGAATCAGCGAAATTTACGCATCTATTCTTTTTTACTTTTCGGATTGCTACTCATCGTAGCTTGTACCCGATTGGATGATCTGGATGATTTGAAGGTTGTAAACTATGATGCAGAGTTTGCAATTCCTTTGTTTTCAGGGTCTGCCTCTTTTCAGGATGTATTAGAATCATTCGATGAGGAAACATTCCTGACAATTTTACCTGATGGCCTGATTCAAATCAACTATAGCGGCAATGTAGTTTCTCAGTCCAGTGATGATATCTTTGACCTTTTAGCAGATTATAACGGATTGCCAATTCCGGTAATTGATACGATGATGGGAGTAGCTTTCGATCTCCCTAATAATATTGATATTGACATTGCTATATTGAAGACTGGATTAATTGACTGGGGCTATCAAATTGAACACGAAGGCCCTCTTGAAGTGACCGTAACTATTCCTAATTTAATTAAGGATGGTGAGGTCTTTACAACAACTAAATCACATGTCGCCGGGTTATTGGCTAGTATTCATCCATTAGTGGATATCTCTGAATATACTTTACTACCAACGAACGATAGTATTTTTATTAGGTATCAAGCATTTCGACCCAACGACGGTTTTGCGGATACACTAACTAATTTCTTTCTCCGATTCCAGGATTTAAAAGCTTCTTATATAGAAGGATACCTGGGGACGGAAGTATATGAATTACCAAGAGATACTATTGAAATTGATTTCTTCGAAAATTGGACTAGAGGCGAAGTAACCTTTGAAGATCCCAAGCTTAGGCTTCAGGTAGATAATGGATTTGGTTTTCCGGTACGTTCTCAGGCCAATGTACTTTCTATACTTACCGCTGATGGAGATTCTCTTGGCTTAGAAAGTGAGTTTATCGAAGATGGGATTGATTTTGATTTCCCAGCTTTGAATGAGGTCGGCGAAATTAAAACCACCAACTTTATCTTTGATAAAGATAACTCCAATATCAAAGAGATACTAAGCGCTAATCCAGTTTCTGTTGATTACGATTTCGATGCTATACCCAATCCGGATAATGATACTTCAATTCGCGGATTTATGACAGATACAAGTACCTTTAAGGTACAAGTTGAAGTAGAGTTGCCTATCCATGGAACGGCTAAAGACTTTGTAGCCAGAGATACCTTCTCTGTCGACTTCGGAGAGTATGATAAAGTGGATTACGCAGAGTTTAAATTGATTGCAGATAATGGAATTCCGGTAGCTGTAAACTTACAAGCCTACTTTGCTGATGGCGCAGGGCAGATTTTGGATTCGCTGTTTGTCCCTGCAGGAAACGTTCTGGAGGCTGCGCCCGTAGATGGAGATGGCGAAGTAATGAGTCGTACCGAAACGGTTACTTTTTCGACTATAAATAGTACGCGCTTTGAACAAGTAAAAGCTGCTAAAAATATATACATCCAAGCTGTTTTTTCCACCACTAATGAAGGCACAGTACCTGTGAAAATCTATTCTACCCAAAACGTAGACTTTAGAATGGGTATGAAAATTGGAGTTACCGAATAGACCATAGACTTCTTACTCTGTGTTAATATTCGAACCCATAAATCAATCACCATGTTTAGAAAAATTACTTCGGTCATATTGCTAGTCGCAATAGCTTCCAGCTCAATCATTGCACAGCAGGAGTTAGGATTGCATTTTTTACGTAATACCTGGCAAGCAAGCAAGACTAATCCGGCTTTCTTGACCGAGCATCGATTTCATTATGGTCTTCCGAATTTATACTTCAACCTGGCTCATACCGGGCCTTCCTACAATCAAGCTGTAGTGAAAAGTAATACTGGAGAAGATGTATTAGATATTAGTGCAGTTATTGATGTGCTGAATGACGATAATCAATTATTTACGAATGTAGAATTTGAAACGTTTAGTACATCCTTTGGATTGAAAAACGTTCGGCTAAGTTTTAGTCACGCCGTGAAGTTTAATGCATTCATGGATTATCCTAAGAATTTGGTGGAAGTAGCCTGGAATGGTAACTCACAGTTTATTGGAGAAACAGTTGATGTTGGACCTGATTTTCAAACCTTTGCTTATAACGAATACGCAATTGGTGGAGCAATGAAGTTTTTAAACTTTACAGGGGGAGCAAGATTGAAACTATTGACGGGGATTGGAGATGCTTCTTCTTCACGGAATGATTTGACCTTGTATACTGATCCGGATGTTTACCAATTGACCATTAACTCAGATTATCAGATTAATACTTCATCTTTCTTTGCTTATGACGGTAATGGTAATTTTCAATTAGACTTTGGGGAGTATTCCGCAGATCAGTTATTTACCAATAACTTCGGTCTTGCTCTTGACCTTGGGGCAACCGTCAACTTCGGAAAAGTAGAAATCGCAGCTAGTGTCATTGACCTGGGATCGATCAAATGGAACCGTAATGCAACGCAATACTCTAGTCAGGGTAGTTATACTTATGAAGGCCTGGATATCTCTGATATTGTTAATGATGACAATGTCTCATTTGAAGAAACTTTAGATACGCTTTCAGAGATCTTCAGTTTTGAAGAAACTGCCGGGAGTTACCGTACTATGCTACCTACAAAATTCTACCTGAGTAGCACATTTAAAATAAACGATAAGTTTAATATTGGAGGTTTAATTTATTCAGAAGCTTATCGGGGTAAATTATATCCTGCATTTGCACTAAGTGCACAAGCAACTCTGGGAAAGATTCTTTCAGTAGGTGCTGTGTATTCAATTCGTAATCAAGAATACGTTAATCTTGGATTAAACACGGTGCTTCGATTGGGGCCTGTTCAGTTATTTGCTGCTACCGATAATGTCTTTGCAGCATTCCAGCCTTATGACAGTCGGAATGTAAATGCGAGAGTTGGGTTGAACGTAGTTTTTAAGCGTAAGGTAGATTAAACTTATTCCACCATTCCAGACTTGTGTAGTATCGGAAGTTGTCCGCCGTAGGCTTTGGCAATATGCTCTTCTGTAAAAGTAGTTTCCGTGTCACCATGTGCAATCAACCTTTGATTCAGTAAGATTACTTTGTCAAAGTAACTATTGACTGTTGATAAATCGTGGTGTACTACCAATAAGGTTTTACCCTGATCCGCCAGGCTTTTAAGAATCTGAATAATCTTCTCTTCAGTGGTCATATCCACTCCGACAAAAGGCTCGTCAAGTAAAAATATATCTGCTCGCTGGCAAAGTGCACGTGCTAAAAATACCCGTTGCTGCTGACCACCTGAAAGTTCACCAATCTGACGATTTTTGAAATGCGTCATTCCTGCTTCCTCCAATGCTTCCATAGCAATTTCCCGATCCTTTTTTGACAAACGACTAAAGACTTTTTTGTGTGGGTAACGTCCCATAAGTACAATGTCAAAAACAGTGGCAGGGAAATTCCAATCAACATCGTTTTTTTGAGGAACATAGACGACTTTCTTACGCTGTGATTTGATAGTGTCATTGTTGATTAGGACACTCCCGGTATTAATATCAATTAAACCCAGGATAGACTTAAAGAGCGTAGATTTACCTGCACCATTTGGCCCCACAACCCCATGTATTTTTCCAGTATCAATATTGAGAAAAATATTGGTCAGTACACGTTTCTTCTCATACGAAACGGAAAGTCCTTTGATGACGATAGAATATTGATCGGTCATTATGTTTAGTTATTAAGTCGTCGTACAACAATTAAGAATCCACCGATAAACAAAACAGCTAATAAACCAAAAAGCCAGTAATTGGTTGATTCTTCATTTTCTTTTTCAATAGAGTCATCGGTTTTTTCGTAGAGCAAGCCTTTGACAATCGTATCTGTATTATGTCGTAGCATCTCAATATAGCTTGGTGCAGGGCTATCTTCATCACCAATAGAATCAGCATAAAGCTCTCCTCCGATTACGATGTCATTATCTTTTGCCAATTGCTTTAATAACTTTGGATTAATAGTACTCTCAATGAATACTGCTGGTACTTTGCTATCCCGAATTACCTGGTTTAAGCGGCGGATATCCGAAGTTTGAGCTTCTGCATCAGTAGAGGTCCCAAGTATTGCTTCTAATTGAATACCATAGCGTCGACCGTAATACTGAAACGCATCATGAGAAGTAATCAGGATTCTTTTTTCTTTGGGGATCTTATTTAATTGCTCAATGATATATTCGTCCAAGGCTTCTAACTCTTTGATATAACTTTGGTAATTATCTTCGAATTCTTTTTTATTCGCTGGTGCAAGCTCCACTAAAGCATCCTTGATATTCTTTGCGTAGACCATTCCATTCCTTACATCCATCCAGGCATGAGGATCAGCGGAGTTTTCATAAGTTAAACTCTTGATAGGGTTGACATCTTTGGTAACTAAAATCGTTTTCGCTTCCGTTCCAGAGTTTTCTATCAACTCATCTAACCATCCTTCGAAGGTCAAACCATTTTTAAGAATTAATTGAGCAGAGGCGACGAGCTTAGCATCCCTTGGAGTTGGCTCATGTAAATGTGGATCACCACCAATCGGCACAATGCTTTCTACTTCTATCAAGTCACCGCCCACTGCTTTTGCCATATCCCAGATCATCGTTGCGGTCGCGACTACTTTAGGTTTATCTTGCCCAAAGCTTAAAATATTCAAGCTTATAAAAAATAGTATTAGGGTTAATTTTTTCATATCTGTTTACTTAATTCTAAAGTCAATTATGATTGTTGTACATAAAGGTTGTTGCCTACCTTTTGTGAAAGCACTAATTCTTTCGAACCATTAATGAGGACTTTTATGGAGCCATCATAATCGAATCGTTCCAATAGTTTTATAGTTGTACCAAGGGCAAGCCCTTGTTGTGTTAGATATTGTAAGAAAGGACTGGAGCTTTCTTTTACCCCAACAATAACTGCAGATTTTTCTAATGGTAATTCTGTAAGCGCTCTTTGCTTTCGGAAGGTAAAGTGCCCCTCCGCATCCGGAATCGGATCACCATGCGGGTCAAAGCGAGGATGGTCCAGGAAAGCATCCAGGCGACTGACTAATTCTTCGGACTGGATATGTTCCATTTCTTCTGCGATCTCATGGATTTCATCCCACGAAAAATTTAACTTCTCTACGAGAAATACTTCCCATAGTCGATGCTTACGTATAAGAGTGGTCGCAATGTTTTTGCCTTTATTGGTAAGCGTAACCCCTTTGTATTTTTTATAGTCAATACAATCTTTATCAGCCAATCGCTTAAGCATGTCAGTGACGGAGGCAGCACTGGTGTTCATCTCTTTGGAGATGGCGTTCGTACTGGCAGAACCGCTACCTTTTTCTAAGATTTTATAGATCGCTTTTAGATAATTTTCTTCTGTATGCGATATCATATTTGTATCATTTAATACAAATATAATAATTTTTAGATTAATCTAAAAAATTCTTTTGCATCGCAAAAATTATAAATCCCAAAAAGACCTTGGGCGGCGGAGTACAATTCGTGTTTCGTATATCGTCTGGACAAAGTACCAGATCAGGACACCTGCGACCGGGAGGTAAGCTAAGGTGCCGACAAAGTTGATCCAAAGGGGGAGGCTCAAGACTAAAACCAAAAAGGCTTTTAAGAAATTAATCCGCTTGATATGACGATAAACTACTAGTAAGTGGATCGCACTGACAATCTGCCAAATACCCAAAATGATTATAAAAGTATTGGTCCAGCGAATACTACTTTCTAAGATAAGAAAGAGGATCGCAGCACTGATTAAAAGTATCTGACCAATAAGGTCAAGCTTCATTCTGAATGTACTGATCATTGGATTAATTTTTTCTTTTGACTTTTGCTGAACGATATTCAACTTCCGAAATAACGTAATACGATATTGCTAAAATCACTGGTGGAATGACCATTAAGCTATGCTCGATATCTTGAGTAAAGGAGAATATAGCGATAATAAGGCTTATGCCTACAAAGTAGCTAATGGTGGCCAGGAAATAGTGCTTTCGATTAGTGTTGTTGGTATGGTCCATATGATAGACATTCCCCAAGAATTGCCAGATTCCTATAAATAATAGAGGAAATAATAAGGCTAATTGATAATCTTGACCATTTAAAACCCTTAAGCCAAGGACTAAAAAGAGGATCATAAGCCCTCGCTGTACGATGACATCGATTTTTAGTAATCTGATTCTCTTGCTCATATCCTATTTATTTTATCCCTGCTTTACTCCCAAATTCCATCGTCAAGAATTTCCTCCTGTAAATGGCTTTTATCAGGGGCATCCGGATTTTTTTGTTGCTTGACTTCTTTGTAGTCAACTTGCGTCATCCCAAAATACCAAAATGCAATTACCATAGGAACGAGGATGGTACTGAGGACCATTAGAGCTTTGGTTTCTTTAAATATTCCCTGAGCAATCAGCATGCTCCCCAGGGCAAAGATTACAAAGTAAGCAAGGACAGTAAGTAGGTAGTTAAGCCGTTTTTTATTTTTCGTTAGTGCGAATAGAATAATACCACTTAAAAGCTGCCATCCTCCAAGAAAAAATTGCACCACTAAAAGAAAGATTACAATATCCCGATCTACCAAGGCCCCTAAACCTGCTGCCACATAGGTACAAATCAGGATCCACTGAATGATGTTATCGACTCTGAGAAATTTATATCCGCGTTTCATAATATTTTGGTTTTGAGATTATGACTTTATAGGTACAAGATAAGCCTTTTCAAACAAACTTTCAATTTTTTCTGAAAGTTGTGAATATTTTAACTCTTCTCATTTTTTCAACTTTAGATCATTGCTGATTATATTCGCCCGTCGGAGCCTGATGCGTAGCAATATAAGCGGCTCTAATACCTTCGAATAAAAATGATACAAAATGAATATTCAAGAGCTTAACGAATTAATCCGTAAGCGTCGTGCTATATTTCCAAACATGTATTCCGATACGCCGATTGATCGATCAGTCATCGAAACTATTCTGGAAAATGCGAACTGGGCACCTAGTCATCGAAAAACAGAACCCTGGCGGTTTAAAGTGATGACTGGGCAATCCTTAAATCAATTATCGGAATTTTTAGGTGATTTTTATAAAACACATACTGCCCCGGAAGATTTTTCACAGAAAAAGTACGAAAAGACGATTCGTAAACCTTTACAAAGTGCTTGCGTAATAGCTATATGTATGTTTAGGGATCCTGCTGAACGCGTTCCGGAATGGGAAGAAATAGCAGCAGTATCCTGTGCGGTGCAGAATATGTGGTTAACGGCAACTGCATTGGGTATTGGGGGCTATTGGAGTTCGCCTTCGTCCATCCATGCAGCTGGCGAGATGCTAAAGTTAGAAGAAGGAGAGCGATGCTTGGGATTCTTTTATATGGGTAATTATGAAGGGCCAGAGCTCCCTGGTGAGCGGGATCCTGTCGACTTAAAGATTAAGTGGCTGTAATAGAAGCAATTAGGAGGATAAATAACTAGAGAATGAAGTTGCTGAATATGCAAAATAACCGTACTTTTGCCCACCGTGAATAAAAGCTGTGCTATTGAAGCATAGATAGATAATAAATTCATATAGTATTAATTAAAATTTTCTAACAAAACGACGATATAAAATGGGTCAAACAATTACTTATGCTATTCCTGTTTTAGGAGTAATAGCGCTTTTGTACACCTTCTGGAAGTCTTCATGGGTTTCTAAGCAAGAGGTTGGAACAGAGCGTATGGCAACTATTGCCAAAAACATCTCTGACGGAGCAATGGCGTTCCTTAAAGCAGAATATCGAGTACTCTCTATCTTTGTAGTCATAGTTGCTGCATTGATGGTATGGAGTGGAATGCAAGAAGGATCTTCTCCATTAGTAGGTTTATCTTTTGTTCTTGGAGCTATTTGTTCTGCTTTAGCAGGCTTCATTGGTATGAAGGTAGCGACTAAAGCAAATGTGCGTACTACCAATGCTGCACGTACCAGTTTAGGTAAAGCACTTGAAGTTGCTTTTAGTGGTGGAGCTGTAATGGGTATGGGAGTTGTTGGTTTAGGTGTGCTTGGATTAGGAAGTTTATTCCTTTTGTACAGTGGCATGGACTGGAACATCAATAAAGTGATCACAGTAATCACTGGGTTCTCTTTTGGAGCTTCATCAATTGCATTATTTGCGAGAGTAGGTGGAGGTATTTATACCAAAGCTGCTGATGTGGGCGCTGACCTTGTAGGAAAAGTTGAGGCGGGTATTCCTGAGGATCACCCTTTGAATCCTGCAACTATTGCAGATAACGTTGGTGATAATGTTGGAGACGTAGCGGGTATGGGAGCTGACCTTTTCGAATCATACGTAGGTTCAATCATTGGTACAATGGTATTGGGAGCTGCATTTATCGCAGATGCTGCTGTTAATGGCGGTGCATGGGCAGATAATTTTGATGGCCTTTCAGCGGTATTACTTCCTTTAGTATTGGCTGGAGTTGGTATCATCACTTCTATCATCGGAACTTTCTTCGTAAAAGTTAAGGAAGGTGGTGATCCTCAAAAAGCATTGAATACAGGAGAGTTTATTTCTGCTGGTTTGATGTTAGCTGCGACTTTTGCTATCGTAAAATGGATGCTTCCGGAAGCATGGACATTCAACGGAGTAGATTACTCTTCAATGGGAGTATTCTGGGCAGTATTATTTGGATTAGCGTCTGGATTATTAATTGGTATTGTTACGGAGTTCTATACAGGTACAGGTACAAAACCAGTAAAATCAATTGTTGACCAGTCATTAACTGGAGCGGCTACAAATATTATCGCAGGTTTAGGTGTAGGTATGCAATCAACGGCTATTCCTATTTTGATTCTAGGAGCTGCGATCATTGGAGCTCATCACTTCGCGGGCCTTTACGGTATTGCGATTGCTGCAGTAGGTATGCTTTCTAATACAGGTATTCAACTGGCAGTAGATGCTTACGGACCGATTGCGGATAATGCAGGGGGTATCGCTGAGATGGCAGAATTACCAAAAGAAGTACGTCAAAAGACAGATAAACTGGATGCAGTAGGTAATACGACAGCAGCGATCGGAAAAGGATTTGCGATTGGCTCTGCAGCATTAACTACACTAGCTTTATTTGCAGCATTTATTACTGCTTATAACGTTGCTAATCCAGATGCACAACTTGCAGGTATCAATATCATGAATCCTAAAGTAATGGCTGCATTATTGGTTGGAGGTATGTTACCTTTCTTATTCTCTGCACTTTCAATGAATGCTGTTGGTCGCGCTGCGATGGATATGATTCAGGAAGTACGTCGCCAGTTCAAAACTATTCCTGAGTTGACAGCTGCACTCGCTGTAATGAAGGAAAACGATGGAAAAGAGTTTGCAGATTGGTCAGATGCTGATAAGAAAACTTTTGAAGCAGCAGATGGAAAAGCAGAATATGATAAATGTGTTGCTATTTCTACGGCAGCTTCTATTCGAGAAATGGTGGTGCCTGGCTTAATCGCTGTAGTCTCTCCGGTATTGGTTGGATTTATCGGTGGTGGTGAGATGCTAGGTGGATTATTAGCAGGTGTTACCGTTTGTGGTGTATTAATGGCGATCTTCCAGTCTAACGCTGGTGGTGCCTGGGATAATGCAAAGAAAATGTTTGAAGAAGGTGTTGAAATCCAAGGTAAAATGTACTACAAAGGATCTGATGCTCACAAAGCAACAGTAGTAGGAGATACCGTTGGAGATCCGTTTAAGGATACTTCTGGACCATCTCTTAATATTCTATTGAAATTAATGTCAGTGGTTGCACTAGTAATTGCACCATTTATTTAATCAATAACAATATCTTTATGAAACGGGTTTGTCGCAATGTGGCAAACCCGTTTTGTCGTTTTAGGGGTAGATGCTATTCCATTCAATGAATGGTCATTCATCGCACTCCCAATATCTTTGATCGAAAAGGCGTTATAATTACGTTAAAAATTTACTTTGGCAGGATTATCGCCGAACATTTTATATAAAATAAGGTATATTTAGTAAGCTTTAAAAAGCGTTTTACACTTACCTGTCAATTAATGACTTTTCTCAATTTTTAAATATAATGATGATATGAAAGTGAGAGGCCCGATTTTTTTATCCCTGATAGCTATTGCTTTTGCCGTATGGAGTTTCACGCCTAGTGCTGATCGATCGGAGAAAGAAGCAATTATGATCCAGACTATGTTAAGTGGCTTGGAGCAATTACACTTCAACCCAGTAGAAATAGATGACCAGTTTTCTAAGCGAGTATATGACCTTTATATGGATCGTATCGATGGTGGACATCGATGGTTGACTCAAAAAGATGTAGCTCGACTAGAGAAGCATCGTCTTGATATTGACGATCAGACCTTAAAAGCGAGTTTTCCCTTTTTTGATTTGTCGGAGCAATTGTTAATTGAAGGCATTGGTAAAGCGGAAGGCTTTTATCAGGATATCCTGGCTAAGCCTTTTGATTATACCGCTAAAGAATCAATTGAATTTGACGGCGAGAAAAAGCCTTTTGCAAAAGACGATGCTGAATTGAAAGATTACTGGCGCAAATCGCTTAAGTATGAAGTAATGGCTCGCTTAGCAGATAAAATTGAGGCTCAGTCTCAAGAAGATGTAGAAGAAAAAGAAGCCGCAGAGGAAAAGGAAGAGAAATCTTTCGAAGAAATGGAGAAAGAAGCTCGTGAAGCCGTTAAAGAAAATTATGACAAAGTATTTAACCGCCTTAGTAAACTACGACGTTCTGATCGTTTTAGTGATTATCTAAACGCTATCACTAATATTTACGACCCTCATACCGGGTATTATGCCCCTAAAGACAAGGAGAATTTTGACATTACAATGTCAGGTGCACTGGAAGGAATTGGTGCTCGACTGATGACAGAAGGGGACTATACAAAAGTTTCTGAAATCGTTCCTGGTGGACCGGCATGGAAACAAAAAGAGTTGGAAGCAAATGACCTGATTACTGCAGTTGCACAGGAAGGTGAAGAACCTGTTAATGTAATGGGGTATCGAATTGATGATGTTGTAAAATTGATCCGAGGGAAAAAAGGAACAACTGTAAACTTAACGATTAAGAAAGTAGATGGTACGATCAAAACGATAGCTATTGTTCGGGAATTAGTTATTACTGCTGAAAGTTATGCGAAATCAGTAATTCTGGATTTACCAGGCAAGGCTAATAATATTGGATATATTAAACTTCCGCGATTCTATGCAGACTTTAATCGCTCAGGTGGACGTAGTTGTGCTACAGATGTAGCAAACGAAGTAGAAAAATTAAAAGATCAAAATGTCAACGGGATTATCCTTGACTTACGAAATAATGGCGGTGGATCACTTAGGGATGTTGTTAAAATGTCTGGCCTGTTCATCGAAGAAGGACCAATCGTTCAGGTAAAGAGTAGAGGAGAAGCGCCGGATGTTTTGGAAGACAGAGATGATGACGTACAATATGATGGTAAACTAATCGTACTTGTTAATCAGTTTAGTGCATCTGCTTCAGAGATTCTTGCTGCAGCCTTACAGGATTATGGTCGCGCTGTAATCGTCGGTAGTAAATCTACTTTTGGTAAAGGAACTGTACAAAGATTTATAGATCTTGATCGTGCCTTAAGAGGCTATAATGAAGTGAAACCTCTGGGGAATATCAAACTAACTATCCAGAAATTTTACCGGGTCAATGGCGGATCTACTCAGCTTAAAGGAGTAGTGCCGGATATCGTTTTACCGGACCGTTACCACTATATTGAAGTAGGAGAGAAAGATCATGAATATCCAATGGATTGGAATAAGATCGATAAAGTGGATTATTCGCAGGCAGTTACCAGCTTAGATGGTTTAGATCAATGGAAATCCGCTAGTGAAAAAAGAGTAAATAATAATCCTACATTCCAGTTAGTACTTGAAAGTGCAAAACGTCTTCAAGAGCAAAGAGAAGATACAGACTATAGTCTTAATCTTAAGGAGTACCAAAAAGAAATGGAAGAGCTTGAGAAAGAGTCTAAAAAGTACGAGGATATGTTTAAAGAAATTGAAGGTCTATCCATTAGAAACCTGGAAGTAGACATGGATTTTATAAATGAAGACGAATCTCGTGTAGCGCGTAATGATGATTGGGTCAAATCGATCAAAAAAGATATCTATATCGAAGAGGCACTGAATATCCTTAGAGACATGGATGATAAAAAATACGCTAAAGAGTAGTACTTAATTTTAGCAAAGCTAAACAAAGACCTTTCAAAGTCCTTACCTTTGAAAGGTCTTTGTTTTTTGCAAAGTATTATAATGTAAACTGTACCCAACTTTGAATTACCTCACACTAGAAAATGTTACTAAAACCTTTGGCGATAAAGTCCTTTTTCAGGATATCAATCTTCATATCAATAAAGGGGATAAAGTAGCCTTAGTTGCTCGAAATGGTCAGGGAAAAACAACCTTACTTAAGCTTATAGCAGGAGAGATTAATGGTGAAGGAGAGCACTGTAAGGTTTTTGTGAGCCGAAATATAAGAATTGGTTACCTCAAGCAAGAACCCGACTTCCCGGATCACTGGACCGTTTTAGATACCGTATTCGAAAGTGAAAACCCTTTGATTCAGGCAATCCAGAAATACGAAGAAGCTCTGCTCTCACCGGAAAATGACCAGGCTCTGCAAAGTGCCTTGACAAAGATGGAAGATTTGAAGGCCTGGGACTTCGAAGCCAAGATTAAAGAAATTCTTTTTAAGCTGAATATCACTGAGCTGCAAAAGAAAGTCGGGACCTTGTCCGGAGGGCAGAGAAAGCGACTAGCCTTAGCTAAATTATTAATCGATGAACCAGAGTTTATAATTCTTGATGAGCCTACTAACCATTTGGATTTGGATATGATCGAATGGTTAGAAGATTTCCTTGGTCAGGCTAATCGTACTCTTTTTATGGTGACGCACGATCGGTATTTTCTGGAAAGGGTTTGTAATGTCATCGTCGAATTAGATAAACTTAGCCTTTATAAATATCATGGCAATTATTCTGATTTCTTAGAGAAAAAAGCTACACGCTTTGAAAATGAATCATTGGAAGTGGAGAAAGCGCAGAAGCTTATGAAGAAAGAGCTCGAGTGGATTCGACGAATGCCAAAGGCAAGAGGAACCAAAGCAAAATCAAGGGTTGGTGCATTTGATAAAATTAAAGAAAAAGCATCCGTCAAAGTAGATAAACAAGCTATTCAAATCGATATCAAGGGCGCTCGTCTAGGGAGCAAAATCCTTGAGGTTAACTACATCAATAAGAGCTACGATGGTAAGGTCTTAATTAAAGATTTCTTTTATAAATTTAAGAAAAACGAACGTGTAGGAATAGTAGGGAGAAATGGAGCTGGGAAGTCTACATTTTTAAATATTATCACAAAGCAACTTCGACCCGACTCAGGGACAGTTGTTATTGGAGGGACGGTTAAATTTGGATTCTATACCCAGGATGGTATTCAGTTAAAAACTGATAAACGGGTCATTGATGTCATCACTGATATTGCCGAGTACATTCCGCTCGAGAAAGGACAAAAGCTTACCGCTAGCCAGCTTGCTGAACGATTTTTATTCGACAAAAAACACCAACAGGTTTATGTTAGTCAATTAAGTGGGGGAGAACGAAGGCGGCTTTACCTGTTAACGGTACTCATGCAAAATCCTAACTTCTTAATTCTGGATGAGCCGACTAATGACCTGGATATTCTTACACTTAATGTATTAGAAAACTTCTTACTTGATTTTCCAGGTTGTGTAATTATCGTTACGCATGATCGGTTCTTTATGGATAAACTGGTCGATCACCTTTTTATATTTGAAGGCGATGGCAAGATTAGGGATTATAATGGTAACTACACAGAGTATCGTGCTCAGAAAAAAATCGATGATAGAGAACGAGAAAGAGCGCCCAAGGAGAAAAAACAACGCGTAAAAGAAGTTAGCGATAAACCTAAACTCTCTTACATGGAGCGTAAAGAGTTTAATAGCTTAGAAAAAGAAATTGAAAAACTAGAAAAGCAAAAAACAGAAATAACGGACAAGTTTAATGATCCCAATTTGTCCTCAGAAGAAATTCAAGAGCTCTCTATAGAGCTTGGTAGAGTTAAGCAACTGATTGATGAAAAAGAGATGCGTTGGTTAGAGTTATCCGAACATGCTTAATGCCAAATGCGGAATCGAATTAATATCGTACGTGTTCTGGGGCTTGTCTTTGTAGGAGCTGGCTTGTTTCTATTAAGTGTGTCTACTCCGGATTTGGTTTATCGGATAGAGACGGCTTACAGAAGCATATGGTATAAAGGGCTTGCAGGTGTAACTATTACTGGTGTCTTCTTGTTTTCTGCAGGTATACTAGGCTTATTAAAAAGTCGCTTTTTTATTTACGTTGCCAATCTTTCATTAATAACGGGAGCTCTTCTTTACTCCTATTTCTATCTTTTCGAACTTATCCCTGATTTAAAGGATGAACCCTTTTGGCTTCCAGCCATCTTTGGCTTGATTGGCTACGGAATAATTGTGAGTTTCTTAATGTTGATTAACAACGAGATCTTACAAGCGGCAATGCAGGGGCAAGAGGAAACCTCAAGGCATTTGTCTGATGATATTCTTGATAGTGATCTTGATGAACCCTAAATAAAAAAGGTATTAGATCGCTTAAAATCTAATACCTTTTTATTTTTTTCGAAAGGAACTTACTTACCTGCTAATTTAGCAATCACCTCCTCTAATTCATCTTCGTCTCCAGGTACATATCCATTATGATCCCAAACAATTTTTCCATTTTTATCAATTAGGAATGTCTGAGGAATAGTTTGAAAACTTAATAGATTTTGTGCGTCCTGCTCATTGGCTACTAGTACAGTGTAGTCCCAACCTTTTGTCTCAACGATTCCAGGTACTTTAGCAAGTGCACGTCTTGTATCGATCGTTATAGCTAATAGTTCTACATCATACTCTTCCTGCCAGTCTGGGTAAATATCCGCTATAGCATCTAATTCTTTTTTACAAGGTGAGCACCAGGTTGCCCAAAAGCTTACCACTGTGATCTTACCATTTGATTTATAATCCTGTAGGTTTACAGTTTTACCATCAAGTGTTTTTAGGCTTAAATTTGGCACTTCTTTTTGTCCAAATACACTAAGACTGATTAAAAGGGCAAAAGCAATTGAGAAAAGTCGTACTATTTTCATAAATGATTATTTTTTAAATATTTAATTTTGTGCTGGTTTATGACGTTTATTAGGTTTTGTCGGTAGTGCTTTTTTTACTCTGCAAAAAACACTCTAATTTCGATATAACGAGAGGGAGATTCCCAATTTAGACTATTTGTGACCATTAACGACACTTCTTAAACGAAGTTTAACTTACTTTTAACGGCTTTTGGGGTTTATTAAACTAATCTAAATGAAAAAAACGCAAATATATTTTTTGACGCTGGTGATTTTAGCACTTTGTCAGAAATCTTACGCTCAGGAGGGGGCTAGGATATCTGGAAGTATTCAGGCGCAAGCAAATTTTTTTAGAGAAGATACTTTAATCGGCGCAACAAATACGCCACAATACGACCATCAATTGTACGGAGCAGATACCTGGCTTCAACTTAATTACGCATACAAAGGCTTTGATGTTGGTTTGCGATTTGATATGTTTAATAACTCAAATCTACTTGACCCACAAAATTCCTATACTGCTCAGGGAATAGGCCGTTGGTATATTAGTA
Source organism: Saprospiraceae bacterium (assembly GCA_020631105.1). GTDB lineage: Bacteria > Bacteroidota > Bacteroidia > Chitinophagales > Saprospiraceae > JAHDHW01. The sequence continues at coordinate 16,814 of JAHDHW010000001.1, read as the reverse complement.
AAAAAGTAAATAAGCTTGGTATATCAGGAGGTTATCTATACGACCAAATTGGTTCTGGAATTATTTTTCGAGCTTTTGAACAACGACCTTTACTAATTGATAATGCTTTGTATGGCGCTCGACTCACTTATGACTTAAATGAAGATTGGGTAGTTAAGGCTTTTTCCGGAAAACAAAAACAGCAGTTTTCTTCTTATGGGACAATTATCAAAGGCTTGAGTATTGATGGATTTATTGCACCTTCCGAAGAGAGTGGGCAGAAATGGACGCTTTCTCCGGGATTTGGAATCGTAGCTAAAACTATTGACGATGATATGATGCGTACAATTGTCAATACTATTAATACCTATTCGGTTGTGGATAGTATTGGTGCAAAATATAACACCTATGCAATGTCAGTGTATAATACCTTGACTGCCGGCAAATTCAATTGGTATATAGAAGGAGCCTACAAAACCAGAGATCAGTTTTTTGACCCTCGCGCCATAAAGACAAGCAGAGATGGACAAACCACATCACTAGGTAAATTGGTTTCTGACGATGGTGCTATTTTTTATACTGCGCTGAGCTACGCCGATAAAGGCCTGGGCGTTACGCTGGAAGCTAAACGCACGGAAAACTTTTCCTTTCGGACCAATCCTTTTGTAACGCTTAACCAAGGAGCGATCAACTTCCTGCCACCGATGACCCGGTTTAATACCTACCGCCTGACAACGCGTTATCAGGCAGCGACGCAGGAGTTGGGAGAAAATGCTTTACAAGCAGATATTAAATATGCCTTTAGCCGCAAATTTCAAATTGGTTTGAATGGCTCTTATATTACGGACCTCGATAATGAGCTGTTGTATAACGAAATCTATAGCGAGGTTACCTATAAATACAAAAGGAAATGGCAGATTATTGGAGGCTTACAATATCAACAATATAATCAAGCACTCTATGAAGAAAAGCCTGGAGTGCCGAATGTAGTCACCATTACGCCTTACGTAGATTTTCTGTACAAGCTTTCACGAAAAAAAGCAATCCGCTTTGAAGCGCAGTATATGAATACTGGAGAAGATTTTGGAAGCTGGCTATTTGGATTAGCAGAATTTACTGTTGCGCCACACTGGACTTTTACAGTTTCGGATATGTTTAATATCGACCCAAATCCAGATAGAAAAGAAATCCCCGAACGTGCTAACGGAGAAAAACGTAAAATACATTATCCGCGATTTGATATTTTCTATACGTTTAAATCAAACCGTTTCTCTTTGAGTTACGTCAAACAAGTAGAAGGTATTGTGTGTACCGGAGGGATCTGTCGATTAGAGCCAGCGTTTAGCGGAGTGAAAGTTTCAGTTAACTCCACTTTTTAATCAATCGCAATAATCAATAAAAAATATATCATCCAATGATTAATAAAAATATAATTGCTTTCATCTTTCTGGCTTGCTTCTTTTTTGCTTGTGAAGAAAACATGCCCGAAATTGCTTGTTTAAGCTGTGATAATGAAGAGGTCATTATAACCCCTCAGGACAGAAGAGTACTTATAGAAGAGTTTACTGGAGTTCGGTGTATTAACTGTCCGGCCGGAAGTGTGGAGATCGAAAATCTTCTGTCTATTCATGGAGATCGGCTTATTGCAGTTTCTATTCATGCAGAGTTTTTTGCGAATCCATATAGTGATAATCAATACGATTTCAGAACGGATGGAGGAGAGTTTATCATTAGCTTACTCGGTTTGCCAGAAGCTTACCCTTCAGCAGTAATTGACCGCAAGCAATTTACTGGAGAGTCTGATCTACAATTGGTCGGTAAAGAACTTTGGGCAGGACGTATTGCAGAACAACTTGAGGAGACCGCAAAGGTTAGTCTAACGGTTAATAATGCTTACGATGCTACTTCCAGAAACCTAAGCATTCAGGTAAGTGGTGGAGCATTAGAAGGCATTGACGAAGAAGTTCGACTAACCATTATGATTACTGAGAATAATATCACGGACGCACAACTAACGCCAGATTCTTCCCCTGGTCTTGACTTAGAGTATAAGCATAAGCATGTATTACGGACTGTCCTTACGGCTTATGACGGAGATAATTTAGCAGATGCAATGCTGGAAGGAGATACTTTTGAAAAATCTTATTCTTTTACTTTGCCGGATGGTTGGAATGCTGATAACTGTGAGGTCATTGCTTTTGCACACCTTGCAGGGGATCGAAAGGATGTGCTGCAGGCAACTGAAGAACATTTGGCGGACTAACAAAAATAAAGAGAACCATTAAATTGGGGAACAAGTAGCCTGAAAATCACGTTGAGGAGCTACTTGTTCCCCTTTTCTGTTTTTGAATTTGATGAAAAATATTTTCTTTGTATAAAAGGCTTATCTTTGCCGACTAAAAATCGTAAGAAATGAAGGTTTCTTTAAACTGGCTAAAAGACTATCTCGATATAAATCTAAATCCTGATGAAACTTCCGAATTGCTAACAGCAATCGGCCTGGAAGTCGAAGGAATGGATGAAATAGAAAGTATCAAAGGTGGACTACGTGGAGTAGTCATCGGAGCGGTTAAGGAATGTGGTAAACATCCTAATGCTGATAAATTGTCATTAACTAAGGTGGACGTTGGCGCTGACGAAGATTTACAAATCGTTTGTGGTGCTCCCAATGTTGCTGCTGGCCAAAAGGTATTGGTTGCAACGATAGGTACTGTTCTGTATGATAAGGAGGGTAATGACTTCAAAATCAAAAAAGGGAAGATTCGAGGAGAGGTTTCAGAAGGGATGATTTGTGCAGAAGACGAGCTTCAGTTGGGAGATAGCCATGATGGAATCATGGTGCTTCCGCAGGAAGTTCAGGTCGGTACCCCGGCGAGTACTTATTTTAATATTGAGAACGATATCATTTATGATATTGGCTTGACACCTAATCGATCTGATGCGACCGCTCACTTAGGAGTCGCAAAAGATTTAGCTGCAGCACTAAAAATTAACCACGGTGGGAATGGAGAAGTAAAGGTGCCGGATGTGTCTGGATTCAAAGTGGATAACCATGATTTGCCCATCGAAGTAGTGGTTGAAAATACGGAAGCTTGTCCAAGATATTCTGGTGTTTCTATTACAGGGGTAACGGTTAAAGAGTCTCCTGAATGGCTAAAAACTAAACTAAATGCAATTGGTGTTCGACCAATTAATAATATAGTGGATATTACCAATTTCGTTCTACACGAAATGGGACAACCTTTACACGCGTTTGACGCGGATATGATCACAGGCGCTAAAGTGATTGTTAAAACACTTCCTGAAAATTCTGTTTTTAAAACACTTGATGAAGTAGATCGCAAGCTTAGAGCAACGGATTTAATGATCTGTGATGGTGCCTCTAACGGAATGTGTATTGCAGGTGTCTTTGGTGGAATTAAGTCAGGAGTAACAGATAATACAACTAACATATTTCTGGAGGCCGCTCATTTCAATGCGAAATGGATTCGAGTAACCAGCATGAGTCATATCCTTCGAACGGATGCTGCGATGGTATTTGAAAAGGGAAGTGATCCTAATATTACGGTCTTAGCCTTGAAGCGTGCAGCAATGCTTATCCAGGAACTTGGTGGTGGAGTAATCTCTTCTGAAGTGATTGATGTTTATCCGGAAGTGATTAAGCCTTTACAAATTGAAGTTCGTTATGCAAGGATTAATCGATTGATTGGGGTGGATATTCCTAAGGGCGAAGTCAAAGCAATCTTTGCAGCTTTGGAGATGGAAATCATCAGTGAGCAAGAAGATAGCTTAGTGATTAGTATCCCTACCAATAAAGCGGATGTACTTCGGGAGGTGGATGTGATTGAAGAGGTTTTGAGAATTTACGGTTTCAATAAGGTACCGTTCTCTGATCAGATGCGAAGTACTATTGTGATTAGTCCTAAACCAGATCCGGTTAAGCTTCGAAATACGGTAAGCGACTTTTTGGCAAGTGTAGGATTCAACGAGATGATGGCTGTTTCCTTAACGGAGTCTCGTTACTTTTCTGAAATTTTACCGGTTGCTGAAGAGCAGTTAGTATTTGTGAATAACACATCCAATAGTCAGCTAGACGTAATGCGACCAACGATGTTATTCAGTGGCCTAGAGGCCATTCTTCACAATCAAAACCGTCAAAATGCTGATCTGAAATTTTTCGAATTCGGGAAGTCTTACGCACAGGATGGTGAAAAATATATAGAAAAGAGTCACTATAGCCTATTCATGACTGGTGCTAAGACTACGGAGAGCTGGTTGGCGAATGATAAGGCACAAGTTGATTATTATACCTTGAAGAGCCATGTTAATAATGTATTGGACCGTTTAGGCATTTCAGGTTATCAGACAACAGCCGTTCAGGACGATATTTTTAGCTATGGATTAAGTTATCACCGAGGACCAATGGAATTGGTTCGTTTTGGGATGGTACACAAAGCGATCTCCCGCAAAATGGATGTCAAAAATCCAGTGTTATACGCTGAATTTCAATGGGATAACATTGTAAAGGGCTTGAAGAAGCATAAAATTCAATTTAAACCGTTAACTAAATATCCAAGCGTACGTAGAGATTTAGCTTTGATAATTGATAATTCGGTTAATTTTCAAGATATTGCATCAATTGCTCATAAGACAGGGAAGCAAATTTTGAAAGAGGTAAATCTCTTTGATGTATATGTCAACGCCGAGCAATTAGGCGATGGCAAAAAGTCTTATGCAGTAAGCTTTGTTTTCGAAGATCCGAGTAAAACACTCAAAGATAAAGAGGTTGAAAAGATCATGGGAAAACTAATTGATACCTACGAAGGGAAACTTGGCGCCACTATTCGACGTTAAACTCCTTATCGTAAAAGGCCTTGTTTAAGAATGGCATTACAATCATTAACAGATAAACTTAATAATATTGAACTAAAAGTCAGGCAACTAGCTTTGCGGCTAGAGCGTCTGCAAAATGAAAATAGTACACTGTTACTAGAAAATAAACAGCTTAAATCCGAACTTGCTCAAAATAATAGCAAGATCGGTCAAATGGAAGAAAGAGTTGCTAGATCAAAAGTAGCGCTAGATTTGCAGAGAGAGAGTAATCCGGAAAGTTCCAAGAAGTTGAGGAAAGAGATTGATCAATACATTTCCGAAATTGATAAATGTATTGAATGGCTACAAAATAGTTGAGTATGGAAGAGCAGGAAATGACGAATATCACCGTTTTGATCGCTGGGCGTCCTTATCCACTTAAAGTAAAAGTAGGAGACGAGGATGCTATCCGTAAGATCGTCAAAGATGTCAACGAAAAAGTCAATCGATTTCAACTCACATATACTAAAAAGGACAAGCAAGATTGCCTGTCTATGGCCCTCCTAACTTATGCAGTCGACCTTCATAAGTCGAAATCAGGAGATGCCCAGGCTACAAGCTTTGATCCGATTCTCTCCGATAAAATCAATCAGTTAGACGAATTACTCGATCATTTATTGAAGTAAACTGAGCTAGATTTTTCCATCCATTTGCTTACAGTGTATCAATTGTGATACGCTGATTATTATCAGCCTGGCTTTACCAGGAGGATAATGCTGCCGCTGATCGGTTGATCAGAGAAAGGTAGTATATTATGTAACCTTAAAATCGAAGAATTATGGAAATTGGAATTGGATTGATTGGAGGTTTGGTCGTTGGGGCTATAATTGCCTTCCTTGTAGTACAATCGATACTTAAAAAATCTGGACAGGCGAGAGTTGATGAGATGAATGCGAAAGCAGACTCTATTGTAAAAGATGCCAGACAAACGGCTGATCGTATCGCTAGTGAAGCTAAAAACAAAGCAGACCGAATTGTAGAAAAAGCAGAAAGTAAAAACGAATCTATCAAACAACGAAAGATTCAGGAAGCTAAAGATCGCTTCAACAAATTTAAATCAGACTTTGAAAGCTACAAATCTTCTCATAAGGTAGAACTTAAAGAACGGGAGATGGAAGTGGTCAAACTGGAGAATGATCTAAAGTCAAAGCAAAGTTCTTTTCAGTCTCGAGAAGATAAACTAAACAACAAAAAGACAGAGCTCGAACAGACAGAAGCGGAACTTAAAACGATCCGGGAAAATCTCGATCAACAGATACGAGTCGTTAATAAGAAGAAAGAAGAACTGGATGCTGCAAATGATAAACACATCAAAGCATTAGAAGGTGTCGCTAAACTAAGCGAAGCCGAAGCAAAAGAACAGTTACTTGAAGCGGTAAAAGCAAAAGCAGAAACCGATTCAATGGCCTTGATTAAAGATACCATCTCTCAGGCTAAACTTACTGCAAATAAAGAGGCAAAGAAAATTGTCATCCAAACTATCCAGCGGATGTGTGCAGAATACACAATCGAAAATACAGTAAGTGTCTTCAATTTGGATTCAGATGACCTCAAAGGACAAATTATTGGTCGGGAAGGACGTAACATCCGAGCATTGGAAGCAGCTACCGGTGCAGAGATTGTGGTAGACGATACACCAGAGGCAATTGTTATTTCTTCATTTGATCCGATTCGTCGGGAAGTTTGTCGCTTATCACTAAAACGACTTGTGGCTGATGGCCGTATTCACCCGGCACGTATCGAGGAAGTAGTGACCAAGACTCGAAAAGAATTGGATGAGCAAATTATTGAAATTGGAGAGCGAACCGTGATTGAATTAGATATTCACGGTCTTGACCCATATTTAGTGAAGATGGTTGGTCGGATGCGTTTCCGTTCGTCTTACGGACAGAATTTGCTCAAGCACTCAATTGAAACAGCTCACCTATGTGCAGCAATGGCCGCGGAGTTAGGACTAAATCCAAAACAAGTCAAAATGGCTAAACGTGCTGGACTACTTCATGATATAGGAAAAGTGTCAGAGGAAGAAACGGAGTTGTCTCACGCTATTCTTGGGATGAAACTCTGCGAAAAATATAAAGAACACGCAGTAGTATGTAATGCCGTAGGAGCACACCACGATGAGGTTGAAATGAATAATATCCTTTCTCCTGTTGTACAAGCTTGTGATGCGATCTCTGGCGCACGTCCTGGGGCTCGCCGTGAGATTCTGGAGAGCTACCTTAAGCGAATTGGTGACCTCGAAGAGTTAGCACTAGCACACGATGGTGTATCTAAAGCCTACGCGATGCAAGCGGGACGAGAATTACGTGTAATCGTTGAAAGTGATAAAGTAACCGATCAATATGCTGACGATCTTTCTTTTATGATCTCACAAAAAATTCAGGATGAAATGCAGTATCCTGGACAGGTAAAAGTAACGGTGATTCGCGAAAAACGCGCGGTAACATTTGCTAGATAATACCTTGGAATTATCCAAGATTTAAAAGGGCCTCAGCGATTAATTTTCGCTGAGGCTCTTTTTTATTCGCTGATCCTCTCCTGACATGCAAAGCATTGTCAGAAACGACCGCTGATCCAAACCTAGGTGATTTACCTAGGAGGACTCCTTCTGTAAGCTTACTTGTGAAAAGTAAATAAAGCTAAAAACACTTCGAATAAGCCATCCTTTTCAACAACTTCTCGTAAAAACAGGTGTTCTTTTTATAGAAACCAAACAATATTTCTTCTTTTAACCCTGAAAGTAGGGTGAGCAGTACATTGTTTGGTTTGCTCGAAAGCAGGGTGCTTTAAGGGAAGGGATAAAAAACTATCAAATTACCGTAAAAAAAATAAAATTTGGCTTTCAAAACCTACCTATTATAGCTACCTTTGCAGCGATTTTTTGAAAACATTACCTTTCAAATTAAAATCTAGGCATTGATGCGGAAATTTATTCTTTCATTTTGGTGTATGTTGAGCTTGTGTGTGATTGGCATGGCACAAGGGCACGAAGGACACGATCACAGTCATGATCACGGAGATCATGCACACGGTACAGAAGCTCATGATGGTCACGCTCAAGGCGGCGATCACGGAGGTTGTTTTCACCACGAAGAACAATTTAATCCTGGGAATGTAGCATTCCACCATATCTCGGATCAGAATGTTTATAGCATTGGTCCATTGCAGTTACCATTACCAGTAATGGTTTATGCTCAAAACGGAGGATGGGACTTTTTCTCTTCTGGAAAATTCCACCCGGATGGTCATGGTGTTGGAGAGTATGCCTATAATAAGTATGTTTTATTCGAAGGAATGATTCACCGTGTAGCGGATGAGTCTTTCCCTGGCGGTCACATTAACCTGGGACCACATAATGTAGGTGAAAAAGAAATCGACGGCCGCAAACGAGTTTTTGTTTGTTACGGTGGCAACCAGTACGAGGCACTTTATAAAAGTACCGCAGATGGTGGTTTGTTTGGTGGCGGGATCACCAATTTCTACGATTTTTCACTGACTAAGAATGTTGTATCTATGTTCTTGGTCTTTTTCTTATTAGGTTGGATGTTTATCGGGATTGCCAGAGCATACAAAAAGCGTGAGGGGCAAGCACCTTCAGGACTTCAATCTTTTATCGAGCCTATCTTCGTATTTATTCAGGATGAAGTAGCTAAGCCTTTCCTTGGACACAAGTGGGAAACTTACCTACCATATTTAATGGCCTTGTTTTTTGGAATCCTTGGTTTGAATCTATTTGGTCAGATTCCTTTTCTTGGAAACGCTAACGTAACTGGTAATCTTGCCTTTACTGCAGTATTAGCCATTTTTACTTTCTTAGTCGTGAACCTAAGCGGTAATAAGCATTATTGGGAACATACCCTTTGGATGCCTGGTGTACCAGCTTGGTTGAAAATATTCATTCTTACTCCGGTTGAGATCTTAGGATTATTCATTAAGCCATTGACACTGATGCTTCGTTTGTTTGCGAACATTACCGCTGGTCACATGGTACTGGTAATCTTTGTGGGATTGATTTTCGTATTTGCGCAGGGTAACTGGGGCGGCGTACTTGGAACCTCTATTGGTTCAGGTTTGCTAACCATTTTTATGATGTCTATTGAGTTGCTGGTAGCATTCATTCAGGCATTTGTATTTACAATTTTGACAGCTTCATATATCGGAGCTGCCACAGAAGAAGCACATCATTAATTATTAACTATAAAACTTCAAACTAATGACTGGATTAGCAGCTTTAGGAATGGGATTAGCAGTTATCGGTGCCGGATTAGGTATCGGAAACATCGGATCCAAAGCAATGGAATCAATCGCACGTCAACCAGAAGCAGTAGGTGATATTCGTTCGAATATGATCCTTATGGCCGCTCTTGTAGAGGGTGCCGCTCTGATTGCAATCGTGATGTGTTATCTCGTTGCTTAAGAAAACAAATTGATCCTGCGACGGTTGGTCGTGGGGTCAATTTTATAGTTTGACAACTTTTGAAAAAGAAATAAAAAGATTTAATCAATGATATACTTAGCTAACTTTACTCCAATCCTTCCTGATTTCGGTTTGATTTTCTGGACAGTGATCTTTTTTGGATTATTCTGGTTCTTAATCGGAAAATTTGCTTTCGGACCTATCCGTGATGCCTTGAAAAAGCGAGAAGGTGATATTCAAGATGCACTTGATGAAGCGAAACGCGCACGTGAAGAAATGGCCGACCTTAAAGCAGAAAACGAAAAAGTTATGAATGAAGCTCGTGAAGAAAGAGCCAAAATTCTAAGAGAGGCAAAAGAAACTAAAGATGCTATCGTTAATGAGGCTCGCGACAAAGCTAAAGAAGAAGCTAAACGAATCGTAGGTAACGCAAAAGCGGAGATCGAAAGTCAAAAGAACGCGGCTTTGGTTGAGGTTAAAAACCAAGCAGGTATGATGGCTTTGGCAATTGCTGAGAAAGTGATTAAGAAGCAATTGACGGGTGACAGTGAGCAAGAAAAATATGCTAATAGCTTAGTAGACGAGATTAAGCTTAACTAGCAAGAAATCGTTCGGTTAGAGCAAATAAACTTTAATTCAAGTTTTAAATTTGATTCATAGATGTCTATAACAAGAATTGCTTCACGATATGCTAAATCTCTTATTGATCTTGCCAAAGAGCAAGGTAATGTGGAGACCGTTGTAGAGGATTTTAAATACTTCAACGAAGCGACTAAAAACCGTGACCTTTTACTTTTATTGAAGAGTCCGATCATAAACGTTTCAAAGAAACAACAAGTGTTTGACGCTTTGTTTAAAGATAAATTTTCTGAGTTGTCTTTTGCTTTTTTATCTATTGTATTAAACAAAGGACGAGAGAAGCAACTTCCAGAAATCGCTACGGAATTCTTAGAGCAGTATAAACGTATGAAGCATATTTCTACTGTTAAGCTGATTACCGCTACGACTTTAAGTGCAGAGACTATTTCTAAGATAAAACAACGATTGGTTGCTAGTGAAGCTACAGACGATCACGTAGAATTGGAAGTAGAAGTTGATCCTAACATCTTAGGCGGTTTTGTACTTGATTTCGGAGATCGACTGTATGATGCAAGTGTTGCACATCAGTTAGAGGCATTGAAAAAAGAATTTACTAAGTCGGATTATATTAATGCTATGTAAGACCGGTATTGACTGGACTTACTTATAATTATAAAATTTCGTAAAAATCTAAATATTCAAGATATGGTTGATGTAAAACCTGATGAAATATCAGCAATACTAAAACAGCAACTTTCCGGTTTCAAAACCACTGCTGAATTAGAAGAAGTGGGTACTGTGCTTCAAGTAGGAGATGGTATCGCACGTGTTTACGGACTTACCAAAGCCCAGGCAGGGGAGTTGGTGGAATTCGAAACTGGCGTTCAGGCAATCGTACTGAATCTGGAAGAGGACAACGTTGGGGTTGTACTTTTAGGAGACGGTGCAGGCATTAAAGAAGGTTCTACTGTTAGACGTACTAACGTAATTGCTTCTATCGATGTAGGAGAAGAAATCGTTGGTCGTGTAGTAAATCCATTAGGACAACCTATCGATGGTAAAGGACCAATCGGCGGTACGAAGTATAACATGCCTTTGGAGCGTAAAGCACCAGGTGTAATCTATCGTCAGCCTGTAAACGAGCCACTTCAAACGGGTATCAAAGCGATTGACGCGATGATTCCAATTGGACGTGGACAACGGGAGTTGATTATCGGTGACCGTCAGACAGGTAAAACTGCGATCGCTATCGATACGATCATCAACCAAAAAGAATTTTACGAAAGAGGAGAGACGGTATACTGTATCTACGTAGCTTCTGGTCAGAAGGCTTCTACAGTAGCGCAGGTTGCACGTGTATTAGAAGAGAATGGTGCGATGGCTTATACCACTATCGTTTCTTCTTCTGCTTCTGATCCTGCACCACTTCAGTTCTACGCACCATTCGCAGGAGCTGCAATTGGTGAGTTCTTCCGTGATACAGGACGTCCTGCACTTATCGTTTATGATGATTTATCTAAGCAGGCAGTAGCTTACCGTGAGGTATCGTTATTATTACGTCGTCCTCCAGGTCGGGAGGCTTATCCTGGTGATGTATTCTACCTTCACTCTCGTTTATTGGAGCGTGCAGCAAAGATCATCAATGATGATAAGATTGCTAATGACATGAACGATCTTCCAGATTCATTAAAAGATGCTGGTCTCGTAAAAGGTGGTGGATCATTAACAGCACTTCCTATCATTGAAACACAAGCGGGTGACGTTTCTGCATATATTCCTACCAACGTAATTTCGATTACTGATGGTCAGATTTTCTTGGAATCCAACTTATTTAACTCTGGGGTACGTCCTGCGATTAACGTAGGTATCTCCGTATCTCGGGTAGGAGGATCTGCGCAGATTAAATCTATGAAGAAAGTTGCAGGTACATTGAAGCTTGATCAGGCACAGTACCGTGAACTAGAGGCATTCTCTAAGTTTGGTTCTGATCTTGATGCAGCAACTACTGCGATCCTTGATAAAGGTAAGCGTAATGTGGAAATCTTGAAACAACCTCAGTATTCTCCACTTACTGTAGAAAAACAAATTGCAATTATTTACTTGGGGACTAAAGGCTTAATTAGCTCAGTACCCGTAAATAAAGTAAAAGAGTTTGAGGAAACTTTCCTTACTACTCTAGAGCAAAAACATCCTGATGTATTATCTACATTGAAATCAGGTAAGTTGTCAGATGAAGCAACTAACACTTTGACTGCTCTAGCAGCAGAAATGACTGCTCAGTATAAATAAAATTTAAAGATTGAGTTGGTGAGTTATTGCAAAACAATAGCTCACCAACTTGCTAACTAATACATCGCATGGGTGCTAACTTAAAAGAAGTACGCGAAAGAATTAAATCAGTAAAATCTACTCAGCAGATTACTAAAGCCATGAAAATGGTTTCAGCTGCGAAGTTGAGACGAGCCCAGGAAGCTATTACAAAAATGCGTCCTTATGCTAATAAGCTTAATGCTATGTTAGTAAATATCTTGTCCAACCTCGAAGGAGATGCAAGTACAACATTTGGCCAAGAACGCGAAGTTCAAAAGGCATTAGTGGTTGTTGTTACTTCTAATCGTGGTCTTGCTGGGGCTTTCAATACCAATGTAATCAAAGAAGCGAATAGTACGATCGAGTCGAAGTATAGTGGATTGAGAGCTGAAGGTAAACTGGATATTCTCTGTATCGGAAAGAAAGGGTTTGATTTCTTCAAAAAACGCTTTCCTGCAGAAAATATGGTAAATGATTATGTAGAAATTTTTAGCGACCTAAGTTTTGATAATGTAGCACAAGTGTCTCAACGTATTATGGATGCTTTCAAAGCAAGCGAATATGATGCAGTCGATGTTGCTTACGGTCGATTTAAAAATGCTGCGGTTCAGTTTCCGGAAACTGCTCAATTTCTTCCAGTTGCAAAACTTGAAAAAGAAGAAGGTAGCAAAAAAGGAAAAGCAGATTATATCTTCGAGCCAGATAAAACTTCATTATTAGAGCATTTGGTACCTAGTATCTTACAGACTCAGTTCCAGAAATTCTTACTAGATACACATGCTTCTGAGCATGGAGCACGTATGACTGCAATGGATAAAGCAACAGAAAATGCAGAAGAGATTGTGAAAGATCTGAAGATTGCTTATAACAAAGCTCGTCAAGAAGCTATTACCAAAGAACTTTCAGAGATCGTTGGTGGTGCTGCTGCACTGGAAGGAGCGTAGACAAGAGGTTAAGGCGCTAAGAAAGTTAAGGGGTTAAGCAACGGATGTTGCTTAACCCCTTAGTTATTTAAAGATTAGCCTTTTTGCTTTCCGATTTTTCGACCTAAACGAGTTCGACAAGTAGACATCACTTTGATAATTTCTTCTGCTTCGTTAATGATTTCTATTGGAGGCGTATTCAATTTGTTGGTTTCGCGGAGCATTTCTAACCAGAATACAGTCTCATCAGCTTCCTCTACGACAATACAATATTTAGCATATTTTTCATTTAAGGATCTCGCCAGACAGACTGCCCGAAAATTAGCACCAACGGATGTTACCGAGCGAAGTAGCTGCTTACCAAGTACATAATTTGAATTTTTCTTTGGTAACGAATCGACATAGTTAATTACGTTTAAAGCCAATTTTTTTGTACGGTTTCTGAAGGTTGTGTTGAATTCTATAGTTGTCATAATAAACGGATTTCTACTTATAAGACTCCAAAACCCCGTAAATTCCATAAAACTACTCGGGCTTTCACATATATTTATTTTCCTTAACCCTCCTTAACCCTCCTTAACCCTCCTTAACCCTCCTTAACCCTCCTTAACCCTCCTT
>JAHDHW010000001.1:0-3013 GCA_020631105.1 Saprospiraceae bacterium | reverse complement strand
ATTCAAAAAACTCTTATCTTACCCACATCTAAACTTTATCTATGAAAGCAATCATCCCAGTCGCAGGAGCCGGAACACGTTTACGGCCACACACCTATACTCAGCCTAAGCCATTAATACCGGTTGCTGGCAAGACAATTATATCTTTTATTATAGATCAATTGATCGAAGTAGGTGTAGATGATTTCGTGTTTGTTATTGGATATTTAGGTGAAAAAATTCAAAACTACCTGGAAAAGGAATACCCCAACCTTAAAAAAACTTTCGTTAAGCAAGACTCTAGAGAAGGTATTGCACATGCGCTCTGGACAGCAAAAGAAACTTTCAAAGATTCAGAAGAAATTTTTATTGTTTTTGGGGATACTATTATTGACCTCGATCTCAAAGCATTATTAGCAGAGCCAAATTCCTGCTTTTGTGTTAAGAGAGTTAATGATCCTCGAGAATTTGGAGTGGTTGAATACGATGAAGAAGGTATGGTAAAACGTGTCATTGAGAAACCAACAATTCCAAAGTCTAATATGGCAATGGTAGGCTTCTATAAAATTAAAGAAGTGTCTACCTTAATCGAATCAATCCAATATAATATTGATAACGATTTACGTACTCACGGAGAATTTCAATTTACAGACGCCCTGATGCGTATGATTGAAAAAGGCGTAAAGTTTAGTACCCTAACTGTCAATAATTGGTTCGACTGTGGCAAGAAAGAAATCTTATTGGAAACCAATGCAATGCTACTGGATAAAGAAGGTTATGCATCGGATGATCTTGACTTACCACCTTTCGAAAATACTATCATTATTCATCCGGTAAGCATAGGCAGAGATTGTGAGATATCTAACTCAATCATTGGCCCTCATGTCACTATCGGAAATAATGTTACTATCGAATACTCTATCGTCAAAGAATCCATTATTGGTAATTACGCATCTATCGAAGAGGTAGTACTCCATAACTCTCTTGTTGGTAGCGATGCAGCAATTAAAGGACTTTCTCAGAGTCTAAATATTGGAGATAATACGGAGATTGATTTTAGTGGGACTTAGATATTAATCCATTTACTACTAATAAAAAGGAGTCAACGCTGAGGAATAAATTTAGCGTTGACTCCTTTTTATTTATAAATGCTTTCTATTAAGACAACAAGCGTACCTCACTCTCAGAAATATGTATTGCTCGCAGATCCTGCGTCCGCTGACTAACGTCATCTCCGTTTTCTAAGCGTAGTACTCCCCTTGGACAAACTGCCGCACATACCCCACAGCCAACGCAGGAAGCACGTACAATATCCTGTCCTTTCTGAGCATAAGATCGTACATCAATTCCCATCTCACAATAAGTCGAACAGTTTCCGCAGGAAATACATTGTCCACCGTTTGTAGTTATTCGGAAACGAGATTTAAGGCGTTGGACTAAACCAAGGTAAGCCGCAAGTGGACACCCAAAACGACACCAAACCCGGTTACCCATCAAAGGATAAAATCCAGTACCAACTACACCAGAAAATCCAGCACCAATAAGGAAGCCATACCAGGAACGGACATTATATGAATTGAAACCAAGGATTTGACTGTTACCGCTAAAGTAAGTATAAAGCGTCATTGCGGTCATCACTACCGCAAATACCAATACGCCATGAATAATCCAACGCTCATATTTCCACGCACGCATACTCTTGTCGGACAACTGGCGATAAGGATCACCAAGCGTTTCCGCTAATCCACCACATCCACAAACCCAGGAACAGTACCATCGCTTACCAAAGAAATAAGTAATCAATGGTACCGCAATGATCACCAGGACGATTCCCCAAACTAACATAAAGATTCCAAGCCCTCCACCACTAATCAGATTATCAATATTATAATCAAAAAAGAAGGAGTAATTCAATGGCCAGATATTTTTTAGGTCCATGCTAGGTTTATTTAGCAAGCTTAAAATCTCCGGAATTAAAAAAGCAAAAGCGGTTTGAAAAAACATTACGGATCCAGTACGAATCAATTGATAACGATTATGACGATACTTAGCAAACATTCGCACACCCATTACAATGATGATCAAAGTATAAAGCATTCCATAGACAAACCATTGGCTCGCTGGTCCCCCATTTAACGCTCGACTAAATGGATCAAAAAGATTCATCCATCCGGTAATGTAATGCGGAGCCCAATACAGTAAGATGTAAAAGCTGATCATGTAAATACCAGTGATGATCCCTAACCATCCTACCATGCCTGGACTGGCAGAACGTTGAGGGTTTCTGTTTTTTGAATTTTGATAGAACATCACCAAGCCAATAATGAGTCCCACAACTACCGCAGTCATCAAAGGCCAAAACCAATTGTATAAATAAAAGAAACCCCATATCAATACCCCAGGGATAAAGACAGCCAATAACCCTGCACGCCATTTCCAGCTCAGACCACGTTCCATAGGGCTTTGATAAATACCATTATGTTGAATGCCGGGGTGTTTACTAAACTTCGGAAGTATATAGAAAAGTCCTCCTAATAAGGCGATTCCTACACTCATCAACCACCACATAATTGGATTGTCTTTTACGGTACCTACGCTGGCATTTTTGACCAGAGTGGGCGTAAAATATTCTTTGAATTTCCAGTCTCCCAATTTAAAATCCCATTCGCTAACCCCATCTGGGATAGCTTGCGAAGCAAGGCTTTGTTTGGCTTGGTCAAAAGTGGAACGAAGTGCGTTCATCAGGGCAATGTTCGAACTATATGTTTTATCAAATAGATCTGTAGTATACGCAGCATCCATGAAAGCTTTCTGATGGTATTCGTTTTGGATGTTCACTGCATCTGCAGCTAACTTATATTTATCCAAGCCAAGGATAGCAGTAAAAACACCAATGCCTATGACGAAGAGTGCGATGCCGATTTTTTGTAAAAGATTCATATAATGATAGAAGTTAGGAGTTAAAGTTCTTTAGTTTGACTTATGACTTATGACTTATGACTTATGACTTATGACTTATGACTTATGACTTATG
>JAHDHW010000154.1:5200-12683 GCA_020631105.1 Saprospiraceae bacterium | reverse complement strand
ACTTATAAGGTGAGAATACAATAAGTATGACGCCTTCTTTTAAAATAAAAGTTCATATTACCTCCAGTTTTTTTTATTTTCATTCCTGAGGCGATACCTCTGATCGGGCTAGGCCCTAATAACTACACCAAAACACCAATCATGAAGAACCTATTATCTCTATTTTTACTATTATTTACAATCTCACTAGCAGCGCAGGATAATAAGAATTATGACGAAGCTTTTCGTTTGATTGAGGTATGGTTAGAAGCACAAAAGGATTTTGAAAAACTACCGGGGATTAGCGCAGCTGTTTTGGATGATCAGGAGGTAATCTGGTCAGGGTCCGCAGGTTTGGCGAATAAAGCAGAAAATAAAAAAACGGACGCAGAGACCTTGTGTAGCATTTGTTCGATCTCTAAGTTGTTTACTGCTGTTGCAATCATGAAGTTGTACGACGAAGGGAAGCTCCGATTGGATGATCGTGTGAGTGACTTACTGCCGGCCTATAAGTTAAAACAAAAATATCCGGAGAGTGGCCCGGTTACGATTCGTGGATTGCTTACGCATTCCTCAGGATTACCGAGAGAATCGGCACATGCGTATTGGACGGGGCCTGATTTTCCGTTCCCAACTAAGCCAGAAATTGATGCGGGATTGCCAAAACAAGAGACACTCTATCCGGCTGCAACTTATTTTCAGTATAGTAATTTGGGGCTGACCTTGCTAGGGGAAATCGTGGAAGAAATATCCGGAATGTCCTACGAAGCTTATGTCAAGCAAAATATTCTGGAGCCATTGAAGCTGTCTGATACCAGGCCTGAAATGCCAGAGCAGTTGTATGGCAATGATCTGGCAATTGGATATAGTGCGGTTACCAGATCCGGTGAGAGAGAAAAAGTTAATTTTTTTCAGGCGAATGGCATTACACCTGCCGCTGGATTTTCTTCTAATGTGCTAGATTTAGCGAAGTTTGCGGCCTGGCAATTTCGTTTAAGGGATACGACCATTACTGAGATTCTAAAGCCCTCAACTTTAAAATTAATGCAGCAAGTACATTATACAGATCCGGGTTGGTCAACTACCTGGGGACTTGGGTTCTCTGTGTATAAAGGCGCAAACGGTAGCACTTGGGTTGGACATGGCGGTAGTTGCCCAGGTTATCGCTCAACCTTACAATTGGACCTTAAAAATAAACGAGCATATTCCGTAATGATCAATGCCGGAGGCACTAACCCTGGTAAATATGCTAAGGGTATTCGTAAGATTTTGGATAAGGTTGAATTGAGGGAAGCTGCGGACTCTTCTGAAGTACAAGTTGACCTGGAGGATTATATGGGATTTTATAGCGTTCAGCCTTGGTGGAGTGAAGTATATATTAGCAGTTGGGCAGGAAAACTGGTGGAGCTATCTTTACCGACGGAAGATCCAGGGTCGGCTATGACATTCTTTAAGCATGTTGAAGGGGATACTTTTCGGAGAGTAAGAGATAATGGTGAATTAGGAGAAACCTTTACCTTCCTGCGGGATGCGAGTGGTAAAGTTATCCGTTATGAGCAGCATGGAAATTATTATAGTAAGCTAAACCATTAAAAACTTTGATAAGACCTTCACTTAATAAATTAAGTGAAGGTCTTATCAATACTTTATTTATTCAATACCTCCCCAACACAAATACTTCATTTCTAAATAATCGTCCATACCATATTTAGAGCCTTCCCGACCAAATCCACTTTCTTTAATACCACCAAATGGAGCAACAGCGGTTGAGATCATACCGGTATTGATGCCAACCATACCATATTCCAGGGCTTCGGCAACCCGCCAGATTCTGGCATAGTCGCGGCCATAAAAATAAGCTGCCAAACCATAAGGCGTATCGTTAGCCAATGCGATTACTTCCTGCTCGGATTGGAATTTAAAAACGGGGGCAACCGGCCCAAATATTTCTTCCTTAAAAACTTTCATTTTGGGGACCACTTCGGTTAGGACCGTAGGTTCGTAGAATAAAGAAGATTTGTTTCCAAGTCTTTTGCCTCCTGTTAAAATCGTTGCGCCTTTTTCTACGGCATCGGCGACAACTTCCTCCACGAATTGAACCGCTTTCTCTTCGATCATGGGACCAATCGTTACTCCTTCTGATAGTCCTGAGCCTACTTTTTGTTTTTGTACGGCTTGTGCAAATTGCTTCGTGAATTGCGTATAAATATTTTCTTGTACAAAGATGCGGTTAGCACAAACGCAGGTTTGTCCGGCATTTCTATATTTAGCAGCGATAGCGCCTTTTACAGCTTCTTCAATGTCCGCATCATCGAAAACGATAAAGGGGGCATTCCCACCTAGTTCCAGAGAAACCTTCTTTACGGTATCAGCACATTGTCGTAGAAGAATTTTTCCGACTGCCGTCGATCCGGTAAATGAAAGCTTACGTACAATAGGATTTGAACTTAGTTCTTGTCCAACTGGTTCCGGAGTACTTGTGTTGATAATATTGAATACACCGGGAGGGAAACCTGCTTCTTCGGCGAGTACAGCGAGTGCATTTGCAGATAGGGGCGTGAGCTCAGCGGGTTTAATAACGACTGTACAGCCTGCAGCTAAAGCAGGTGCGACTTTACGGGTGATCATAGCATTCGGAAAGTTCCAGGGGGTAATTGCTGCAACTACTCCAACTGCCTGCTTGATGACTACAATTCGTTTATCTCTTTGATGCCCTGGTATGGTATCACCATAAACTCTTTTTGCTTCTTCGGCAAACCACTCGACAAAGGAAGCACCATAACGAATTTCTCCCTTCGCTTCGTTGATGGGTTTGCCTTGTTCGGTTGTGAGGATAGTTGCTAAATCGTCAATATGTTCTATTTGTAATTCGAACCAACGGCGTAGAATTTTTCCTCGTTCAATACCGGTTAATTGCTTCCAGGATTTAAAAGCTTCGTTCGCTTTATCAATTGCATAACGCGTTTCAGCTGCTCCGCAATCTGCTACTGCTGCGATCTTCTCTCCGTTATATGGATTATAGACGTCAAAGGTTTTTTGGTTTTCTGCTTCAACGAATTGACCATTGATATAAGCTTTTGCCTGCAGGAGTTTCGGGTAATTCAGTTTCATTAATTTCTTTTTAGGAGATGACTTCTATTAAAGCACTTTCAAAAATGGAGAGCGAGGTCTTAATTTCTTCCTCCCGTACGATCAAAGGTGGAATCCAGCGAATAACATTTTTATAACTGCCACAGCTAAGTAACAATAAATTTTTATCAATACAAGCTTTGATGATTTTGGAAGTGATGTCCGAGTTTGGTGTACCATCCTCATTATTTATTTCGGTTGCGATCATCAGCCCAAGCCCTCTGACATCGCCAATAATCTTGAATCGCTCTTGTAGCGTTTTTAGGCCATCTATTAGCTGCTTCCCACGTTCAAGTGCATTCTGTATTAATCCTTCTTCTTTGATGACGTCAATAGTAGCACAGGCCGCGGCCCCTGCGATTGCACTACCACCTCCGTAGGTGCCACCGTGGGTACCCGGGGTCCATTTATCCATAATGCTTTCGCTGGAAGCGATTGCAGAGATCGGCAATCCGCTCCCGAGCCCCTTTGCCATTACGATGATGTCGGGTTTGACCTCAGCGTGTTCGAAGCAAAATAATTTTCCAGTTCGACCGAATCCGCTCTGCACTTCATCAATGATCAATAGGATGCCGTGTTGATCACATACCGCTCTCAAATGATGTAGAAAGGAAGCAGGGGCAGGAACATATCCTCCTTCCCCAAGCACTGGTTCAATAATTATCGCTGCGGTTTCATCAGGGGCAGTTTGGCTATGGAGTAATAAGTCTAGCTGTTTTTTACAAAATTCTACGGTTGTTTTTTCATCCCAGCCATAATAATGTGCATACGGGAAGGGCGCTACGAATATGCCTGATGGTAAGGGCTGATACTTATGCCGGTAGACGGTTTTTGAGGTGGTCATCGCCATGGCTAAATGTGTTCTGCCATGAAAGCTTCCCTGGAATACTATTACATTTTGCCGACCCGTCGCAGCTTTGGCGAGCTTGACACAGGCTTCCGTTGCTTCAGCACCACTATTCGCAAAAAAGAAACGATTGATATGCGCAGGCGTTACCTCATTTAGTTTTTCTGCCAGCCGAACCGAAGTAGGAGGGATGACGCAATTCATTTGTCCAAATAATAAATGCTTGGCCTGGTCCTGAATCGCCTCTACCACTTTTGGATGGCAATGCCCGGTATTGATCACACCAATTCCTGAGGTAAAGTCCATATACTGATTACCTGCTGCATCATATAAATAAATACCTGCTCCCCGTATAGGTTGAATGGTTGTCAGATGCGTCCAGACCGGAGAGAGAAGTGTAGTTGAGGATAAAGATTCAGGTGTCATTCGTATTTATCATTTAAAAATGAAGTTCGATGCGAAGCCTTCGTGTGTTTTTGATTTTGTAATTGGATGTCTAAAGTGCTACCCAAACTGCTTTTTCCTGAGTATATAAATCAATAGCACTCTTACCCATTTCTTTTCCAATACCACTTTCTTTATAACCACCAAATGGGACCGCCGGGTCAAATAAATCATAAGCATTTATCCATACGGTTCCCGCTTTACAAGCATTAGCAAAACGATGTGCTTTGGATATATCCTTAGTCCATACCGCAGCGGCTAAGCCATATCTTGTGTCATTAGCACGATGGACTATCTCTTCAAAATCTTCAAATGGAGAGACAGAGACTACCGGTCCAAAAATCTCTTCTTGCACAATCTTTAATTGATCATCATTATGGGAGAAAATGGTCGGAGGAATAAAATAACCATTTGATAATTCACCGGTAGCACGTGCTCCTCCGGTAATTAATTCTGCTCCTTCTTCCTGGCCGGAGGCAATATAATCTAAGACGGTATTCATTTGTTTTTCGCTGACCATGGGCCCTAGATCAGGACTTGTCAATCCGTTAGCTAAGGTTAATTTTTGAGCGTTTACTTTTAAGCCTTCCAGGACTTGGTCATAGACCTTACGATGGACATAAAGTCGGGAACCTAGCGTACACTCTTGCCCGGTATTATAAAAACTTGACCAATGAACCCCCTTCATTACTGCTTTTAAATCTGCATCATCAAAGATGACATTTGGCGATTTTCCACCAAGTTCCAGGCTTACTTTTTTGAGATTACTCTGAGCTGCTGCTGCCATGATCTTCCGTCCAACAATCGTAGATCCGGTAAAGCTTACTTTGTCAATGTCCATATGTGATGTGATCGCTTCACCTGTTGGCGTACCAGGTCCTGTAACGATATTTACTACACCGTCCGGAAAGCCGGCCTCTTGGATTAGTTTGCCGAGATATAGAGCAGTCAGCGGAGTTTGTTCTGCTGGTTTGAGTATGCAGCAGTTTCCACAGGCTAGGGCAGGGGCCAATTTCCAGGCGCACATCATCAGCGGAAAATTCCAGGGAACAATTAAGCCAACCACTCCAAGAGCTTCCTTTTTGGTGTATACTAACTTGTTCGAACTGACGGGTATAGTTGCCCCTTCAATTTTTGTTGCCCATCCGGAGTAGTACCTGAAATGGTTAATAGCGCCCAGTACGTCGTATTTGGCTTTGTTTAATGGCTTTCCGTTATCCAGGGTTTCCAGTTCCATAAAGACCTGAAGGTCTCTTTTCATTAACTCGGTCAATTTCCAGATGAGAGAAGCTCTTTTAGCCGGCGTAATCTTAGGGAGCCAGATGGAGTCAAATGCTTTTCGGGCAGCACTAACCGCAGCATTGACATCTGTAGTATCT
The DNA here is from genome assembly GCA_020631105.1 of Saprospiraceae bacterium. Taxonomy (GTDB): domain Bacteria; phylum Bacteroidota; class Bacteroidia; order Chitinophagales; family Saprospiraceae; genus JAHDHW01. The sequence goes on along the minus strand of JAHDHW010000154.1, from coordinate 6,905 downwards.
GCTAATGGAATCTCTGCTAATAATTCTCCATTGGCCGGATTTAAAGTCGGAAAAGTAGCTCCGGATTTTGCAGAAACCCATTCTCCACCGATCAACATTTTTTGGGAAGATTCTAAGAACTGAATGGTTTTATCGTGTAGCTGAATATCGTTTGGGATACTTATCATTTTGGATATTTATTTTGAAATAAGATGCTAATTTATAAAAGGTAGAAAGTTTGTCGAAAGATGTGAAATTGTGAATTTCCTACTTTCTAAGATTTCGTTACTTTCATTTATCTTATCGTGGTTTTATTTAGTGACTTGTAAAAGTTATACAGATTCATGAGCTAGTTCTATGACTGCATGCAATAAAACATTAGCTCCGTTAATAAGATCATGTTTTTCTGCTTTTTCTAATTCATTATGACTAAGCCCATCTTCACAAGGGATGAAAATCATGCTTGTAGGCGCAACCTTCGAAACATAAACAGCATCATGCCCGGCACCGCTGACCATTTCCATAGCAGGTACCTCTAGTTTATTAACCGCATTCCTTACGGCTTGGATGCACTTAGGGGCAAAGGCTACGGGAGGAGAATACCAAATGTCGATGATCTCCCCATCAACCACTGAACCTTCTAAGGTCGTTTCGACTATGCTTTTAAAAGCTTTATCCATCGTAGTTAATATATTCTCATCAGGATGTCGAAGATCAACGGACACAGTTAATTTTCCTGGAACTGTATTTTTTACGCCTGGAGCTGCGTCTAAAAAACCTATCGTTACTCTGGCATCCGGACTATGTTTATCAGCAAGGTCATACAATTGTGAGATAATGGGTAAGGCCGCTTTTACCGGATCCTTTCGGAAACTCATAGGAGATGGACCAGCATGGGTTTCTTTGCCTGTGAGTATTAGGTCGTACCAGCGAATACCCTGAACGCCCGTTACAATGCCCACTGATTTTTGTGCTGCTTCTAATATTGGTCCCTGCTCAATATGTATTTCAAAGGTGGCAGAATACGGACGATTACCGACAGGTCGCTTTCCTTTATATCCAATTCTTTGGAGTTCCTCTCCCAGAGTTTTTCCTGATTTGTCTGTTCTGGCATAAGCATATTCCAAGGAGAATTCTCCGGCAAAAACTCCAGAAGCAATCATAGCCGGAGCAAATCGTGCACCTTCTTCATTGGTCCAGGATACAAGCTCAATAGGTGCTTTGGTTTGAATATCATGATCATTCAAAGTCTCTATTACTTCAAGCCCTGCTAATACGCCATAGACACCATCGTATTTACCACCAGTAGGTTGACTGTCGAGGTGACTACCGATCATGACCGGAGGTATTGTTTCATCTGTCCCGCTACGTCGAGCAAAGATATTTCCCATCTGGTCAATTTCAATCGTACAGCCTGCGGCCTTACACCAGCTAATGAAAAGATCTCGTCCTTCTTTGTCTTCGTCAGTCAGGGCCACTCGGCAAACGCCGCCTTTTGGTGTTGCTCCAATTTTCGCCATCCGCATCATCCGGTTCCAATGCCGTTCTCCGTTGACTCTTATCATTTTACTTTTGTTCAGTATTTATTCTTATGGTACTAAATGTTTTCATCTGGTCAAAAAGGATGGATAAACCCATCGGGGTTACCGAGCCAAGAAAGAAGCGATTAAAATAGCTCGGCAATCTTTTTAGGCCTGGCCGGTTGACACCAGCCAGACGGGCTTAC
>JAHDHW010000154.1:1592-5100 GCA_020631105.1 Saprospiraceae bacterium | reverse complement strand
TACCTAATATTTATTCGTCTTAATTTACAAATAAGAAGCTTTGATATCCCTCTTTTGTAAATAATCTGAAATTGGAAAATATGCAAAAAATAGATTTTGTAGATAGTTTAACGCTTAATTTTGCAATTAAAGCTGTGTTTTTGCACCTCATTTGCTAAAATGGCGCACGAATTAAGAAAAAATATAGATCTAAAATAGATGGCTATGGAAAAAATGTAATAATATTGAAGGTACGATTTAATTCAAATGACTTTTCTAGAGGTTATGCTGAATGAACAGTAATGCGAAACTTACATTAGCAACAAAATATTGACTTCTAAAAATTATAATATCATATTTCCAAAAGTAAAATTATGAAGAAGTTATCGCAGTCGAAATATGATACCCAGAGCCTTTGGAAAAAGGATCATGATCACTTTATTCACCCCTATACTAATTTTCAAAAATTTGGTAAAGAAGGATCTGTGATATTCGCAGAGGGAAAGGATCATTTTGTATATGATAGCGATGGCAAGGAATATCTTGATGGAATTGCTGGTTTGTGGTGTGTAAATATCGGACATGGACGACAAGAGATTGCAGATTGTATGAGGGAGCAGGCCATGAAATTGGCATATTATAATACTTTCGAAGATGCTTCTTCTCCGCCTGCAGCCGAGCTAGCGGCGAAATTGGCAGCGCTTGCACCAGGTTCCTTGAATCATGTTTTCTATGGCACGGGTGGTTCAATGGCCAATGATACGGCGATCAAAATAATCCATTATTATTTTAATCTGTTAGGTAAGCCCAATAAGAAAAAAGTAATATCCCGGAATCTTGCTTATCATGGGAGCACTTATTTGGCGCACACCTTAACTGGTATTTCATCCACACATATTGGATTCGATATGGTTGAAGGATTGGTCCATTATCTTTCTGCACCATATCCTTATCATCGCCCGGATGGTATGAGTTTGGAGGAGTTCTGCGATCAGTTGGTCATAGAATTTGCAGCAAAAATTCAGGAATTGGGAGCAGAAAACATTGCATGTTTTATAGCGGAACCCATTATGGGCGCTGGTGGAGTTATCGTTCCTCCTCCTAATTATAATCGTAGAATGTGGGAGCTTTGTCAACAGAACGATATCCTGTTTATTGCAGATGAAGTGGTGACCGCTTTTGGGCGATTGGGGCATATGATTGCATCAGCAGATGCTTTTGAGATACAGCCTGACGTATTGGTTCTGGCCAAAGGACTTTCGTCTGGATATGTCCCTTTAGGCGCAACAATGATATCAGATGAAATATATGATGTCATCAGTACCCCTAAAAAAGATAACCCCTATTTCTCACATGGCTTTACTTACTCTGGTCATGCATTGTCCTGTGCGGTTGGTTTGAAGAATATAGAAGTGATGGAGGCGGACGGATTTTGTAATCATGTATTAGAGCATGGGCCTTACTTCGAAGAAATGCTGAAGCAGTTGGAAGAATATCCAATAGTTGGTGAGGTCAGAGGCAGCCACTATATGCTTTGCTTAGAAAACATAGCAGACAAAAAAACTAAAACTCCCTTTGCGGATGATATCGCCATTGCAAAACGCATTTATTATCATTGCAAAAACAGAGGCTTGATCATTCGACCCATTGGTTCATTAAATGTATTATCCCCACCTCTTACTTATGATAGAAGCGCGATAGATCAAACAGTATCAATTCTAAAAGAAAGTATAGAGGCGACAATGAGTGATCTGCGGAAAGAAGGACTTTGGCATTAGAAATCTTAGTCTGACTGACATAAAGATGCGCGCCGAACAAGTCGATGCGCATCTTGAAAATCTGAAGCGATGTTGGGGTGTGGAAGATAGAGAGGAAATGAAAGGCCTTAGGAATTTTAATTTCGCTTCGGTGCCATTTTAATGGCATGGTCTAAAACTGCAGTATAATAAGTTGCTAACTTTTCCAGATTTTCCTTTGTTGGATTATCAAGGGTTTCTTCCAAATGAGGGAATAGTGAAAAGTCGAAGTTGTGCGCCTCTAGAATGGACTTGTTTTCTTTGATCATTTGAGCCAAAGGCTTACCCTGAAAATCCACTTTAAGTTGATCACGCAGCGATGAAGTGACTGTTTGATTATCCTGTACTTTGGCAAGAGAAGGATTAGTATCAAAATAAGTAGGATCATAATCCGGGTTGGAAGCCGCAATGGCTTCTTGCATTTGATTCATGACCAATTGCATCTGTTCTACCACACCAGCCAGGTCATTGGTATTTAAACCTACCGCAGTGTTGATATAACTAAAAAGATCATCCCCCTGATAGTCAGACCAGGCAACACCAATAATGCGTCCGTAGTCTCCGGTTTTCATAGCTTTGGGAGCAACAGCAATGGCCATTCCGTCTCCATTGCCGGAGGGTAAAATGTAATCTCCTCGGTCAACTTTACCCATCACCTTAACAGGCACCTGACCCATAAACGCGATACGTTCATAAAGGTGCTCTTTATCTGCATCAGGCATTGCTCCGCTAATCATTGGGTTTTCTGAAACGACCATATAATTTTCTGCATCAATAAAATTTTTGGATACTCTACCACCTTTTACACCCACTACATCTCCTAAGGTCATGAGTTCATCTGCATCCATTTTTTCCAAAAATTCTGCGTAGTCTGCTCCGCCAGATTCGAAGGCAACGCCAATGTTGAGTTCATTATAGGTGATGTATCCACCCAGTTGAATGCCATCCACCGTCATATCAATAAAACTCCAGATCGCATCGTCACAATCTCCGGCAACACATAATCCGCTGGCTGCGGCAGCATTAATTCCAAATCGGATAATTGCCGTGACAAAATCAATAGTAAGATTATAAGCACCAAAGGCGTATTCATTATTAAAGTATTCATTTGCTGCTACATTAGGAGCAGGTTCATCTTCGCCGACTGCCGAATCAATAATATCATCCAAACCCGGTACTTGTCCGATCGTAGCTTGAACTACATTTGTTGCTATACCAGTCAGGCCATTATTCCCTTCAATTCTTCCTTTTATATTGCCATTACCTCCCCAGAAGGACATATAATTATTGGCTCGGGATGGATTGTCCGGCTTTAACTTTATTGCAATCCCTTGCTGGCTTCCTTCTATCCGAAGCGGATAGGCTTGATAAGATAATTGTGAGGTTTCCTCCATTTCGGTACTAATACTCACGTAATCATAAAGTAAGCTAGTCTCTTCAACGGTCAGTGGCCCTGTTAATGTGGTAGAGGACCCATTGTTAACGCGTAGCTGTGCATTAAGATTGGTGATACCATCCACATCGAGTGTACCAGAAAGATTGGTTGGGCTAGTACCCGTTACGGACAAACTATTATTTAATGTACTTGCGCCATCCACGTTTAAGGTACCGGATAAATCAGTTGGCGCTGCTTGTCGAACATTGAGATTATTATTGAAGTCGCTGATGCCATCGACATTCAGGGTGTTGAGGTTAGTATTTTGGTGGACGATGAGATTTTCGAATTCACCATC
>JAHDHW010000154.1:0-1492 GCA_020631105.1 Saprospiraceae bacterium | reverse complement strand
CCCTGTCCAATCATCAGATTAATCATGCCGAAAGGATCCGTTTCTGTTTGGTGAATTTCCTGATATTCAATGATACCACTTTTGTCTACGATGGTAAACTTAACCTCCAAAGGTGCATTTGGAAGATTACTCGCAGGTATATCAACCCCTGGAATTTCCTGCGGATTATTATCGATGATAACCGCCTGATAAGAGATGCCATCTATCTGACCAAATACCATTGAGGTACAAAAAGTCAAAAGTATTAAAAGTATAAATCTATAGTTCATGATAAGTAGGTTTTAAAATGGACAGTAAACATTAGAGATATTAATCAAAAAGCCTAAGCTAAATTGATGGGCGAGGATTCTTAATTGTTCATTATCATTCCCGGCACGTTGTGCATTAAAGGCAGAGTAGCCCAATTGATATTGAAAGCAAATCGCAGATTTTCTAGATAGCTCAAAGCTTGCCAGTGTACCTCCCCAAACCATAAAATTGAGTGGATCATATTCCTCCGTATTCCGAATATTATAAGTTTGATTATTGATGACCTGTATTCCTCTCACAAGGTATTCAGCGCCTATACTACCCGAGAATGAAAGAGAAAAATTATGAGCTTCGAGAAACTTCGCATCAAGCCCCGCACGAAGACCGAGGTAGGATAAGTCCCATTCGAAGAAATTATCCAGTCGTGGATCGCTTCCGATTGCACCGTAATTATTCCAGGAAGCGCCATAGGTAAAGAATAGTGTACCGTGATTCATTGGGTATCTATTCCCTACGCCAAAGTGGACTTTAGCAGCAGATTGTAAATTCTCTAATTCAACTCCTGCGGAGTTTTTATATTGGAAATTGGAAACAGTCGCACCAGTTTTTAGAAAAAGCTGTTGAGCACTTGAGTGTTGAATAACACCACCAATAAGTAGTAAAGTAAAGATTAGTAGTCTCATTATTTTTTGATAAGTTTGGTTGCAAATGCCTGGGAGCGCATCTGTCCTCTAAGCACATATGCACCTACAGGAAGGTTATTGATTTGTATACTTAGCTGTTCGCTTGGATCGAAAGTTTGCTGGTAAACAAGCTGACCAACAATATTATGTAGTGAGATCGTAATGACATCCATCAGTGTTTCTTCAAAATTCATATTGATCATATCCTGAAAGGGGTTAGGATAGACCGTTACCTCGATTTCTGTATCAAAACCGCTATCAATTAATGCAGCTTGAAGTTCCTGTAAAAAACCTTGTCGAATTTGATAATTACCTGACTGATAGGTGTTTATGACGCTGGCCTGGCCGATGGATTGTTGGATGAAGTAACTTTTGTTGTTGGCGTAGACGAAATCGGCGCTACCATGCTGGGAAAGGGTCTGTTTCTTCATGCTTTGCGCGAAAAGAGGGGCGCAACCGAGCAAAGCGATGATGAGTAGAGCGTAGGTTTTCATTTTGGTAAAATTGGATTAAATTGTTGTTTTCAGGTCCATATAGCGGGAGTTTGGGAAAGGTTACCC
>JAHDHW010000332.1 GCA_020631105.1 Saprospiraceae bacterium | reverse complement strand
GTTTCAGAAGGAATGGTCACTACGTTTTCATCCATCAACGCTTCAGCAAGTGAAGTTGTTTTAACCAACTCGTACTTGAAGAAATAACGCATGGTCTGGATTTTACTTTCGTAGAATTCCTCTGAGAATGTTTTATCTCCGGTTAGTAAAGCTTTCTTAGCGTGCGTTGCCATGTCGAGCCATAACCAGGCCATTACAATGTTGCTGAAGAATTCCATGAAAAGATTTGCATCAGATGTAAATCTTTGGAAGTCTCCTTGTTTCGCAAACTGTAGCAAGAAGCCCATGACCTCTTGTGTGGATTGTAATTTTTCGCCGAGCTTCGCCGCATAAGCTTTAAGCTCATCGTACTGAGAAGCTTCCGCGATCGTTGACATTACTTCTTTCGATAAAAACTCGACTGCTTTTCCGCCGTCCATCATCATCTTACGTCCAAGTAAATCTAAGGACTGGATACCCGTAGTACCTTCATAAATCGCAAAGATTCGAATATCCCGGTGATACTGTTGCAGAATATACTCAGAGCAGAATCCGTAACCACCTAATACCTGCAGACCATTTGATACTGCGGTTGCCCCCATTTCTGAAGGATAAGTTTTTACGATTGGAGTGAGTAATTCCAACATCATTAAGTAGCGATGTTTTTCTTCCTCTGATTCAGAGCGTTGAGAAAGGTCATGATATTTAGCCGCTAAGAGTGTTAGGTTTAATGATCCTTCCGCTACTGCTTTTTGTAATAAAAGCATTCTGCGAACATCCGGGTGGTTGATGATTAAAGTTTGTTCTTGCTGAACATCTTTCTTTCCGGTGCTACTCAGCTGACGTCCCTGTGGTCTTTCCATTGCATACTCCAAAGAAGCATGGTAAGCTGCAGAAACAATTGCTGCTGCTCCACGACCAACGGCAATACGTGCACCGTTCATCATCATGAACATGTATCGAAGGCCATTATTCGGTTGACCAACTAACCAGCCGCGAGCATCATCCTTCTCTCCAAAAATGAGGTGGGTTGTACAATATCCTTTTTGGCCCATTTTCTGGAAATCACCTGCCGTTGTCACATCATTTGATTCTAGTCCACCATCCTCGGTGATTCTATTTTTGGGAACAATGAAAAGAGAAATTCCTTTTGTTCCCGCAGGTGCGCCATCAATACGCGCAAGTACCAAGTGTACAAAGTTGTCACAGTATTCATGGTCTCCTCCGGAGATAAAAATCTTTTGCCCCTTGATCCGGTATGAACCATCATCGACGGGTGTTGCCGAAGTTGTAATATCAGAAAGGGAGCTTCCTGCTTGTGGCTCAGTCAAACACATGGTCCCACCCCATTCGCCGCTAAGCATCTTAGGCGTATATTTATCTTTTAGATCCTGACTGGCAAAATGCAGGATTAATTCTGCTGCTCCGAGCGTTAGACCTCCATAGCCTGGCATATGGTTGTTAGCAGCATCCATAATATAAGCTGCTGCGGTATGTGCCATAGAAGGAATTTGCAATCCACCGTCCTCATAATCAAAGGAACCTGCGATCAATCCCATTTCTCCAGCTTTTCGCATGTAATTACCCACTTGTGGGTGCACCACGATTTTACCGTCTTCAAAGCGAGCGGGATCAGCGTCCATTTCCTGGAAATAAGGATATAATTCTTGATCGGAAAAGTCTTTGACGGATTGGATAAACATGTCGATGGACTCTTTGTCGTGATCAGCGAAATGTTCTTTTTCTAAAACATCTTGGATTGGATGAACCCCGTGAAGAATGAATTTCAGGGTGTCCATGTCGGTATATTTCTTTGCCATAATTGGATTTTATTTAGTGTTGTCCAAAATAAGGCTATTTAGGATGTATTTCCATTAAACAGGTTTAAGAAAAACGGCTTGTGCACTTTAATAGAGAGACCGTCTTTTAGTGTACGTAAAGGCTGTCAGATTGGAAAGAATTTCGCTGTGATATGCATTTCCTTATCCTTTTGGACTATTCTGGATGCTTTTGCAACATATTTTCAT
>JAHDHW010000153.1 GCA_020631105.1 Saprospiraceae bacterium | reverse complement strand
CTTACCGATCTTCTCACTACAGATTATACCGAAATCCAATATTATAAGTTGCCGCCTGTCCGCCAGTTTCGTTTAAAAACTTATTGCTAAAGTCCGTAATTAAAAGTTCTAATTCGACATTTGGCGTAAATTGATACTTAGCACCTATCCCTGCTTGTGTAAAATAATCAAATTCACTTTGCCAAAATGGTGAAAATCCACCAAGTGCATAGAGTACCGTTTTAGCATTGGGGCTATAACTAAAGATTAAAGTAGCCGGAGTAGAAAAACGATTTACGTGACCATCTCCGGAGTTTCCGATATCCTCCCAAAGTAAGTCAACTTCTGTAAATAAGGAAAAATTGTTTCCGATACTGAAATCATTAAAAAACTGCGTCCACCAGGTTGCACCATTCCAGTCAATATATGGTTGCGTTGCACTACCTGCTAAGTCTTCCCCAATTGGAAAAACGAAAGAACTCTGGATAGAAAAATTAGTCCACTTCTCCACTGGCGCATAACGGATCTGAGGTCCAAAAGCTGTAAAGCCCTGACGCGAATTACTATCCGCATTACTCCCAAAAACAGAAAATGGTGAAGAAGGTAACTGATCATTCAGCACGCGTCGGTATCGGGTCGCAAAGCCCACATTAAAACGATTATTAAGCCCATATAAAAAGCTAACTGACGTGGTAAAGAAAGTCGAGCGATCAACCAGAGCTTCCTTTGATCCCGTTCGCTGCGTGTAAAGATTATTAAATACTTTTAACTCGATCCCGCCTTTTGGAATTGTAGAAGAAACGATGTAGCGGCCAGCATTGGCCGCTTCTTCGTCTGTACCAGATACTGCTGCAGAACTTGCAGCGGTATCATTCAGGGTCCAGTCATAATCGTAGTACTTCACTTTTGAGCTCTGAGGAATATCCTGCGTACGGTATTTATTGATGAACTTTAGAATATTCGTTTTATTGCCACCAAAATCAGCAGCGTACCAATTGAAGATCTGAGAAAGCTCAGCAGTATTTCCATTTACTCGGATAAACTTAGGATTATTCACCGCTAATTTTGTTTGCTGATCTAATTGCTGGTCCAGCTGACTTGGCTGATAAGCAAAAGTTGTAATCGGAGGACAGCCCAAAGCACCACATACTAAAACGAAGTGTAGCCGTGCATCATTATAAGGCTTTAGCAAATACTGCTTCTCCAGATTATTTAAGGTTAGAGACTTATTCGCTACGGTAACTTTTTTTCGGTCAAAAAAGCCACCAACCGATTGTACCGAGTTCAGTGGATACAGCTGCGTAGCAGCGTTGATCACTTGTAAGTTATAAGCATTAATGTAAAATGCTTTTTTGGTTGCCTGGTCGGCGTTTCCTAAGTCTGCGTTCTCGACAGCTTTGATTAGGGACTTTAGGCCAGCATCATTCTTTAGATTAGCGTAATCTACTAATCCGTTTTTTACATTTTTCTTAAAAAAGGCATCCGCCTGATTAAAGAATGACTGATCAATTGATTGTGCGAAAATGATATTGACAAGAAGCAAATTCGCAAAGAGGGTTATAAGCAAAGATTTCATGATGTTTAAATTTATGGGAAAATTCCCGTTATGATTAAATTATAATCGAATTATGATTGAATTGTTTTAAGTTCATTAAGTGCTTGCTCTAATTTGTACTGAGCTACCATGCCTCCAAATAAGGATTGAATGACGCCGTTTTTGATTAAAAGCAAAACTGGGTTTTTGGAGATTTGCAATTCCTCTTTGATAATTGCAGAGGCCTTCGCTGGTAGTTTTTGATAACCTAATTCAGCACCATACTTTTCTTGTAGCTTACTGACTACCTGGTCCGTGAGGTAATGATTATTACCACAACGAGCGCATAAGTTGATGAACATTGGTTTTGATTCTTCCTGTAGTAAGGAAAGTAGTTCGGCCAGATTATTTACGTTTTCTAAAGATTGCATTTCCAAATATTTTTGGTAAGTATAATCCAATGGGTGTACCAAAACTGAAAACCATTCCACAAAACAGCCGTAAACAACTGTAAATCAGTCGTATAAAAATTTTCATCATTTTTAAAAATTAGTACTTTTACGAAAACATTTTACGATATTTCGTAATTTTACGAAAAAATAAACCTACCTTAGTCCCTCTTTTGGCCCTAAATCGATTCGTATGGCACAGCATAACTTTGACCTTGGCAAATTATCCGTAAAAGCCCTTAATGAATTACCAGAGGCAGTACTTTGGATGGATGAGAATGGGAAGTTCTTCGAAGTCAATCCTGTCGGTTGTCAGGTATGGGGATATACCCGAGAAGAGTTTTTAGCGCTTTATGTATTTGATATCAATCCGAATTTTACGCCGGATATCTGGGCCGAACACTGGAACAAACAAGTCAAAAATGCTGCTACCTTCGAAAGCTCACACCGTCGAAAAGACGGAACTATTTTTCCGGTAGATATCACGAATAATTTTGTTGAGCTAAATGGCAAAACGGTTAGCTGCTCCATCGTACGAGATATCAGCGATCGCAAAAAAAACAATCGTATTGCCCGATTATCGGATGCTACCATCCAAAGCGTGGGAGATGCCATCTTTTGGATTTGCCCAAAAGGCTTTATCAAGCATGTAAACGAAACTGCCTGTCAACGCTACGGTTATACCAAGGCAGAACTGGAATCCATGAATATTCTTAGCCTGTCCAAAGATCTGACTACTGAAGACCTGAACAACCTTTTTACCCGACTTAGAAAAGAGAAACAATTCCTGATTGAGGGAATGCACTACACCAAAGATGATGAACCGATCGACGTGGAGATTAGTGGAAATTATGTGCAATTCGAAGAGATGGAATACACTTGTTCCATAGTTCGGGATATCAGAGAACGAAAAAGAAAAGAGGCCGCTCTTCGGGGGGCATTAATGGAAATCCGGAGCCTTAAAGAAAAACTGGAAGCCGAAAACAATTACCTGCAGGAAGAGATTGAGATCCAAAACAACTTTGGAGAGATCGTCAGTAACAGCGCTAAATTTAAGAAGGTATTGCAAAAAGTCGAACAGGTAGCGGATACCTCATCAACCGTCTTGATCACCGGAGAAAGTGGTACCGGAAAAGAATTAATCGCAAGAGCAGTACACCAATTAAGTCGTCGGAGTAAACGCCCTATGATTAAAGTTAACTGTGCTGCCCTCCCCGCCAACCTGATTGAAAGTGAACTATTCGGTCACGAGAAAGGAGCATTCACCGGTGCGATTAGCCAAAAGATTGGTAAGTTTGAATTAGCAGACAAAGGCACCTTATTCCTGGACGAGATTGGCGAGATGCCTATAGAGTTACAATCAAAATTGCTACGCGCAATACAGGAAGGAGAGATCGAACGCCTCGGGAGTACCACTACCCTACAGGTCGACGTTCGGCTGATCGCCGCAACAAATCGGGACTTACTCAAAGAAATCGAAAACGGCAAATTCAGAGAAGATCTCTATTACCGTCTGAACGTCTTTCCGATCCATAGTATTCCTTTAAGAAAACGCAAGGAAGACATCCCCTTACTTACCCGATACTTTTGTGATCAACTCGGACTAAAACTGGGTCGTAAGATTGAGGTCGTTCCACAAAAGGTAATTGATAAGTTAACGGCTTATGATTTTCCGGGTAATGTACGCGAACTCGAAAACCTGATCGAGCGGGCGATCATTATGTCCAAACGCGGAAAGCTTCAATTGGGTGATTGGTTTAATCCCAAGCAAAAGGTGAAAAAACCCGTGGACTTCTTAAGCATGGAAGCAATCCAAAAGAAACATATAATCGAGGTATTACAACATACTAACTGGCGAGTAAGCGGCGAAAATGGAGCCGCAAAAATCCTAGCGATGCGCCCCACTACCCTCTACTCCAAAATGGAAAAGCTAAACATTAAACGAAGCACAGATCTTGCAAAAGATGATGATTAAACAAAATCCACTTACACCATTTGGAGTTTTGACTTTGCTCCTGGTCACTGCATTGACCAGTCGGGCACAGCCCTTAGAACGTTACGAATATCAGGAACAACATATGGGCACGCGGTTTAGCATTATACTTTTCGCGGAGACCCAATTCCAAGCTGACAACTCAGCGAATAAAGCTTTTCAAAGAGTCGCTCAATTGAATAGGATCATGAGTGATTACCTCCCCGAAAGCGAGCTCAGTCAATTATCTGCCAGTAGCGGTACGGGTAAAAAGATAAAAGTCAGCAAAGATTTATACCGCATCTTACGGCGCTCAAAAAAATGGTCCAAATGGTCAGATGGACATTTCGATGTGACGATTGGCCCTCTGAGTAAATTATGGCGGAAAGCTTTTCGGCAACAGGAGTTCCCCGATTCCTCGGCCATCCTGGAAGCTAGATCAAAAGTAAACTACAAATGGATTAAGCTCTTCCCTCTGTCCAGAAAAGTCAAACTCATTCGATCGGGAATGCGACTTGACCTGGGCGGTATTGCGAAAGGTTACGCCATAGATGAAGCAATGAAAATCTTAAAACAAGAAGGCATAAAATACGCGCTGGTGGATGGCGGAGGAGATTTATTATTCACTGATCCTTATCCGCTCGATTCCATCGATCGGATTACGTCCGCTGATCCGGCTTGGAAAATCCAAACGCCGGACGGGATCACGCTTCAGTCCTCCCGAGCTGCTATCGCAAGCTCCGGTGATACCTACCGCTATCTTGAGCACAAAGGTATTCGCTATGCACACATCATTAACCCTAAGACGGGCTATGGAATGAGCGATGTATCTACTATTACCGTACAAGCCCCTGACTGCACCACTGCGGATGCTTTAGCTTCGATCTTAAGTATTATTGAACCCGGGCAAATGAAACGTTGGAAAAGAAAGTGGAAGCTCACCTCGCCATAAACAGAGCATGACGTCGAAGTGTTTTTTATCAAGTCACTTACGAGGTCATGCCCGGATTTAGTCTAATCAAGTAATTTTATTTTATTTTAAATGGCTGTTTCTTCCAATAAGTCAAGGATCTCCATAACCACTCTAAGGGGCCATACCTGTAATATTTCAACCAGATCGGACTTGCGATTAATTGAAAAATCCAGATACCCAATACCACATAGTATAATTCAAATCTTTGTAATTGACCAAACATGGAAAACCCAAAACCCAAGAATATAATAGCCGTAATAATGGAGTGCATTACATAATTACTTAAGGCCATTTTACCAACGGAAGCCAGGGCATGCTGTAAAAATTGGAGAATTCCTGATTTAATGAATAACATTATTAAACCTATATGACCAATAGTTGTCGCCAATCTTCCAAGATCATAAGTAAGACTTGACCGATATCTTATTACGACATCCCACTCACTTTCGATTTTTGCGACCGTTTCAAAATAATTGACTGTTAGTCCAATGCCATATCCTAAAAGAAGCATCCAGAGATATACCTTAGCTTTTCTTTGACCATGAAAGATTTTCCATTTGAATAAGGCCATTCCGATAAACATAAAACCCAATAAGTCCCAGAAGAAATAACGGTATAAGATAAAAGTTTGCATATTTTGATTGACACTCACTTTGTCCATGACAATCGACCAATAGCCCTTATGCATTTTTTCAGTCCATTCATCTGCCTCTTCCTGTGTTTTCCGTTTCTTTTTCTCTTCCCATTTTTCGAGCGCTTTAGTTTGTTCAACCGTTAAAGAATCTCCCTGAAGCTTAATCGCTTCGGCAGCCAATCCTTTCTTTTGAATTTTTAAGGTATTTTGGTAGTCTCGCGCACTCCATAAAGTGCCTAGGATTAACAGTACTATTCCAGCAGTCAATAATCCTTTTGGATTCATATTTCTCCATGGGAATAAAAGCATTCCCAAAACAGCGTAAGGAAACAGAATTTCTCCATCCCAGAGGATCAGATAAGCATGTATTACCCCGAAGAGCAATAGCCAGGTCAGCCGTCGATAATAAATGTCTGCAGTATTTATTCCTGCACCATTTTTCTCTAATCGCGAGGTTAACAAAATTATACTGGCACCAAATAGCATGGTAAATAATCCACGCATGGTTCCTTCAAAAAGCATTTCGTTCATGATCCAAACGTATAAGTTCATACCTTCTGAACCACCGGAAACACCAGGGTCAAAGTACCCATAGGGCAAGCCCATTCCGTGAATATTCATCAATAAAATTCCTAGTAATGCGACGCCCCTGATTACATCAAGGGCATTAATGCGCGCTTCCGATCGAACCGGAGCCAGCATCGGAGCTGGATTTGGAGAAGTCATTTTGTTGGTTTTTTGAGGGTTAATGTCTTCTTACTAAGTACAGGGCAAAATGTATACACAGATTTTGTGGCGCTCTAATTCTGCCTATCGCTGACTTAGTGAGCATCATCTTATTCAGAAATCCTTACCGGGATTACTGAGCTAGTTTAACTTTTGCATTTATGCTGTACTTAGGGGTTATAAAAGAAGTTGTTCAATGTATATTATCTGATAAGATAAGTATATTTCAACGAAATATTTCCCCAGGTTTTACAGGAGCTGCAAAATGAAAGATTAGTCTAGATAAATGTAGGATTAGTCCAGAAGTTTAATTCAGTGCCATCAGAAAGAAGTTGTTTATTTCCTCTACGCTCGCTTACATTTCCGGATCTCCGACATATTGTCGATGAGCACATTTCCTTTATGTGGTGTAGGATGATGTGACGGAAAATAAGCCTCCAGGATAATGTAATGAAAAGATCCGCCGGGCGTAAACTCAATTTCATAAGTCTCCCAGTCCGAGTGGTTAATTAATTCACTTTGCCAGAGCATTTGGCGGCGATCACATCGAGCTCTTCCGGCCCAGATTCTTAGTCTCACCGGTTGATTGTACCCTGTATATGTACTGGAATGTGCCAAATCAAGGGTCATTGAATAACAAGTTCCTTTCATTATAGGTCGAAGTAATCGTTGTCCGATACTTTCCCAGGAACCGTCCGGTCGAGTGATCAAACCAATATAAGTATCCCCCTCTGATGGCTCATTGGTTACGCCCCAGGAGCCTGGTAGAATATCTGGTGTTGTACCCGCTTTGCAGCTCAACCAGCCACTTGGCATGGTAGCATCCTGCGCTTCTCCTTCAAAAGAAGCATTATCAATACGGATTTGAGCTGAAAGGTTTAGGCTAAACAGGAGGGCCAAACAAATAAAAAATAACTTTTGCATAAATAAACGTTCGTGTTCGAAAGCGGCGATCAATATAAACAAGTAAGAGGGTATGCAACGTCCTGTGAACGCTGGTAATTATTACAAAATTGCTTATTTCTACGCGTTTTAAAAATTATTTAAGAGCTTCTTTCATCAATTAAGGGCCAAAAGTGGGCTATCGCCCTAAAATAGCCCAAAGTCCTAGCTTTCCGGAAGGACAAACAGGCTATATTATCATGGACTCGAAGCCTTTGCATTCTACACTGGAATTTGCATCAAATTCCTTACATTTGCGCTTTCTTCGATCCTTTAGAATAATGAATAATAGCCCTAAAAATTTGGTTAAGCGGAGTAAGCCCAACTATTGGTACTCTATCCTAGGTGTAGCTTTGGTACTTTTCCTATTAGGTTGTTTTGGGCTTATCCTCTTGAATGGCCAATCACTGGTAAAATCTTACAAAGAGAAAGTCAATATCATGGTAGAGCTAAAGAATGGTTTAGCCGGACATGAGTATACTAAGGTGGAACAACAGCTTCGCAATGCTACCTTTGTCCGACCAGAGAGTGTTCAATTCTTAAGTAAAGAAGAAGCTGCGAAGATGCATGAGAAAGAGTTTGGTGAAGCCTTTAGCGAACTTGGGTTCTCTAATCCTTTTTATAATGTCATCAACTTTAGCACTAAGGCAGATTATATGCATACAGATAGCCTTTCTGTTATCAAAAAGCAGTTATTGGGTAATCCTGCGGTCTTAGACGTATTCTATCAGGAAGGATTAGTGGATAACATCGAAGCAAACATAAAAAAAGTAAGTTACCTTGCGCTCGTCCTTGGGATTTTGTTCATCTTTGTGGCGATTACTTTAATCCACAACACCATTAAACTAGCCCTATATTCCAATAGATTTTTGATAAAAAATATGGAGCTGGTCGGTGCATCCTGGGGATTTATAAGTAAACCATTCCTGATTAAGAGTTTCAAGAATGGATTTTGGAGTGTGCTGATCGCAATTGCGCTGTTAACGGGAATGATATTTTTCATCCGAAATAATATGATTGAGTTGGAAAGTCTACTCGATCCAAGCCTGATAATAATTTTGTTTGGTGCTTTATTCGTTATCGGCATTTTGATTACAACACTGAGTACTTACTATATCGTTAATAAATATTTACGGATGCGCATTGATGATCTTTATTAAAGATTGAACCGAATTGAATTTTGCGCGTACAACTGTTTAAAAAAGATAGAAATGGCTAAAAAATCTAAGAAGAAAGTCGTTACCTCCCTTAAATCTGCTCCATCTAAGAGCAAGAAATCTGGTGGTATCACACCAACTACCTCCAGGTCCAAAAGTTCGGTACAGAGACCAAAAGAACCTTTACTCTTTGGTCGTCAGAATTTCATCCTCATGATTGCGGGTGCAGTTGCAATGGCCTTAGGATTTATTCTTATGACAGGAGGTGCAATGCCTAGCCCTGAAGTTTGGGATGAAAACTTGATCTATAGCACAACCCGCACGGTTATTGCACCAATCCTTATTCTTGGAGGGCTAGTTGTCCTGGTATTTGCCATTTTCAAAAAAAATCCGGTTTTAGACACCAACCGTTAATTCAATGACAGAAATTATCGAAGCAATTGTCCTGGGTATCATTCAGGGCTTGACTGAGTTTTTACCCGTGAGTAGTAGTGGTCACCTGGAGCTGGCCAAATTCTTTTTGAATGATGATAGTGTAGCGGAGCAAAGTATGCTGATGACGGTAGTCTTGCACGCTGCGACGGCGCTAAGTACAATCATCGTTTTCCGAAAAGATGTAATGGAAATCCTTAAGGGTTTATTTCAATTCAAATGGAATGAACAAACTATCTTCTCTTTGAAGATTATCATTTCGATGATTCCTGCCGCAATTATCGGTTTGCTGTTCGAAGAGCAAATGGAAATGTTATTCGATCGCCAGATTATGTTGGTTGGTTTTATGCTTATCGTTACTGGTCTATTGCTTTTCCTTGCAGATCGCGCCAAAAAAACCGATAAATCAGTAAGTTATTCCAATGCATTAATCATTGGTATTTCGCAGGCTATCGCTATACTACCTGGTATTTCTCGCTCTGGAGCGACCATTTCAACTTCTGTATTACTTGGAATTGACCGAGAGCGCGCAGCGCGTTTTTCCTTTCTGATGGTGGTCCCATTGATCCTCGGGAAAATGGCGAAGGATATCCTTAGTGGCGATATTACCTATTCTGCTGCTAACATGATTCCGCTTTCTATAGGATTCCTTGCTGCTTTCCTTACCGGACTAGTAGCATGTACCTGGATGATTAAATTAGTGAAGCAGAGTAAGTTATCCTATTTTGCTTATTACTGTTTTGTAGTCGCTATCATTGCCATTCTCTTTGGCATGGGTATATTTTAGATAATGGAGCAACTCAATTCACGCCCCCCTTATGACTTCAAAGAAGGTGCATTACTATTGGTAGACAAACCCCTGGAATGGACCTCCTTTGATGTCGTCAACAAAATCCGTTATAAACTCAAACGAAGACTTGACGTAAAGAAAATCAAAGTCGGACACGCGGGTACGCTCGATCCATTGGCAACCGGGCTGCTACTTATTTGCACCGGAAAATTCACTAAGCAATTACATACCCTTCAAGGCTTACCCAAAACCTATACCGGCACCATCAAATTGGGTGCAACTACCGCATCTTATGATGCAGAGAAGCCAGAAGAAGGCCCCTACCCGACCGATCATATCACAGCTGAATTAATAGAGCAGACGCGTCAGCAATTTCTGGGCGAGCAAAATCAATATCCGCCAATCTTTTCCGCGATAAAGGTGGAAGGTAAAAAGATGTACAAGCTCGCGCGTGCCGGCGAAAAAATAGAAGTCAAACCAAGGCCTATCCATATTTTTGATTTTAATTTAACTAAGGTAGATCTCCCGCTGATCGACTTCGAGGTAACTTGCAGTAAAGGCACTTACATTCGCTCGCTCGCTCATGACTTTGGGAAAGCAATGGAAAGTGGTAGTTACCTCACGGCATTGCGAAGAACAGCAATTGGAGAACGAACTATAGAGGACGCCTGGAATCTGGAAGAACTTGTAAAGTTTATTGAAGAAGATTAAGCTAATCTTATTAGAAAACTCCCTAAATATCTAATTTAAACTCTCCTTCCATCTAGGTCAATCTCGCTTCCCTGACTTCAATCTTAAAGCAAGCCACCTCTTCACCCAAAACAAAAAGGAGCCACATTTCTAGAAATGCAGCTCCTTATCAATAACCGTTGAACTATTATAAATGAATCTAAAGACAGATTATTACTTATCTGCTGGTAAATTAGTCTCTTCTACAAAAGGATATTCTGGCATAAAAGGTACAACAGACTCTAAGAATTCGAGCATTTTCTTTGAGCTAGTTGAGCCTTTCAAACGTCCAAGCTCCTGTCCTCGTTCATCCAGCAAAACATAAGTAGGTAATTGTTGAATATAATATTGATCTTTTAGAAGTTTCCCTTCTCCTATATCTACGTCAAGAGTTAAAGTAACGAACCGATTCTCAAGCAGGTCTATAATGGTCTCATGTTTAAAAACAGAAGACTCCATAATTTTGCAAGGTGTGCACCATACTGCTCCAAACTTTACAAAGGTAAATTTTCCTTCTGCCAGAGAGCGGTTCAAAGCTTGATCATAAATGCTCTTTTTAACTACTGTTTTTACCTCGACAACTGAAGAAACTTCATGGGGTATTTCCTCAACTATCTGAGGTAAATCAGCAGCGTTTTCATTGGGTTCTTCTATAATAATTTTTACTTCTTGAATAGATTCTTCTGTTGCTAACATATGATCAGTCAATTCCTCATCAGCTGCTTGCATTGTCATTTCTTCCGTTACCGGAGTCTCAGGCTGAGATTCGATTGACTCTTCTTTTAGTAAAGGTTCGACAGCCATTGCTGTTTCGAATTGTTCATTTTCCACCGGCTGGATTTCTACTTTTGCTGTTTCAAAATCGTTCGCTGCAGTCCATTCCGCTATTTCCAGGTTTTGACTAGAACGGATACTTGCTTTCATTGTTGACATATCGATTCCACTTAAATGGAATATCGAAAAGGTAAACAAAGAAAGAAAAGCAGCAGTTAGTACAACAACAGCAGCCTTTCGAAAAGGAAAACGCCTGTTCTTTGCTTGAAAATCAAATTTAGGTGTATTGTGAATAATAAAAGGCTGGACGTTCGCAGTCAATTGCGATTCGGTAAGTCCATTTGGTTTAATAGAACTAGCTGTTTCGAAATTAAATTCAAACAGTGGTCCCTCCGCGAAGTTTTCCTGAAACGAATTATTCGTTTCATTGGGGTAGTCTGCCATTACGTAAGTTTTTTGGTTTGTACAATGCTAGCTCCGGGGCGGACACCTAACAGTACACTTACGTTTTCTCATAGCAGTTCTGTCCGATAAATATCAATAATTTAATCGAACTTACAAAGCAGACCTAAAGAATTAAAGGGCAAATTAAATGCTTCTAAGCATTTGTCAACCAATACATTATCGAATTTTTTCAGCTATTTCTCGTTCGGTATCAGGCAGTTCTACTTTTAATGGCTTAACAGGAGAACCATCGCTCCAAGTCCCTAAATTTATTTGCTCTGGAGTCCCTCCAAAGGCAAATTCCTGGTAAATACCTGCCCGAGTATAAGAATTCAAGGCATCAAACAATTTCCAATAGCCATTAAAATCAATCACATCAAGCTTACTTATCCTCATTGCTCTACGAGTAGTTGCATTCCGTAATCCAGAATCAAAGCTTTTGTCAAGCGAGTAGCTTTCATTATGCCCAGCGGTAATAAAAGTACCGTCATTATAGTCAGCATATTGTCGGATCAAATTCCTGTTTTTGACTTTTGTAGCCGTTGAAAACACCAATTTTCCAATTTTATCGCCTACAATTCGATCTTGTTCGCTTACCATTATTAGTAGGTTGGTATCTTCATGTATATTCTCATAGCTTTTTAATAGTCCACCACTAAATGGTCCGGTTCCGGGAGAAACCAACATCACTGCTTTGGGTTGAGGAATCTCATACCGCTTAAAATTCGCCGCTAAATTTGCGGATAAAACCCCTCCATATGAATGACCTACCAAGCTAAAATGATCTACAATCGGATGCACATGCCCTTTGCTCCTAAGCGTATCCAAAGCTGCATGTACTCCATCCAATACATTTTCAACAAAATGCTTCGGAGACGGGCTCACTAAATTTTTCTGATATCTTGGGAAAATCACCACATTACCTTGTCTCACCAAATGCTTAATCCAACCTCCATAGATCATAGGGTTTAAAGCACCATATCCATGGATAAAAACAATAACATTAGCAGAAGCTGGTATCGGAGCTGCAGGTTCATATAACCAAAAACCATTGGCTTTGTCGGCATAATCATATTGACTTACTTCTGCATGAATGTAGTTCTGCCCTCCCGGGCCATCGTTAGCCTGCTCCAATCCTGTGGCAGTTTGAGCACTTAAGGCAGCTATAAATAAAAAGCTCAAACAACACATCAAAATATACTTCATGAACATTACTTTTTTATTGATGTACCTTTCAAA